>JAKBMG010000149.1 GCA_021831685.1 Bacteroidota bacterium | reverse complement strand
CTAATAATATTGATAAGGCCATTAAAGCCTTTAAAGGTGATATCTCATTTGGACCAAATGAATATGGAATGATTGATTTTAGTGTAATTAATAAAGATTCTAAAATGAGTGCGGATATAACGAATTATTTAGTCAATTTGGTAGATAGTTTAAATATTAAATTTAATATTGAAAGAGCAAAAGATAATAGAATCTTCATTGAAAAAAGATACACTCAAAATGTAAATGATTTAAAAAAAGCAGATAATTCGCTGTATAAATTTCAAAAAAAATATGGCATAGTTGCTGTCCCTGAACAATTAGAAGTGACAGTTAAGGCAGATGCTGAAATTGAAGCTGAGCTATATAAAAAAGAAATGGCCGCTTATATTATTAAACAGCAATATGGCGAAAATGCTCCGCAGTATCAGGGAGTTTTAGCTGAAGTAAATCTATTGAAAAAGAAAGTCCAAGAATTAAAAGACTCTCCAAATTTAGGGTCATCTTCTAATGTTTTTTTCCCTTTTAAAGAAATGCCTGATATAGCGATTCAGTATTTGAAAACTTATAGGGAAGTTCAAATACAACAAGAAATTATGGAAATAGTAATGCCGATGTATGAACAAGCAAAAGTTCAAGAAGAAAATAGTATACCTACTATAATGGTTATTGATAAAGCTATACCGCCAGAGTTAAAATACGGACCTAAAAGGGCTGTTATTATTCTTGGCGCCCTTTTCTTTGTTTCATTCCTTATTATTCCATTTGTCTTTTGGGCAGAAAGTGCGGTAAATAGAGAGCAATTTCAAAATCCACTTCAAATAAAAGAAGCAAATTTCTTTAAAAAGGTGATCAAATTTTATAAGCTTAATTTATAGCCTTTGATATGACGCTATTATTAATTGCTGTAATTTCTTTTCTAGGTATAATATTAGGTAAATTACTTTTTCAGAAGTGGATTAATCATTTAACCATATATTGTTTTATAATGGGAGGACTAGTCTTTTTATATGAATTAAGATTACTCCCTTATATTAAAATAATACCCCTAGCTTGGATTTATTTAATTTCATCATTTTTATCTTTTTTGTTGGGCATTTTAACTGTAATAAGTGCAAAGAATTTGAATATTATAGTTAAAGCATTCGATAAGAAATCTGATATTTCATTGCCTATTTTTACAGATGGGGGAAAGGCATTAAAATTATCTATTCTTTTTTTTAGCCTTGTTGGTTTGTTTGTTGCAATACAGCGCTGGTGGGTATTGATACATATGTTTGGCAGCATACCAGCTGTTTTAGTTAATGCAGCAATTGTATATCGATTAAATGTAAATAGAGAAATTAAGGACTTTATACCTATTCTTCCTAACTTTGTTTATGTTGCGATCTTCCTTGTGGGGATTTATACAGCTTATAAGAGGCGGTTTTCATTTTTAACATTCTTTCCCTTTATATGTATTATTTTAAAGGAACTAACCTATTTTGGAAGAGGAGAAATATTATTTGCTTTGTTGGAGTTTTTGTTTTCATTTTTTCTATTTAGACATCTTCTTAACGATGATGCATCACAAAGATTTAAATTTTCAAAAATGAATGCTTTTGTTGCTTCATCAATTCTGGTTATAATTTTGGTTGCTAGTTCTTCTTTAATCCGAGTTTCAAGAGGATCATATGAGAATTTTGTTGGAGCTAGTAATGGACTCTCCCAATTAAAAGGGAGTTTTATTATATCCCCCTCAATTTATCTTTACCTAAGTAGCGATGTTGGTGTGCTGAGTAAATACCTCGAACTAAATAATGAACACACAATGTTTGGGGAAAATACATTCTTAATTTTTTATGATTTCTTGGCAAAACTTGGTATCATGAAAAGACCATCTGATTTTCAGAAGGGTTATTTCATACCGATGTGGACAAATACTGGTACGTACATTCGTGAATTAAGTGCCGATTTTGGAACTGCCGGTGTATTCTTTGTTCCTTACTTAATTGGATTTTTAATTACTTGGTTTTGGTTCAAATTTTATAATGAAAAAAGCTTAGTTGTATTTGCCCTTCTTGTTTATTTCTTCCTAATAGTAGGCTTCTCGTTTTTAGTGATGGTAACAAGATTGACTCAATGGTATATTAGTCTATTTTTAATAATCCTATATTTACCTATTTTGGAAAAAATGGCTATTAACGGGGAAAATGTAAAATCATTGAAAATATAAATGGAAAAGACAGAAAATTTAAATATAAATTATAGTGGCAAATCTATAGCCAAGAATAGTATATATAATTTATTTGGTTATGGTATCCCTTTGGTATTTGCTATAGTAATTATACCTCCATTAATAAAGGGTCTAGGAACGGAGAGATTTGGCATACTTAGTCTAGCATGGATTATAATAGGATATTTCAGTTTTTTTGATTTTGGGATTGGGAGAGCTTTAACCAAAATTGTGGCAGAAAAAATTGGAACAAATAGAACCGAAGAAATTCCAGGCTTATTCTGGACTTCGTTTTTCTTAATGCTATTCATAAGTCTTTTGTTCACAATAATTTTAATAATTTTGGCCCCATCGTTAGTTTATAATTTTTTTAAAATTTCAAAATCTCTTCAGACGGAAACATTAAATACTCTATATATCCTTGCATTATCAATTCCAATTGTGACAACAACGGCGGGAATTAGAGGTATTTTAGAAGCGTATCAGAAATTTGGAATAATAAATATTATACGAATTATTCTAGGAGTGTTTTCATTTTTAGGCCCCCTACTTTGTTTAATTTTTACTAACAGTTTGTTTTGGATAGCATGCTTTCTCATCATTGTAAGAATTGTGGTCTGGATTCTTTATATGAGTCATTGTTTGAAATTAAATATTAACTTAAAGAGTAAATTCTATTTTGAATCAAGTTTAGTTAAACCGATTCTTAAGTTAAGTGGTTGGATGACAGTATCTAATTTTATTGTACCTTTAATTGTTTATTCAGATAGATTTTTAATTGGTGCTTTGGTTTCAGCAAAAGCAATAGCATATTATGCAACACCATACGAAGCAGTAACAAAATTGTTGGTTATTCCTGGGGCATTAACTGGGGTATTATTTCCTGCATTTTCCGCAAGTTATTTAACTAATCCGGACTTTACAAAAAAAATATCATTAAGAGCAGTCAAATATATATTTATCCTGTTGTATCCTATAATTCTTTTAATAATCACATTTGCTAATAAAGGAATGAGCCTATGGCTAGGAGTGAAATTTGCCGAAAATAGTTCTTTGATTTTGCAATTATTAGCTATTGGTGTACTTTTTAATTGCTTAGCATATATTCCTTTTGCTTTTTTACAAGGAATTGGTAGGCCGGATATAACTGCAAAAGTAAATTTAATTGAACTGCCTATTTATTTACTATTTATGTGGATTGCAATTAAATACGATGGAATAAACGGCGCTGCTTTTGTGTGGATGTTACGAATGGCAATAGATGCAATTGTATTATTCTTATTTGCAAAAAGACATATATCAACTCATTTTGAATTTAAACTTAAGTATAACTATTTAATAATACTGTTCGTTTGCTCTATTTTTCCTGTTTTGATTAGTGTCATAAGTCTTAAATTAATTCTTTTAATAGTGATACAATTAGCGTTTTTATTTGTCTCATGGAAATTTCTATTACAAGAAGAAGAAAGAATGTTCTTGGTTTCCCGCATAAAATTATTTTATTCATAATTCTTGCACATAGATTATAAGTGTTTAAAAATCGAACTGTAATGTATAACTCAAATCTACACAATAATAAAACCGACCTATCCATTGTAATTGTAAATTACAACTTATCTGAAGAGATCGGAAACTGTCTTCAAAGTATTGCTAAAATAATTGACTCTCCAAGAGTGATCAATTATGAGATAATCATTATTGATAATAACTCTCCAGATAAAAAAATATTGGAATTAGAAAAAAGAAATAAAAATAAAAATATTCAATTTTACTATTTGGATAAAAATGTAGGTTTTGGGAAAGGCTGTAATTATGGATTTTCAAAAGCAAAAGGCAGATATATTTGTTTTTTGAATCCCGATACATTAATTAATGAAAATATTTTTATACCAATAATTGACTTATTTGAAAGTGACAAGTCAATTGGAATTATTGGTCCCAAACAGCAAGTTAGATCTCCATATTTTGATTTCTCAGCAGGCTTTTATCCAAATATTATTTTTGAATTATTTAATTTAATAGGCCTAGGAGTGTTCGCCGAAGGGTTTATTGTATCACTAATTACAAAGCTAAAAAAAAATAAGCGCTTGAAAGTAGATTGGATTTTAGGAGCAGCTATATTTATTAGAGCTGAAATTTTTGAAATGATTAATGGGTTTGATAAAGACTATTTCATGTTTTTTGAAGAGGTTGATCTTTGCAAAAGAGTTTCTGGCAAAGGTTACAAAATCATTTATTCCCCTGATTTAAGAATACATCACATAGGAAGTGTTTCTGGTAAAAAGGACTACAGATTATATACAATCAGAACTTATTCAAGCAAATATATCTATATTTTGAAGCACTATAAGTCGTTTTCAAAACTATTAATGAGTTTTCTTTTGTTTACTCAACTCTTTTCTCAGATTATTATCTGGAATATTTTATTTCCGGTAAATAAACAAAAATCAAAACAGAAATTAGGTGGATTTATTTATTTATTAAAACATAAAATGAGATATGAACATAGGTATTGACGCAAGAATATTAGAAAGAAAAATGACAGGTATCGGAAGGTTTTTAAAAACAATTTTAATAGAATTGCCTTCAATTGATAAAGAGAACAAATATTTTTTGTTCTATTATAAAAATATTGCAATCGATAATAATTATTATGAAAACGTTCCCACGGTAAAAAGCTTTCTTCCTCAAAAACTTTTTGCTCCAATATGGAGTAATTTTATTCTTCCGAAATATTTAAAAAAACATAAAATTAATTTGTTCTTTTCTGCTAATCAATTAATACCTCTAATCAAAATTAAAAACATCAAATACATTCTAGTACTCCACGATGTCATATATAAGGTGGATAAAACATTTCACCCATTTATTTACAGGAAATACCTTCAATTTTTTACTTACTTTTCGATAAAAAGTAGTGATTTAATTATCACTGTTTCCGAATATTCAAAGCATGATATATTAAAATATTATAGAGTTAATGAAAAAAAAATTAGAGTTATATATGAAGCCGCTGATAAAGAATTTAAAATCTTAAATTTGTCGGAAATTGAAAGGAAGGAAATACTTGAACTACTTAATTATCCGGACCACATTGTTTTGTATGTCGGAATGATAGAGAATAGGAAAAATATTCTCGGTATATTGAAAATCGCTGACCAAGTATATCTAAAAAATAAGAATATTAAATTTGTAATAATTGGCAAAATAGGATATGGTGGGGAAAAATTGTTAAGAGAAATAAAAATTCGTCAAAATGTTATTTATTTAAAAAGTGTAGAGGATAAATTGTTGAAAAAAATATATAATATTTCTTCAATATTTTTGTTTCCTTCCTTCTATGAAGGATTTGGCTTTCCGCCATTAGAAGCAATGCAATCTGGACTGCCTGTTTTAGCATCAAATAATACTTCTTTAGAAGAAATAATTGATTCGGGTGGATTATTACATGAGCCAAATGACTATAAATCTTTTATCGAAGATATTTTTAAGTTGATTGAAGATAAAGATTATTACGAAGAAATTAGAAACCGAGGCATTGAAAGAGCAAAACATTTTAATATAAATTTGACAGTATTAGAATTAGTAAAAGTATTTAACTCAATTAACCATTAATAAAATTTTTAATGTAATGTATAATTATGAATAAAATAGAATATGATTTAAGTATTATTATTATAAGTTGGAAAATGAAAAATTTTCTTAGAATATGCTTAGAATCAATCTTTAAGTTTACGGAAGGTTTATCTTTTGAAATAATATTAGTTGATAATTTTTCCGAGGATGGTACTATTGAAATGATTGAAAATAATTTTCCCCAGGTTCATCTAATCAAAAATAGCCAAAACAAAGGCGTTGCTCCAGCAAGAAATCAAGGCCTAAAAGTAGCAAAAGGAAAATACATTTTAATACTGGATGCCGATGTGGAATTAATTGAAAATTCTATATTATCATTGTACCAATTTATAGAAGATCATCCTAACTGCGGAATGGTAGGAGCAAAGCTGGTTGATGCTGAAAAGAAATTACAATATTCGTGCAAAAGATTTCCATCATTGATTTCATTGATATACCGGAGATTAGAAAATTTCACTTTTGTAAAAAAATCCAAGTCGTTAAATTATCATTTAATGAAAGATTGGGATCACAATTCAATTAGAGAAGTAGATTATTTGATAGGGGCATGTCAATTCTTTCGCAAAGAAATTGTTGAAAAGGTTGGACTCTATGATGATAAAATTTTTTATGGACCGGAAGATATCGATTATTGCATTCGAATAAGAAAAGAAGGATGGGAAGTATATTACTATCCATATACTCAAATAATTCATCATGAACAAAGAATAACTAAGAAGAATTTATTTTCAAAAATAACTTTCAGACATTTTATTGGCATTATATACATATACGCAAAATATAATGGAAGGATAAAAGTCTAAAATTTTCTATTCATGTCAAAAAAAATCGGAAAAATATTAATCCTTTTAATTGATTTTATATGTATCAATCTTGCTTGGTATATTTATTACCAGTTCCGTGTTCAAACAAGATGGTTTGGGATATTAACAGCTCCGGAATTTTTTATTCCAATGTTTGTCATATACTTTTATTGGCTTTTACTTTTTACTTTTGTCGGCATGTACAGGACATGGTTTGCTTCTTCACGGTTCGATGAAATTTCACTTCTATTTAAAACTTCTTTTGTCGGAATATTCATTCTCTTTTTCTTAATTTTTATAGATGACTACGTGCATGGCGTGGGCTCAGCAACTAGAATACTTATTTTCGTCTATTGGGGGCTTTTCCTTGTATTTGTCGGAACGGGAAGAGTTTTTATTAGAAGTTTCCAAAGAAATTTATTAATAAAAGGTATTGGCAGAAAAAATACGCTCATTGTAGGAATAAATTCAAAAGCTACAGAAGTTCATCACCAACTTTTTAAACATCAGGCGCTTGGTTTAGATGTTGTAGGTTATGTTTCAGTATCAAAATCAAGTTTAAGTGAAACTTTTAATGATGTCCAAATTGCCGGATCTATAAAAGACATTGAAGAGCTCATAGATCGAAACAATGCAAAAGAAATTATTATTGCACTTGAAAAGGATGAAAGGGATTATCTGATCGAAATTATTGCTAAATGTGAATCGAGAAATGTGGGACTTAAAATAGTCCCTGATTTATATGAGATTTTGAGCGGGCAAGCGCGCACCGCACAAATTTACGGCATTCCGTTAATCGATATTCTTCCCCAATTAATGCCGGAATGGGAAAAGAAAATCAAGAGGATAATCGACATCATCGTTTCATTAATAATTATCGTTATAACTTTGCCTGTTACCGCAATATCATCAATTGCTATTGCCCTCGAAAGTAAAGGAGGAGTTTTTTTCAAGCAGGATAGATGCGGAATAAACGGAAAGGTATTTAAGATTTATAAATTTCGTTCAATGAAAAGAGATGCTGAAAAACATACAGGACCGGTTTGGTCACAAAAAGATGATCCGCGTATTACGCGTGTTGGAAAGTTCATACGTAAGGTTCGTATTGATGAAATTCCACAGATGTTAAATGTATTGAAGGGCGAAATGAGTATCGTCGGTCCCCGCCCTGAACGTCCTTTCTTCGTTGAAAAATTATCTGAAGAAATTCCTTACTACAAAAGAAGATTAAAAGTCCGCCCCGGTATTACCGGATGGGCTCAGGTAAAGCATAAATATGATGAAACTATCGAAGATGTAAAAATCAAACTTCGCTATGATCTTTTTTACATTGAAAATATGTCGCTTCGAATGGATTTTAAAATTTTGTTTAGAACTGTGTTCGTTGTTCTTCTCGGCAAAGGTCATTATGAATAATTTAATTTTTGGAGTTTTATGGAGAAAAGTTTGATAATCATCCCAACTTATAATGAGTTGGAAAATATTCAAAAGATGATACCTGAAATATTTGGTTTATACGAAAACAATTTAGATATTCTTGTTATTGACGACAATTCTCCGGATGGCACAGGAAGTTTTGTAGAAGAGCTTTCTAAGAATAATAACAGAGTAAAAATAATCCGCCGAGAAAAAAAATCCGGTCTTGGCACCGCTTATGTGGAAGGATTTAAATTTGCCTTAAAGAATAATTATGATTTTATTTTTGAAATGGATGCAGACTTCTCACACGACCCAAAGGAAATAAGAAATTTCCTTAAAGCAATTAAAGATTACGATTTGGTTTTAGGCAGCAGATATGCTTCCGGAATAAGTGTAGTAAACTGGCCCATGAGAAGATTAATCCTGAGCTATTTAGCAAATCTTTACACAAGAATAATTACCGGGCTACCGGTTAAAGATGCAACCGGCGGGTTCAAATGTTTTCGGCGCCAAGTTCTTGAGTCAATAAATTTTGATAAAGTAAAATCCAATGGTTATGCTTTCCAAATAGAAATAACTTTTAAAGCTTGGAAGAATGGGTTTACCGTACTTGAAATTCCGATCATTTTCATTGACCGTACAACCGGAACTTCCAAGATGTCAAAAAAAATTGTACACGAAGCAATCTTTATGGTTTGGAAACTTCGCCTAAGAAGTATTTTCGGACATTTATAAATAGGATTGACAATGGACTTATCCATAATTATAGTCAATTACAACGTTAAAGAATTTCTTCAGAATTTACTGTACTCAATTGCAAAAGCCTGTCAACATATTTCAAGTGAAATTATTATTGTAGATAACGCTTCCGACGACGGCAGCTCCGAACTAATAAGAGAAAAATTTCCCGATGTAAAACTCATCGTCAATCAAAAAAACCTCGGTTTCAGTAAAGCTAATAATATTGGACTCAAAGTTGCTTCCGGGAATTTTCTTCTATTAATTAATCCCGATACAATCGTTAGAGAAGATACATTTCAGAAAATGTTAAATTTTTTTGAAGAATATCGTGAAGCGGGAATGGCTGGTTGCAAAATCCTGAATCCAGATGGGACTCTTCAACTTGCATGCCGCAGAAGCTTTCCGGGTCCCTGGACTTCCTTTTGCAAAGTAACAGGCTTAAGCTCTATCTTCCCAAAAAGCAAAATTTTCGCCAGCTATAATTTGACTTATCTGGATGAAGACCAAACTTATGAAGTAGATGCCCTTTCCGGTTCTTTTATGATGATGCGAAGGGAAGCTCTGCAAATGGTCGGCGGCCTTGATGAACAATTTTTTATGTACGGCGAAGATCTTGATCTCTGTTACAGAATTCAAAAAGCCGGATTTAAAGTTTTCTATGTTCACTCAACTCAAATTATTCACTATAAAGGCGAAAGCACAAAACGCAGCAGCATCGATGAAACAAAAATCTTTTACGACGCAATGAAACTTTTTGTTAAGAAACATTTATCAAGCTCATTTCTTGTCGAACTGATTTTAACTTCTGCAATTACATTTAGAAAATTTTTTGCCTTTCTCGGAAAGAGAAAACTCATAATTATTTCTATCCTGCTCGATTTTGTTTTCTTTGATCTTTCTTTAATTGCAGCTTCCGAAATTTATTCTACATTTGGGCATTGGCGTGGATTCCCTAATTTTATCCTTCCGGTGGTTTATACAGTCCCGGCTTTACTTCACATTTTTGTAGCAAGTGTTTCAGGTGTATATAAAAAGGATTCTCTCTCCGTACTTAAAAATTATGTCGCTACGGTGATAAGTTTTTTCCTTTTATCGTCACTTACTTTTTTTGTTAAACAGTATGCATATAGCAGAGCAGCAATAATTATAACTTATGCAATTCTTCTTTTTAGCCTGGCGTTTTGGAGAGTAATATTAAAAATATTTTTTAGGATTGGGATTAAGAGTGATGGCTTTACAAGCAAAAGGACTTTAATTGTCGGAACAAACAATCATGCAATCCAAATAGCAAAAAAATTAAAAATGCGGCAATCCGATTATCATTTAATCTCCGGCTTAATCGGGTTTTCATATAAAGAAATTGGAAATAAATTTGATGATTTTGAAGTAGTCGGGAGCATTGAGAATATCATTAAAGTGATTCGCGATAGAAAAATCAACGAAATTATTTTTTCGACTGAAGAGCTTTCTTATAATCAAATGATGTCAATAGTTTCCAACTGTCGAAAAGAGCCTGTCGAGTTTAAACTTATCGGAACTAATTTGGATTTTCTTGTTGGCAAAACTTCGGTTTCCATTTTAGATGATATGCCAATTTTTGAAATTAAATACAATATTTCAAACCCGGCGCTCCGGGTATTTAAAAATATATTCGACTATTCCCTCGCCTCTCTTGTTTTGTTTTTTATCTATCCTTTTATATATTTGATTTCGAAGGCGGGCACTGAACGAAGTGAATTTAAAAACTTTGTCCTAAATACCCCCTCAATTTTTAGCGGTAATGTTAGCTTCGTTGGACCCAAATATAGTAACAAAGAAAAAACGATTTACCTTGGTAAAAAGGGCTTAACGGGCTTATGGTATGTCGAAAGTTCTCAAGAATCTGAAAATGATAAGCTTGATATTCTTTACGCAAAAAACCAAAATATCTGGTTCGATTTAGAAATTTTAAGTAAGACATTGATTAAAATGTGGGACAAACGGAAATAATTATGGCAAAAACAATTTTAGATTTTGAAAAACCAATCGCAGAACTTGAAGCCAAGCTTGAAGAAATGAAAAAACTTTCAGATAAAATAAATATTGAAGATGAGATCATGATGATCGAAGAAAAGGCGAAGCTAATTAAAGAAAGCGTTTATAAAGACTTGACCCGCTGGCAGCGTGTACAGCTTGCACGCCACCCCGACCGCCCTTACACTCTTGATTACATATACGCAATGACAAATAACTTTGTTGAGCTTCACGGCGATAGAGGATTTAAAGATGATAAAGCTATTGTCGGAGGTTTTGCCGCTATCGATGAATATAAAGTTATGATTATCGGGCATCAGAAAGGACGCGATACAAAATCAAATGTTTTTAGAAATTTTGGAATGCCTAATCCTGAAGGTTACAGGAAAGCTCTTCGTTTAATGAAGCTTGCTGAAAAATTTAATAAACCTGTTATTACGATGATTGATACTCCCGGTGCCTTTCCCGGGCTTGAAGCAGAGGAAAGAGGACAGGCTGAAGCCATCGCAAGGAATCTTTTTGAAATGAGCCGTCTGCGTGTGCCAATTATTGTTGTTATAATAGGAGAAGGCGCAAGCGGTGGGGCACTTGGAATCGGCGTAGGTGATAGAATTTTAATGTTGGAAAATTGCTGGTACTCAGTGATCAGTCCTGAATCCTGCTCAAGCATTTTATGGAGAAGTTGGGATTTCAAAGAGCAGGCAGCCGAAGCCTTAAAGC
Source organism: Bacteroidota bacterium (assembly GCA_021831685.1). Lineage (GTDB taxonomy): Bacteria > Bacteroidota > Ignavibacteria > Ignavibacteriales > Ignavibacteriaceae > FEN-1297. The sequence continues at coordinate 18,792 of JAKBMG010000149.1, read as the reverse complement.
TGACTGCCCCTGATCTATTTGAACAAAGATTAATTGACCGCATTATCCTCGAACCGCTCGGTGGCGCACATAAAGACCACCTGCAAGCTGCAAACAACCTTAAAGCTGTGCTTAAGGAAGAACTTGAACTGCTGATTAAAATTAAACCGGAAAAATTAATTGAAGGCAGACTTGAAAAGTTCGGAAAGATGGGTGAGTATGTGGAATGAGGTTAGTTACTTGTCCGCCGGTTGCTCCTAAATCTATTTATAAATGAAATATTTATTACCAATATTCCAGCTTTTCAATATAACACACCACGTTTTTTTATCTAAACATTTTGAATATATTGCTAAAGGACATCAAAGAGGATGTTCCTCTCAGCTAAGTCATTATTGCAAATATTGATGAGCTAAGCATCTTAAAAAAATAAATTTATTCAATCCGCTGAGTTGAATGGAAAACAATTATATCACTCTTATATTTATCATAAGGAAATTCTTGAGGGCGGTACATTAATTTTGACTATGGGAGATAAACCGAATAAAAGATGGGGGAGTGAAAAGCAGGATTTTCCTCCATCAATGATTAACTGAAATTAAGGAGTATATTTTTAATTAAGGAATGCCTAATGAACTCAAAAAAAATGTCTATTTTGATTTTTATTATAACTTCAATTTTATTATTGCCTAACATAAATATTCTTGCAAAAGCCGGTTCAAAAGAAAATCCTTATACTGCAAATGAAAAAATTGATAAGAAAGAAATGGCGGCAAAAGTTAAAGCCGAATTTATTCATGCGTGGGACGGATATAAGAAATATGCGTGGGGGCACGATGAGCTTAAGCCAGTCAGTAAAACTTATTTTGATTGGTACGGTACTTCTTTGCTGATGACTCCTGTTGATGCATTCGATACTATGGTTCTTAACAAAAACTGGCATGCCTTACCGTTATGTGAATTTGAAAACTGGTGAAGTAAAAGGTGAAGTTAGTAATCCTGCTGAGATTGGCTCCTGCTTAATTGAGTTTGGAACTCTGAGTAAGCTTACGGACAATCCAATTTATTATGACAAAGCAAAAAAAGCCTTAGTGGAATTGTACAATCACCGGTCAAAGATTGGACTTGTTGGTTCATCTATAAATGTTGAAACAGGAAAATGGACAGATTCGGAAAGCCATATAAGCGGCGGAATAGATTCTTATTATGAATATCTTTTGAAAAGCTGGAAATTATTCGAAGATAAAGATTGCAAAAGAATGTGGAAAGAAAGTATAAAAGCAGTAAATAAATATCTTGCAGACTCGACTTCAACCGGATTTTGGTATAGACAGGTAAATATGAATACCGGTAAAAGGACCTCAACATTATTCGGATCACTCGATGCGTTCTTTGGTGCAGAGTTAGCTCTAAGCGGCGACATTAATAAAGCCGAAGCTCTTCAGGCTTCATGCTATAAAATGTGGAATCTCACTGGAATTGAACCCGAAGAAATAAATTATGATTCGATGAAAATTATATCGCCGCAATATGTATTAAGACCGGAAAATATTGAGTCTGCTTACTATTTATATCATTACACCCATAATGAAAAATATTTACAAATGGGAAGAACTTATTTTGACAGCATTGTAAAATATTGCAGAACCAATGATGGTTATTCAGGATTAAAGAGCGTGATTACAAAAGAAAAAGATGATGAAATGCAAAGTTTTTTTCTTGCGGAAACTTTAAAATATCTTTACTTAATGTTTTCGTCTTCAAATACCCTAAACTTTAATTCGGTTATTTTTAATACGGAAGCACATGCGCTAAAAAGATTTAATTAATTGCTATAGTTAACTGATAGTTTTTATTTAGGTATAAAAAAACCGTTGAAACGGTTAATAAATAAGGTTTTAGGTTAAGCAACTTACGACTTGAAGTCTTGGGCTACTTGTTCGGAACAATATAAATCTGTCGTTTTAACGGCTTACCTTCAAAGGCAGTCAACTTGAGTTAATTACGAATTACCAATAGTTAATGACCAAGGACTAATGATGTAGCGAACACTAACTTTCCTTGACTACATAAAGCCATTTCTCTATATTTCACAAGAAATTTTTGACACATTTTCAGAAAAAACGATTTGAATCACTATAATAAGACGATCCTTCCTAACGGAATTAAAATAATTTCAGAATCGATTCCTTACGTGAAATCTTTTTCGCTGGGATTCTGGTTTAATGTTGGCTCACGCGATGAAAATGCAAAGAACAACGGGATAACGCATTTTATCGAACATATGCTTTTTAAAGGAACTAAAAAAAGATCGGCAAAAAAAATTGCAGATGATATTGAATCATTCGGCGGTTACCTGAATGCGTTTACCTCAAAGGAACATACTTGCTATTATGGTCGCGGACTAAGCGAGCATCTTGAAAAAACTTTTGATGTTCTCTCGGACATGATTCAACAGCCAGCTTTTAAGTCTACGGAAATTACGAAGGAAGCAAGCGTAGTTGTTGACGAATTAAATGATATAAATGATAACCCCGAAGAATTAATTTTTGATAAGTTTGAAGAGACAATATTTTCAGGAAACAGTCTGGCATATCCGATTATCGGCACGGAAAAGAACATTAAAGGATTTTCACAGCTTGATTTATTTAACTTTGTAAAAGAAAAGTATGGCTTTAACCGACTTTTAATATCAGCTTCCGGAGAAGTTGATCATAAAGAAATTATTAAATTAGCACAAAAATATTTTAATGTTGATCTTGGCTATTCACCTGTTAAAAGAAAGAATTTTTCCGGTAATTCTATCATACCAAAATTAGAGTTTATAGAAAAAGAAATCCAACAGGTTCATGCTATACTCGGGACGACAGCTCAAGGCTATAAAAATGAGTCTCGGATTTATGCCGCGGTGTTAAATCAAATTTTAGGAGAGGGAAGCAGCTCAAGACTATTTCAGTCTGTTCGTGAAAAAAACGGGATAGCCTATCAAATAAATTCTTTTCTAAATTCATTTTATGATATCTCAACATTCGGCATCTATTTATCGACGAATGAAAAAATGCTTGATAAAGCGCTAACCATAATCTCTAAAGAATTAAAAAAACTTAGAGATACAAAAATTTCCGGCAGGGAATTAAGTAAAGCGAAGGAATCTTTGAAGGGCGGTATGCTGCTAAGCCTGGAAAGCACATCGCACAGAATGACCAGGATGGCTCAATCAGAATTATATTTTAATAGAGTAAAGTCAACAGAAGAAATTATTAAGAGTATCGATGCGGTAACAAGCGAAAAAATCCTTGAAGCTGCAAACCAGTTGCTTGACGAAAACAAATTCGTTAAGCTGATTATAAAATCAAAAAATGTATTACTAAAATCAGCTGCATAGCTGAACAAAACGAGAGGTATAATATGTTAATCGGCGTTCCAAAAGAAATCAAAGCCAATGAAAACAGAGTTGCCCTATTACCTGTAGGTGCTTTAACTTTAATTAGAAACGGACATAAAGTAGTCGTCGAAAATAACGCAGGTGTCGGAAGCGGTTTTTCGGATGAAGATTATAAGACAGTAGGCGCAGAAATAGCTTCATCGCCAAAAGAAATTTTTAGCGCTGCCGATATGATTATGAAGGTTAAAGAACCTATTGAACAAGAATATAAGTTAATTAAAAACGGACAGATTTTATTCACCTATTTTCACTTTGCAGCAAACAAAGAATTAACCGAAGCAATGATGAAATCGAAGTGTATTGCCATTGCTTATGAAACAGTTCAAAAAGCGGATAAATCTTTGCCTTTATTAATCCCTATGAGCGAAGTTGCCGGACGAATGGCTCCGCAGGAAGGCGCAAAATATTTAGAACAGGCAATGGGCGGAAGAGGAATTTTGTTAGGCGGCGTACCTGGAACAGGTCCCGCCGAAGTAATGGTACTTGGAGGAGGAATTGTTGGAACTAACGCAGCAAAAATTGCTGCTGGCCTAGGTGCGAAGGTTACAATTTTTGATAATAATCTTTATCGGTTAAGATATTTGGATGATGTTATGCCGAAGAATGTCACAACTATGATGTCTAATGAATATTATATCCGTGCCGGACTTTCAAAGGCAGACCTGGTAATTGGTGCTGTATTAATCCCCGGCACAAAAGCTCCAAAGCTGGTTACAAAAGAGATGTTAAAAATTATGCGAGAAGGTTCTGTAATTGTTGATGTTTCGGTTGATCAAGGAGGCTGTATTGAAACATGTCATCCTACAACTCATGAGAATCCGACTTTTATAGTTGACGGTGTACTTCATTATTGTGTAGCCAATATGCCTGGCGCAGTTCCTCATACATCAACACTAGCATTAACAAACGCAACTCTTCCTTATGCTGTGGAAATTGCCAATAAAGGATATGAGGCAGCAATCAAAACAAATCTAGAGATAAAACTTGGTTTGAACATGATTGACGGAAAAATTACTTACAAAGGAGTTGCAGAAGCTTTTGATTTTGAATATCACTCTGTTGATTCGGTTATAAAATAATTTTTACTTTACGGTAAATTTTCCTTACCGCAAAATTATCGCAAAATTCTCAAGTTTATTTAAGGTTAATTAATGCCAAAATTTATTTTAGATGGAAAAGAAATAGAATTTGAACAAGGACAAACAATTATTCAAGCAGCAAAGAAGAGCGGAATAACTATTCCGCATTTTTGCTGGCATGAAAGCTTATCAATATCTGGTAATTGCAGAGTTTGTCTGGTTGAAATAGAAAAAATGCCTAAACTTGCCATCGCCTGTTCAACTCTTGCTGCCGAAGGAATGGTTGTTTATTCGGAATCAGATAAAGCCCTAAGCGCAAGAAATGCCGTGATGGAATTTGAACTTATAAATCATCCTTTAGATTGCCCTATTTGCGATGAAGCAGGTGAATGCAAGCTTCAAGATTATGCTTATTCCCATGGTAATGGAGAAAGCAGGTTTAATGAAGAAAAAGCTCATAAGGATAAAAGAGTCCCTCTTGGACCGCTTGTAATGTTTGACGGTGATCGTTGTATCTCTTGTTCGCGTTGCATAAGATTTTGCGATGAAATAGCAAAAGAATCTCAATTAACTTTTATAAAACGCGGTGATAGGGTAACAATTGTAACTTATCCCGGAAAACAATTGGACAACCCTTACTCGATGAATGTAACGGATATTTGTCCGGTCGGCGCTTTAACTAGCAGGGATTTCAGATTTAAAGCCAGGGTATGGGAATTATCTTCCACTAAATCTATTTGCAACGGCTGTTCGAGAGGATGCAATATTAATTTGGAGGTTAGAAATAATCAGGTGCTAAGATTAACCCCTCGACAAAATGATGAGGTAAACAGTTTTTGGATGTGCGATCATGGAAGAGTTAATACTTATAAGTTTATAAATGCCGAAGATAGAGTTGACAGCCCGTATTTGCGCCGCAAAGGGGCTTTGGCTAGAAGCGGCTGGGATGAAGCTTTTGCAGCAGCTTCATCTGAACTGAAATCTTATTCCAAAAATGAAATCGCCTTCATTGGTTCACCTTATGCCACTTGCGAAGATAATTTCATCTTATCAAAATTTGCAACTCAAATAATCGGAACAAAACATATGGATTTTATTCGTCATTTTAATACTTCATTTGGCGATAATTTTCTACGTCAGGGAGATGTTACTCCCAATTCATTCGGCGCCAAAGCTGTCGGAATATTTCCAGGTAAAGGCGGATTAGATTTGGACGGCATTATTAAGGCTGTTAAAGATGGTCAAATAAAAGCTGTCTATTTAATGGAAGATGATATGATTGCTTTTAATCCGGAACTACAAGAAATTTTCTCAAAACTCGACCTTTTTATCGTTCACGCTACAAACTTTAACAAAACAACAGAGCTTGCAGATATAGTTTTCCCTGCTTCAACTTATGCAGAAAAACATGGCACAATTGTTAATTCTGATGGACGAGTTCAGAGATTAAAACCGGCTGTTGCAACTTTTGATGTAGACCGAGCTTTAGAAGGAATGTCCTTAAGCAGGTGGGATAAATTCGGAACCAAGTTTGATTCATGGGCTGAAGGTAATAAACGAGATGCCCGTTCTTCATGGCGAATTTTAGCTGGTCTCTCCGGCGCGATGGGGCATAAATATAAATATGGAACTGCGGAAGAGGTCTTTATGGATATTGCGAAATCTATTAACGCATTTAGCGGGCTCGACTATGAAGTGATAGGAGAACTCGGCGCAAAGTTAAAATTGGATTCTGTTACAAAACCAGTAATTGCTTAAACGGAGTTAATAACTGAATGAACATTTTGCAAATAATAATTTTTACAATTGTTAAAATTCTGATTGTCGTAACGATAATATTGCTTGCCGTAACATATTTAGTTTATTTTGAAAGAAAAATTAGCGCATGGGCGCAGAATAGGATTGGTCCAAACCGAGTTGGATGGCATGGCGCTTTGCAGTCTTTCGCTGATGTTTTAAAGTTATTGTTAAAAGAAGATATTGTTCCCGATGCTGCTAACAAACCAATTCACACATTAGCGCCGATTATTGCGCTTTTTGTTTCATTTACGACTTACGCTGTTATTCCTTTTGGCCCAAACATAAACGTATTTGGTTTTTCAGTGCCGCTTGTTGTTGCTGATGTAAATATAGGAATTTTATATGTATTAGCATTAACATCACTAGGGGTTTACGCAATAACTTTAGCAGGATGGTCTTCTGGAAGTAAATATTCTTTGCTTGGAGGAATTCGTTCTTCGGCCCAAATGATTTCTTATGAAATATCAATGGGATTTTCTATCGGCGGAGTTTTACTTTTGTCCCAATCTTTGCGACCTGTTGAAATTGTTCAAGCACAGTCCGGTTGGATGTGGAATGCGATTCTTCAACCGGTCGGATTTATTACTTTTCTGGTATCAGCTTTTGCCGAAACAAATCGGCTTCCGTTCGATTTACCCGAAGCCGAACCGGAGCTTGTTGGAGGCTATCATACGGAATATAGCAGTATGAAATTTGCGGGTTTTTTCCTTGCAGAATATGCAAATATGTTTATTGCTAGCGCTCTTATAGTTACCCTTTATCTTGGAGGATGGCAGTTTCCTTACCTTGATCATTTCGGGCTGTCTAACGGATGGTTTGCGGTAATTTCGGTTATTACATTTGCAATAAAAGTTGCTGCGCTTTTATTTTTCTTCATTTGGGTAAGATGGAGCATTCCCCGTTTCCGTTACGATCAATTAATGAACTTAGGCTGGAAGGTAATGTTTCCACTTTCACTGTTAAATATTATTTGGGTTGCAGTTTTAATAATGGTATTCAAATTATAATGTATTTTAGACTTGAACTTACACTTGAACAGGTTTTATTATAATTTTAATAATGGTTTAAGTGTTAGTTCAAGATTAAGTTCAAGTTTAATATAATAAAAGAAAACCTATGGCGTTAAAAAGAAGAAAAAAAGATTTAACATTCTTAGAAAAAATATATATTCCTGAAATTGCTAAAGGATTAGCGTTAACATTTAAAAATATGTTAAAACCGAAATTCACGATGCAATATCCGGAGGAAAAGTTTATTCCGCCGCCATCATATCGCGGCAGGCCTGTTTTGGTTATGGAAGAAAATGGTTTGGAAAGATGTGTTGCATGCGGACTTTGCTCGCGTGTCTGCCCACCATTAGCGATTGAAGTGCAAGCAGCCGAAACAGACAGGGAAAAAGAACGTTACCCAATAAAATTTGAAATAAATATGCTTCGATGTATTTTTTGCGGACTTTGCGAAGAAGTTTGTCCCGAAGAAGCAATCGTTATGAGCAAAGATTATGAGCTTGCATTCACTAACCGGAAAGACGCTCTTTATGGAAAAGATAAATTATTAACCCCGGTAAAGCAGCTTCAGGATAGAATTAATTTCCTTCGAAATTATAAATAAAGGAGACCCGACTGAGTTTTATCTCCATAAAGCTTTGGCAAAGGACTTTTAGTTAACTTAATTCTCTTAAAATCCTGTGATGAAAGGGGAAAGATGCTTTCAAAAATATTTTCCAGTTCAACCATTGGTATAGACGCTTACCTTGTTGAGGTTGAAACAAATGTAGAAAAACAAATTCCCGGAATAATAATAGTAGGCTTACCCGATAATGTCGTAAAGGAGAGCAAAGAACGGGTAATAGCGGCAATAAAAAACAGTGGGCTTGCCTTCCCAATAAAGAAAATTACTATCAATTTAGCACCCGCAGATATTAAAAAAGAGGGAAGTTCATTTGACCTGCCGATTGCAATTGGAATTTTAACAGCAACGAATATTGTTCAAGAAGAATTTACAAACGACACAGTTTTCCTTGGAGAACTTTCATTAGATGGGACGTTACGCCCAATAAAAGGTGCGCTCCCGATTACTGTCGAGGCAAAAAAACGCGGAATTAAAAGGATTATCCTGCCGGTCGACTCGGCAAAGGAAGCCTCAATAGTTGACGGTATTGACGTTTATGGGATGGAGAATCTTTTGGAAGTAGTTCGGTTTGTAAACAATGAAATTGAAAAAGAAAAAATTTTTACTAATAAAGATGAACTCTTTTCCCGAATTAATTTATACCATTTAGATTTTTCGGATGTTAAGGGGCAGGAAAATGTAAAGCGTGCATTGGAAGTTGCCGCAGCAGGTTCTCATAACATTTTGATGATTGGTCCTCCCGGTTCGGGCAAAACAATGCTTGCAAAAAGGATTCCTTCGATTCTTCCTCCCATGTCTTTTGATGAAGCGCTTGAGACAACAAAAATTCATTCAGTTGCCGGTATAATTCCAAAGGAACAATCACTGATTACTGAACGTCCATTTAGAAGTCCGCATCATACTGTCTCTGATGCTGCGCTTGTGGGTGGAGGATCATTTCCCCGCCCGGGCGAAGTCTCTTATGCTCATCATGGGGTTTTGTTCTTAGACGAACTGCCGGAGTTCAAAAAAAACGTTTTGGAAGTTTTGCGTCAACCTCTTGAAGATTCAAGAGTAACTGTAAGCCGTTCAAAATTATCATTGGAATTTCCGGCAAATTTTATGCTTGCTGCGGCTATGAATCCTTGAAGTTGCGTTGCCCATTTGACATCAATTTCTGAGAGGTGGGGATGTAGGCGAGATTGATACTGATCTCATCGCTTCCGATATCTATTTTTTCTGTTACGGTCTCAATGATCTTGCGCTTATCTTCCCGTTCCAATTTGTTCCATCGGGAATAGAGGTCTTTTGCTTCATGGATGACTTCGTCTTGCGAAAGGTATTGAATTTTAAGAAAATCAAGCTCGCCCTGAAGTTCCGGAATTTGCTTTTCGATTTGTTGCCGTCGTTCATCTACTGGTCTGTAATGTGCGCCAAAGCTCTCTTTAGGAATTTCCCCATCAAGATAAAGACGCATCATATGATCGAGTTCCTCTTTGAGTTTCTTTGCTTCTTTCATGAGTGATTCCAAGAGTTGTTCTTTTCCTTTAATGTGAATATCCGCTTGGTGTAAAGACTTCATTATTTCTTCAGGTGAGAAGACATACGTTTTCAGTTGTTCATGAAATATGGTTTCCAGATCTTCAACGCTAATTTTATTATGGCATTGGTAGCACGTGTATTTGGGTGAGTTTGATGGTACGTACATTTTGGCGCCGCAGGTGCAATAGGCAAATCCGCTAAACAGATGCACTGCTTTTTTAACGGGTTTCTTATTTGTTTTTTCCTGCTCATTAAGTATAGTACTGCATCCGTTCCAGAGTTCTTCGCTCAGAATAGGAGGTACAGGCAAAGTTACCCAATCCGTTTCCGGCTTGAGTTTCCATTTCTTATTCTCTCCTAAACTTTTCGTGTAGTTCAAACGGTGCTCCCCTTTTGACGTAGGGTCGCGAAGCAATCGAGAGATGGTGGTATCGGAAAAACCTGAGCCATTGCGAGTACGATGCCCTTGTCCGTTCAGCAGCCGGGCGACCGTTTTTTTTCTCTTATGTTCAAGAAAAAGTTCAAATAGAAGTTTTAGAATCGGCGCTTCATCAGAATTTGGTACAAGTTTTTTCTCTACCCATTGATACCCGAATGGTGCCTGTCCGCCCAACGATTTTCCAAGACTTGCCCGTATTGGAATTGAAGCAGCAACGCGATCAGCAATCTCCTCACGTTCCCACTGCGCCATGGCGGCGATCATGGTATAGAAAAGGCGGCCGGCAGGAGTTGATGTGTCAATCGCCTCTTGAAGCGAAATGAGGTCTGCGCTGTAGGTATTAAATATTTCTGCGAATTCAAGAAGTTCACGGGTATTGCGTGCGAGCCGGGCAAGCTTTGAAAAGATGAGTCCGGTGATGCGTCCTGATTTAATATCTTCAAGCATCCGTTGGGTTTCAGGATATCCCATCACCGTCTTTCCGCTCAACGCTTCGAGATGATAAACCTCTTTTATGTTCCATCCTTTTGATTCGGCATAAAGGCGTGCTCGCTTCTCGTGATGTTCAGGGCTTTCGCCCCGTGCTTGATCTTCGGTCGAGACCCGGATCCAGATTCCTACGGATTTTTCATGGTCGTCTGCTATATGTTTCATTTCTTCCTCCAGAGTTTCAAAATCAATGACACATATCTAAGAATTTTGGGGCACAAAAACAATGTCATGGATTTCCCGAAATACTTTCATTTTTTTAATATAAAAACCTGATACGCATGTTGTATCAGGTTTCTTTCTGAGAAATGGGTATGGATATTATTTTATTAATCACAATCTGCTCATGCGCGAAATGGATTTCAAGTCTGTCGCCGATGGCAAATCCGAATCCTTCAAGATATTTCCCGCCGATACGGATCACCGGATGAGCATACGCAGAATGATAATATCCGTAATACACCTTTCGTAAACGAATATGTTTTACCCTGGTCATTCCGTGACTCCTATTGTTATTTGTAAACGAGCATTTTTCTTTTTCCCTCTATCTCTCATTCTTATATATGCGCTCTACCGAAGAAAGGGGTGTCAATTTGTTCATGAAAGGAAAATAACATGCGTTTCTCTAGCGTATTGATATAGAATTAGAATTTGCAGATTTGAAGTAATAGTCGTTAAATAAACGACTAAAACAGATTCAATCTACCAAAAGAAAATAGCGGAAGGATTTTCGGCTCTAACGTGACATGATTATTGCATTTTAATTTTTTAAAAAATGCTTTTCGGAGTCATTTTGAATATTAAACTATTATTAATTTACATTCCATTTATTGAATCAAGCTGCAAATTAGTTGACGTGTTGGGTACCAAATAATTTTTAGGAAGAAGAAAGGATCTGATATGTTAATTTTAATAAATCATTTTTTGAATATGGCTTTGATAAATAATAATTAAAACCTTGAGATAAGAAGAAGTCTTTATCAAATTGCATAGCATAGGCCGTAACAGCAACCATAGGAATTTTTTCATATCCGGGGAGTTTCCTAATTTCAGAGGCTGCTTGAATTCCATTCATATCATAGCCTAATTTAATATCCATAAAGATAAGGGAATATTTGTTTTGAGAGGCCAAATTGATTGCAGATTTTGCATCATCAGTTAAATCGAAGGAATAATATTTTTTTAACACGACTTTTATAAAGTCGCTGTTAAGCTTGTCGTCTTCAACTATTAGAATTTTATCTTTAAAGTTCTTAGCCTGAGGTATATTTTCATTTGCCCTTATATTTACTGAAAAAGATGTATCATAAATGTTAGTTTCAATAGCAGGAAAATGAATTGTAAAAGTTGAGCCAATGCCCTTAGTACTTACAACTGAAATAGTACCCTTCATTAGTTCAACCGTTCTTTTAGTAATCGAAAGACCAAGTCCGGTACCTTCATAAGAACGATTGCGTCCTTCACTAGCCTGGCGGAATTCTTCAAAAATAAGTTGTAAACTTTCCGGAGGGATTCCAATTCCAGTATCGACTACTTTTATAACAATCCAGGGTTTATCATTAAGAATTTCAGATTGCACTATGACCTCAATACCGCCTCTGTTCGTAAATTTTATAGCATTATTCAGAAGATTATTCATTATCTGTTCGAATACTCTTCCATCTAATTTCACAGCAAAATGACTTTCAACTAGATAAAGATTAAGATATAAACCTTTTTTCTTAGCAGTGCCTTCAAAGGATTTAACTATTGATTTAATTGAAGAGTCAATGTCTAAATTTTCAAGTATTAGTTCTTTATTATTAGCGACTAAACTAGAAAGGTCAAGCAATAATTCCAAAGTATTAAGAAGTCTTTTTGCGCTAGAAGATATTGTATCTATCATTTCGCAAAACTGAGGGTCGTTTGACTTCTCTCGCAGAATTTCGGAAAATCCAAGTATGCCGATCATTGGCGTTCGCAGTTCATGGCTCAGATTATCAAGGAAAAAAGATTTAAGCCTGTTTATTTCTTCGGCTTTTTCTTTAGCTTTTATCAGTTCTTCCGTTGATTTCTTTAATTCGGTAATATCTGATGCAACTCCGATAAGAGCAATTGCATTACCCTTATCGTCTTTTATTATTGATGTAGAAATATTTACCGGAAATTCGAAGCCGTCTTTTCTGTGATTGGTAATTTCGCCTTTCCATCCGCCTTTTAGGGTTTCGGTTAAAATATTATTATCCGTGGTAGACATAGTACTAGACCGAACAATATTAATATTGTTCCCAATTAATTCTTCTTTAGAATAGCCATAAGTTTGAAGAAAGGCATCGTTGATGAAAAGGATATTATCATTCATATCAGTTATGGAAACACATTCACTCACACTTTTAATAGCGTGAGCAAGCATGTTTATCTTTTCGATAGATTGAATGCGATCCGTAATATCAAGGGCAAATGCAATTACACCTGAGATGATACCATTGGGATTGGTCCATGGAATTTTGTCGGTACTAACCCACCGAACTTCATTTTCAGTAGTGACAGATTCGATAATACCAAGTTTTGGTTTTCCGGAATTAATCACTTCAAGATCGTCAGAAAAATATTTATCCGATTCGACGGGAAAAATTTCACGAGTAGGTTTTCCCTCAATTTCTTTAACGCTGCGTTTGGCAATTTTAGCAGCCGCTTCATTAACATGAATGAAATTGTTTTTTGTATCCTTAAACCAAATTGAAGCGGGAGACGAATCAATGATGGTACGAAGCTGATATTTTTCAGCTAATAATTGATGTTCAAGCGCTTTACGGTTGCTAATATCTCTTACGATACTTTTATTATACTTTTTATTATCTATTTCGATCAAGTGAGAGCTAACTTCAACGATAAATATTGTACCGTTCTTTTTCTGGTGTTTAGTTTCAAAAACTAACCTGGTACCTGAATTTAATTGATTAAATTGATTCTTAATATCAGGTAAAGTATCTGGTGCTCTTAAGTCCTGGATAGAAAGCATTAAAAACTCATCTCTGGAATATCCGTAAGCTGTAGTAGCAAGGTCATTAACTCCGATAATTTTCATTGTTGAGTCGGAAAGAATAATAATATCATTCCCATATTTGACGAGATAATCGAAGTAAAATAATAAATTCCGGTGCTGAGTAGATGAATCAATTTCAGAGGTGCGGGATTTCAAAAAAAATATTCTTAAAGATAAAAGAATTATTATAAAAATAAGAATAAATATAACAATTACCATAAGTGCCATCTGGGGGAGCCTTTATTTTACTTAAGTATTATTATGTGATTAAAAGTATGGAATAAGAATATAAAATCAAATTTTAATCGATAAGAATTATTATTTAAGGATTAAAGTGACGAGAAAAAAAGGAGAAAGCATGGTTTAGGTGAATGGAGCGAACATGATTAAAATAGGAAGTAATCTTTGTGCTTTAAATTCAAATATTTAAGATTGGGTAAGTAGACGTAGCGTGCTACATCAAATGGTAAAATCGGATATTGACGAGATAATTTATCAAAGGGGTTATAAATTTTTGCTAACTAACCTAGTCCACTCAACCCATCGGCGATAATACATTATCGAATTCCAAATAATGGGCTGGTAACATTAAAATTATTTGATGCACTCGGCAGAGAAGTCAAGACTCTTGTGAATGGATTCAAATCTCAAGGGAGATATTTCGAAAGCTTTGAAGCAGGTAATCTTACTAGCGGAATTTATTTTTATCAACTAAAATCGGGAGATTATAGTTCGATAAAGAAGATGGTTCATCTGTTGTAATTACAGCATTATATGACAGTAAAATTAGAGCCGCTTCGTGCGGTCCTTTTTTTGTGTCATTCTGAGAATTTATCAAAATGGAAATGTCATTCATGTTAGTAGATCAATTTACCAAGACAAACTCACTCTATATTTAGTTCGGATTATTTTTCAGTTTTTTTTAAGCGGGAAAATTTATTATTTCCTTTATATCTCATTTTTATATATGAGTTCTCATCAATAAGCGATATTAATTTATTCGATAAAATAAAGCGTTAGAGTTCCTCTTTAAGACAAATTATCCCCTCTTGGTCTGGGTAGTACGCCTTGCTATGGTGAACGAAGAACATTCACAAAGAAAGGAGTTTTGTTATGGGAATTACCATTCACTATTCAGGCAAGGCGAAAAGCCCTGAAGCTGTCGATCAACTCATCGATACCTTACAAGAAATCTCGGAAGAATCGGGCTGGTCATATCATCTGGTGAACGGATCTGTGAAAGGTCACTTCAAACCGTTTTGGGGTATCGGTTACGGGTTCAAACCATCCGAGGATCAGATATTGAAAGGCGGCATTGAATTCTTTCCGCGCATGGTTTCATCACAGTGTAACGGATACTTTAAGATATACGACACGAAATTCGCCGCACCGGTGAAAAAATCTTTTGAGAAAGGCGTCTGGCCATCATTCACCATTGATACCCGCAAAAAGGGGATCCAGCTTACGCTTCACCCCAAATGCGAGACCCTGAGCTTTATCTTTATCTTCAAACGCTTGAACTTGGGAACTATGAAGTCTATGCGCACAGCAGAGGCATCATCTACGGATTCAACGGCTTTTCCTGCAAGACGCAGTTTGCCGGGTTTGATGTGCACCGCATCGTATGCAAGCTCGTTAAGATGGCGTCGAGGTATATCGATTACACCAAGGTGTACGATGAAAGCAAGTATTACGAGACTGAAGACAGCCATGCCTCACAAGAGAGCTTTGAGTCGGTAGGTAACGCATTGAAAATGTTTATGGAGTTGTTAAAAGATAAGGGCTTGCATGTAACTTCCGGCGATGAATTGTAATCTATTAAGCCTTACATATATGATGTGAGGCTTTATATTTGTTGACAGAGGATACATCATGCTGATAACTTGTATGTAGTAGATTGATAATTAAAATATGAGTAAATTAAATTAAAAAATCAGAGAAAGGAAGGAACTCTATATGGAACGGAATGCAAGCATAGCGCAACGAGCTCGGCGACTCTATAATGAGCGTCTCAAACAGACATTAGAAGCAAGCTCATTCGGTCAGTTCGTGGCAATTGAAGTGGAGAGCGGTGAATATTTTTTGGGTGCAACCCCACTCCAGGCAATTAAAAATGCTCAGAAAAAGTATGCAACGAAATCTTTTCATGTAATGAAAGTCGGATATGACGCGGCACTTCTCATGAAAAGGAAAGAGGTTTAGCCTATGGACAGGATAGACGGACATGTTGATTTTGGTACGCTCTCTCCAATAGTGTCCCTCACACTGCTCTCGGAAAAAGATGAGGAGATCAATATTCCGACAATGGTTGATACCGGATATAATGGAGAACTTATTTTACCAGAGAGTAAAATTCATAAACTAAACTTGGAGTACGTTGGAACGATTGACGGAGAACTTGCCAATGGAGAGTTGATCGAAATGAAATTGTTTAAGGGAAGACTGCAATGGATTGGGGGCATTGTAGAAGTTGCTATAGGCAGCACTGAATCAGAGAGCCCATTACTGGGTACCCTCCTTCTGACAGACTGTGAGCTACATGTAAACTTTAGGAATGGTGCCGTTGAAATTTCTAAAGCATCATAGTTGTTAATGGGATATATCTTTTGTTCTTATGCCGGTTCTAAAAAAGAGCCGGTTTTTTTTATTTATGATTGATATTTCATAGCAGGCATTAAAATAAGGTTTTCTGTTTCTTCCCGGACGGCATGTCCGTGCGATACTTCAAAAGTATTTTATTCTCGACTGTCTTTCTCGGTCTGCAATATTTTGTTCGTGATTCATGTATTATATCTTGCGCGTTGGAGATTGTGTGTGTGGGCATCGGCAGGGTGGTCGCGCTGAAGGGCTGCGACGTAACGCCGTCGATCATGAGCTTTAAATAGATGTTATGATTGGGGAGGTTGATAAGGTCCGATTCATCAAAGGCGGGTCTGAATTCTTTCGCAAGATATGCCGCATCGTCAACACCCACACGAAAGGAAATCATGGTGCCTACGTTTCCGAAAATCGCATCACGAACTTTGTCATGAAGTTGAGCAATGTACTGATGAGCGAGCACCAAATTAAGCCCGTACTTGCGAGCTTCAGAAAGAATGTCGGCAAAGGCTATGGTGAGAAACGAATGGAATTCATCGACGTACAGGTAAAAGGGTCTGCGTTCGGTCTCCGCACTCCGCGCTCTCCATAATGCCGCAAGATAAATTTCGGTAACAAGCATCGCGCCTAATAAGGAAGAGCTGTCCTCCCCTATCTTTCCTTTCGCCAGGTTGACAATCAGTATCTTTCCCTCATCCATCACCCGGCTTATGCGGAAACTGTTTTTCTGTTGCCCGATGATATTCCTGAGCGGAAGGCTCGTAAGAAAGAGCCCCATCTTGTTTAAGATCGGAGATACCGCTTCCGATTTAAGCCACGGTGTATATTTTTCAAATTCATTAAACCAGAATGCCCGCACGTGGGGATGGGTAATGGAGTTTACTACTTTCATTCTGAATTCCTTTTCGGTAAGAAGCCGGGGTATGTCAAGAAGGGTGCTTCCCGGGTATTCGAGGAGCGTAAAGAGCGCATGCCTCAGAATATGCTCAAGGCGCGGGCCCCAGAACTCGATCCATATTTTCTTGAACACAGAGATAAGACCTGAGACAACTAAGTGATGAAAATCCGGATGAATCTTTTCCAACGGATTTAGTGCGATGGGATATTCCAGATCTCCTGGATTAAAATAGATAACATCCTTCATTCTCTCTTTCGGGATATATTTCAAGAGGGTTTCCGACAAATCACCATGTGGATCAACGAGCGCAATGCCGCTGCCGTTTTGAATATCGGATATCGCCATGTTGCCGAGGAGGCTTGATTTTCCGGTTCCCGTTTTGCCGACAATATACATATGTCCCCGCCGGTTCTTTTCCTTGATACCGAATGTCTTTCGAATATCCCTCCAGTTGGTAATGGCAATGGGAGTGATCTGATCGTGTTCATGGTGTGTGATATCCATATGCATCTATCGTACACAGGCCGTATCAACACAAAAAGAAAGGTGAATTGTTTGAAGTGGGCAAAAGCTCTTTACTTATAAACGAATGCGATCCCCTTCATGATGAAAGCAGATCATTTATAAACAACATAAGGAGTCACAACACATGGTACAAAAAGAAAAGTATTTTGAAGTTCTGGGGACAAACGGCGAAGTCATACTTCGCGTGAGAATCAGGGAGGAGGAAAGCTTTATCGAGGAGGGCGGCGCCAACGCGGCGAAAGCGCAGAAGGAAAAAGAATCCGGCAAAGTCGCTCACTCGAATGGGGATCCAATGACCGAAGCGCAAAAAAAATATTTGTTCCGCATCTTTGCGGAGCAGGGCATGGAGGCGAGTGAAATCTATGCCGAGCTCAAAAAACTGTTTGGGGTTGATAACTTGAAAGAGGTATCAAAGGTTGATGCGAGCCGTGAAATCGACCGGCTGCTCAAGCAGCCGAAAGGAGGGAGCGGTAATGGATCATTTGTCAGCTAGTCAAATCAACTTGTATCTGCTCTGCGGTCTCAAATACAAATTCCAGTATGTCGACAATCTTCCCAAACCCTTCAAATCTTCCGCGCTTGCATTCGGCAGCGTATTTCATTCCACACTCTCCTGGATTCACAACCAAAGAATGAGCGGCAAGGATGTCCCGCGCGAGACGCTCTACAGGATTTTTGACGCCGATTGGTACTGCCAAAAAGCAGATACTGACATTCGGTATAAGGAAGGAGAGAAAGAATTGACGCTCTCCCTGCTGGGCAAAGAGATGTTGGAGCTGTATCTGCTTGAACCGCAGAAGGAGTTAAAAGGAAGCGAGGTGCACTTCTCCGTTCCGCTGATGCATCCGGCGACGAAAGAAAAATTAGGAATCGATCTCGAAGGATTTTTCGATCTCATTGAAGCCGACGATACGATCACCGAATTCAAGACGACTGCCCAGACGATGAATCAGGGCGACGTGGACGGCCATATTCAGCTTTCCGCCTACGGCTATGCATTTGAAAAACTATTCCAGAAACCGGCGAAGGGTTTCAAGATCGTGAACTTCGTGAAGAAAAAGAAACCGAAGATCGAAGTCTTTGAAACAGAGCGCACCGCTGTCCGATACGAAGAATTCTTTTTTCTTGCCAAAGAGGTGTTCAAGGGAATTCAGTCGAAGACGTTCATTCCCCATACCGGCTACTGGTGCGGCGACTGTGAGTATGGCGCCGTCTGCCCCCTATGGAAACATCTCAAGCAGCCCGAAAAGAAAGCTGTTGAAAAAGAGTGCGCGACGCCGTACTGAATTCAGGACGGAGTCACCCAAATCTATTTCAATGTGTTAAATATAACCATGCCCTGTCTTGTGCAGGGCATTGATT
>JAKBMG010000164.1 GCA_021831685.1 Bacteroidota bacterium | reverse complement strand
ATATTTCACTTACTTAAATGGATAATTATTCTAATCAAATATAATAGATATAATATCTATTGTCAAGAGATTTTATACATAAGGAAAGCTAATTATATATGCATATAGATAATAATTCGATTAGGGCGGCGATAATCCAGAAGTACGGTAGCCTCGGTGAGTGTGCGAAAGCGCTCGGAATAAAGCAGAACACACTAAGCGCGAACTTAAAAAAGATGACGCCAAATTTACTAGAAAGGTTAAAGGATGTAGGCGTGATAATAGGGACAATTGAAAATGCAACCGGCGATACTCAGATAGCCGGCGTAAGCGGGAGTGTAAGAGTCAATAACAAAGATGACCTTAAAGCATGGAAAAAACAAAATGAAATTGAATTGCTAAAGAAACAAAACGAAGCGTTAACGAAACAAATATCTTTAATGAAGGAGATAATAAAAAGCAAGGATGAGACAATAGCAGCGTTGACCAAAAAAAATAAATAATATAAAGATTAAAAGCGGAGAACTACTTTTTGCAGAAGGAACAGGGAGCAGCAGGAAATATTGACAAGTCAAGGGGTGACATACAAATCGCGGGCGTTAGTTGTAATAAAATAGAGATCAATTATTCTAAAGAGCGGGGAAAAGTTCAATCCACCGATCAAAGTAGAGGGAAAACAATTATGAATATTCTAAGCCATTTTTTCACATACTCGGTTTCAGTTGCTTCCGGAGCCGGGATTATGCTGTTCGGAATATTAAACATGATAGACTTTTCTTTTAAGATCACTGAATATGAGTTGAAAGAGTTTAGTTTTGCTTTCGATACAGAGGGCAGCATCTTTTACGTAGCTTTCGGATTAGCGTTGATAGTTTGGGGCAGGTATGTGAAGAGATTTTCTTTGCGGAGAACTAAGAAAGAGTATACTCTTTCGCGGAATTGATTGATAGGAGTAAGGGCAATTTTGAATTATGAATTATGAATGTTGAATTTTGAATTAGCTGCAAAGGAGTGCATGAATAATGAAATTGCCAGCCGGCAGGATGGTTTTGAATTAAACGTAAAATTTTAAGTACCAATATTTCAGGGTCGTGAGTTATTGGGTGGGAAATACATTTCGGGTGAAGTCTTCCTAATATTAAAATATCCGGGTCAACAAAAAACTATTTATTTATTTAATAAATAAAGGCGGGTAGAATTATGGCAAGTATATTTCAAAAAAATAACATGCTATGGATGCGCTATTATGATAAGCGTCGCGGTTATACTATACCTGTTGCTCTTAAATTAAAAGACACGCGTGAGAATAGACGGAAGGCTAATGAAATTAAGCGGCAGTTTGAAGCGGAGCTGATTAACGGGAAGAATCTAAGGGAAAATACAAATAATAATTCAATAAGATTTAGCGACGCTGTAGAGATATTTTACTCGCAAAGGAATATTGAAAGTAACACTAAACGAATATATGAATACGCGAAGGATAAATTTATTTTGGCTGTCGGTGATATACGGGTTAAAGAATATAGTGAACTAGATAATTTGGATTTCCAAAATTATTTAAAGAAATCAAAATTAACTATCAACACGAGATCGATAATTACAAGACACGTATCGGCATATTTTAATTTTTTCAAAAAGAGAGAATGGATAAAACAAAATTACATTACAAAAATTCCGATTAAAGAAATGCCAATAGAAACAATAAAGGATAATGATATAAATGAATTGTTAGACTATATCCAGCCAAGAAATATAGATGCCTATTTATTTGTAAAAATATTGCAGTTAACCGGGATGAGAAAATCATCAGCTTTAGAATTGAGATGGGAGAAGATAGATTTTGATGAAAAGATTATTTATGTAGAGAATGTAAAAAAGGATCGAACTTTTCCCTTCCCTCTTACAGACGAAATAGAAATTCTGCTGAATAATTATGGAGTAAAAAAGTCCGGGCGAATATTTAATTATACTGAAGACGGGTTGAAATTTTGGTACCGTTACCAATATAAATTATGGAATGAAAACAGATACTCGATGCATCAGTTAAGAAAAACATTCATCACGAAATTAATCGATGAAAAATATACTCTCTACGATGTGGCAGCGCTCGCGGATCACCGGAATATAGAAACTACAAGAAAACATTATGCGAAAGTAAATGCAGGCAGGTTGCGGGAGCAATTAAATCGAGGAAATTTGTTCTCGAAAAGTTCTCGAAATGAACAAAATATAGGAGAGATTAGAGAAAAATAGTTGCGAAAACGGCTTAAAATCGAATAAAAAGGGAGCAATTCACTGATTTGTAATCAGCCGGTCGGCGGTTCAAATCCGTCCGCCAGCTCTTAGAAGGCTCGATTTTGAAATAAAATCGGGCTTTTTGCTTTTAAAGCTCTTGAAGAATCCCGATGATTTATAGCGTTAAAGTAGGGACTTTTTGATTCTATCCTTCGTCTTACCGAACATTATTGTCTTGAACTCCTCATTAAGAAAGCTCTGGGATTCCTTTCCACTAAAACTTAAAGTTGAATTCAATTTATTATTTTGTATTTGCATTAGGCTTTGAACTTTTTTTATTAAACTTAGTAATTATTTTTTTTATGTTCAATTAATAAAGCTAGGGTTGTCTTAAACGGCTATCTTAAGCACACAAATTTTTTTATTTCATAATTAATGATTTTCCCTCGCTAAAAAAGATTCAAAAATTTAAGTTTGTTAAGATTCTTTCACATGGTACTCCCCTGCCTTTTGAGCAAAAAGAGTTAGGTCCCGGTGGTCGCCCGATCATTGGGATTTTTTATTTTAAATTAGGAAAAAGATTTAAGTGCTAAGATTATATCTAAAAGACTGGAAATAGCGTTTTATCTTCAAATCGACTCAAAAACAACAATTATATCACCTTCAAAATTATTGTGCCTAAATAAACAGCTATTTTCTCCGATTATGTTAATAAAGGTTATTTTACTTTTAGCTTAAAATATATTTGGAGAATATAAAAATGGGGATATACGTGGATAGAAATAATATTACCTGACCTAATTCAATTACTAAATATTACCCTGGTAAAGAAAAATGTGCCAATGAATCTAAGAATACTATATAAAAATATTTTTATGAGGTTCAAATGTTAAATAATCTAAAAATCGGGGTAAGACTCACATTCAGCTATTTAAGCGGACTGTTTGTTATGTTTGGAATCGTCCTCTTTGCAACAATTAAAATGACTTCGATTGATAACGAAATTCAGAATATCGATAAAGTACAATTCCCAAAAACGATTTGGGCGAATAATATAATCAATAATGTCCATGAAATTGGATTGCGATTGCGGGAAATCCCTTTAACAAAGGACTCTCTAGAATCCGGCAATCTTAAAACAAGGATCCAATTTTTTGCTAATATTATTGCACAAAATTTCGATTCTCTCAAAAGGACAGCTACAACAGAAAAAGAGAAGGAACTTCTTGCTAAATCATTAGAATTAAGAGATCAATACATACAATTACGGAATAGCATACTTGAGTCCTTGGACTATGGAAATAACCAAAATGCAGTTACAATATTATTAAGTGTTTTGAAAACCGCTGAGACCAATTATATAAGTGCGATTAATGACTTAATAAATTACCAAAATGAGGGGGTAAATACCGCTGTTCTTCAAGCTTCCGATATAAATAATTCTGCAAAAAACCTATTGCACATTATCGGCATATTCGCATTTCTATTGGTAATAGGATTTGCCGTTACTATTACGAAGAGCATTATAGACCCCATTAAGACAGTTGCCGATAGGGTTAAGCAATTACAAACTGAAGATTTTACAAATTTGGGGAATGGTTTGCTAGCTATGTCTAACGGAGATTTAACTAATAAAGTAGAAAAATCTTCAAAGCTTTTGAGCTTTGATAGGAAAGATGAAATAGGCAGTATGGCAAACACATTAGATAAAATGATCATGCAGGCACACGGGGGAATAGATGCTTATGAAATAACGCGCGGCAAAATTAATGAGCTGATTTCTGAAACCGGTGCATTAATTTCAGCCGGGAAAGAAGGCAAACTAGATACACGCGGAAATTATGGGAAGTTTGAAGGCGCATATAAAGGATTAATTAAAGGGATTAATGATACTTTAGATGCTATGATATTACCGGTAAAAGAAGGGTCGAATGTTTTAGAAATTATGTCGAACGGGGATTTCACTGTTCGCATGACGGGAGAATATAAAGGTGATCATCAATTAATTAAGAACAGTATAAATAAACTCGGAGACTCTGTCGGTTCAGTTCTTAATGATGTAGCCGAAGAAGTATCAGCGACAGCCAGCGCAACTACACAAATTTTTTCCAGCTCTGAAGAAATGGCAGCAGGTGCACAAGAACAAAGCTCCCAGGCTCAGGAAGTAGCAGCAGCAGTTGATCAAATGACTAAGACAATTTTAGAAACGACAAAAAACGCAGGGAATACAGCAGATGTAGCAAAAAATGCCGGTCAAATAGCAAAAGACGGAGGTAAGATAGTTCTGCAAACTATAGAAGGGATGAACAGAATTGCTAATGTAGTTACCAAAGCTGCCGAAACAATACAAGAGCTTGGCAAGAACAGCGATCAGATCGGTGAAATCATCCAGGTAATTGATGACATTGCAGACCAGACAAATCTATTAGCACTTAACGCCGCCATTGAAGCTGCTCGCGCAGGCGAACAAGGTCGCGGCTTTGCAGTAGTTGCCGACGAGGTTCGCAAATTAGCCGAACGAACTACAAAAGCGACAAAAGAAATTGCAGATATGATAAAACGAATTCAGAGAGACACTAACGAAGCCGTTGAATCAATTCAACAAGGTGCAGTTGAAGTTCAAAAAGGGAAAGAACTGGCATCAAAAGCAAGTGAATCATTAGAGCAAATTATTTCCGGATCACAAGAAGTCGTTGATCAAGCTATACAGGTGGCTTCTGCAAGCGAAGAGCAATCAGCCTCCGCAGAACAAATCAGTAAAAACATTGAAGCAATTAGTAGCGTTACTCAACAATCAGCGACAGGTGTTCAACAGATTGCCCGAGCTGTTGAAGATCTAAATAGATTGACTGAGAATCTACAAAATCTTGTTTCCAAATTTAATATTGATAGTAAAAGAAGCGACGATAAATCTAATTTAGCCATCAGATCAAACGATCGAATAATTCACGCTTAAACATTAAAAGAAAAGTAAGATCATTAATGTTTTTGAAAACTCAATCTCCCTACTGGTTGTTTCAGTAAAGCATCTGCCTTTCTGCTCACTGCCATTTTCTTCTGATCTTGTACGAACATTTCAGCTTTTTCTTTTTCCATCTCGATAGTCTTTAGTGTTTCTGATTCTTCTTCTTTAAATTCAGATCGTAATACTACAATTTGAGCT
>JAKBMG010000106.1 GCA_021831685.1 Bacteroidota bacterium | reverse complement strand
TATAACCAGGAGGAGTCTATTAAGATTTGATAATTATTTTACTTTCAAGCCACTTTTTTTACTAAAAGTAACAGAAAGAAAATTCTAGGCTTGGTTTACGCTAATTACTTTCCTATCACCTTTTTTTGTTTCAAACTTTACAAAGCCGTCTGCCACGGCAAACAATGTATCGTCCCCGCCTTTTTGAACATTAGCACCCGGATGAAATTTAGTACCGCGTTGTCTAACTAAGATATTACCGGCAATCACTTTTTCGCCGCCAAACCTTTTAACACCGAGTCGTTGAGCATTACTATCTCTTCCGTTACGTGACGATCCTTGACCTTTTTTATGCGCCATAATTAAATCTCCTTAGCCTATTGCTGTAATTTCAATTTTAGTTAATTGCTGCCGGTGTCCATTCATCTTTTGGTATCCGGTTCTTCTCTTCTTTTTGAAAACCAGAACTTTATCATCTTGTAAATGTTCCAAAACTTTCGCCTGAACCTTTACTCCTTTAACATAAGGACTACCAATCTTAGTTCCACTATCGTCTCCGTATAGAAGAACATTTTCAAAAGTAATTTCCTGTTCCAAATCTTCTTTTAACTTCGGGACATAGTACTTTGAATTTTCTTCAACCTTGAATTGTTGTCCTAAAATATCAACAATCGCATACATTTTAACCTCATTTCCTAAAATTTAGAGTACAAATTTATGAAATTGGGAACTCCAAGTCAATTATTTACAGAGAATTTTTATTCACTAAAATTAAAATTCGAATTTTGGAAGGAATTAAATCATTTTTTTAATCTAAAAGAAAATTCAGAGCCGGCATCGATTTTGCTCGAGACTTCGATTTTAGAGCCGTGCGCTTCAATAATGTGTTTAACAATTGCCAATCCAAGCCCGGTACCGCCTACTGCTCTTGACCTTGCTTTATCTACCCGATAAAACCTTTCAAAAATTCTACTCAGATCATCTTCGGCAATTCCAAGTCCGGAATCTTTAACAATGATCTTTCCGAATTTAGGCTCATCTTCAACAAAGACCTCAACCTGTCCCTGTTCGGTATATTTAATAGCGTTTTGAATTAAGTTAACTAAGACCTGTTTTAATTTATTTTTATCCCCGAAAAGTTGCAGCCTATCATTGACAGGATGATAAATTAGCCGAATATTTTTTTCTTCCGCCATTGGCATAAGCTCTTGGACAAGAGATCTCAAATATTCATTTATATTGAAATATCTGAAACTCATTTTCATTTCACCGGATTCGATCATTGAAATGTCAATAAGATCATTCAACAGGTTATTTAGGTTAAGCGTATGGTTATTCGCTTTTTCCAAGAAATTTAGATTGACATTCTTGTCATTTATTGCGCCGTTAAGCAGGGTTTCGATGTAACCTTGAATTGCAAAAATGGGAGTACGAAGCTCATGAGAAACATTTGCGAGGAACTCTGTTCTGATTCTTTCAAGGCGTTGAAGATATTCGATGTCGCTCTTAGTTTTCTCAAACATTTTCTTTATATCTTCCTGAAGTCCGGATAGATTTTTGCTTAATTTTATTTCGTTAGAATTTGAGAATTTATTTTTTCTGATATTATTAATGATTCCTTTAATTTCCTCAAGCTCCGAATTTCTTTTACCGCCAATAAAATATAGGGGTACGAGGCTTAAAAAGATTATAATAATAATTAGCATAAACAATAAAGAGAGGTCATTTAGATAAAACCAGAGTAAAAAAAATAGGGCAAGATCCATCGAAATAAATTCCGCAATGAAAATGCGGGCAGATGAAAGATTTGATTTGATTTTATTCAAAGCTTTTAAAACGATATCCAACACCTTTAATAGTTTCTATTAGGTCAAAATTCTTATCTAATTTCTCTCTAATTTTTCTAATATGAACATCGACAGTTCGATCAACGACAAAAACATCGGTACCCCAGACGTCTTTCAATAAAGTATCGCGGCTGAAAACCTTCCCGGGGTTGTTTGCTAAATAATATAAAAGCTCAAACTCCTTACGGGGGAAAACCTTTTCCTTTCCGTTAAGATAAACGACATACTGTTCGCGGTCAATAACTAAGGGTCCTATTTCAATTTTTGATTTAACTGTTTCGCTTTTACCGTCGTTCTTTCTTAGATTAGATTTTACTCTGGCAATTAACTTTTTTGGTGAAATCGGTTTTTGTATATAGTCACTAGCTCCTAATTCAAGTCCAAGTATTTCGTCATACTCACCGGCTTTTGCGGTCAAAAAAATTATTGGAGTAGTTTCAAAACCCTTAGTATCGCGGATTCTCCGACAGACTTCATAGCCGTCAAGAACGGGCATCATAATATCAAGAATAATGAGGTCGGGCTTGCCGGAAATTTTGCTTAACGCTTCCTTTCCGTCATAAGCAATGATAACATCAAAACCTTCTTGAACTAAGTTGTATTGTAAGAATTCAACAATATCCCGTTCATCATCAACTAAAAGTATTTTACTTTTCATAGGCTCAACTTTATTTCTTTTTTTTGTGAAGAAGATTTATACATCGTTTCAATTATTTTCATCCTTGAAAGAGATTCCTCTGCAGATGAGAAAACCGGATTTAAACCTTTAACAGCGCCGATAAAACTTTTAAGTTCGTTCATATAAGATTTTTTAAATAGAGTAAGCGCGTTGTCGGATTGTGAAGGAGTTAGGTCGATCATCTGTTCCTCAATTTTTTTGTAAACCCGGAAAGGATTTAGAGAAGCACTTCCTTTAGTTCCGTAAATTTCGAAATAGAAATGATCTTTTTCCACTGAAAGAGACCAACTTGATTCGATGCTTATAACCGAAGAGTTTTTACATCTTAACAAGCTAATAGATGTATCTTCAACGTCTTTTGTATTCTGATAAAAACTTTGTGTTGATACTGTTTCAACCTGCGGGAATTCTAAAACCCAAAGAGCAATGTCAAGCAGAAGGATAGTCAAATCAATTATTACACCTCCGCCTGAGTCAATTTTTCTTGTAAACCATTTTTGATCGCTGCTTCTCCTTCTTATCCAGCCGCACTTCGCGTAAAACGGCTGCCCAATTTCACCTGCGTTTATCAGACTTTTCAGAATCATAGCATCGGGTCTGTATCTTAAATTCATACCGACCATAATTTTCCGGTTATATTTTTTTGCTGCGTCCGTAATTTGTTTTGCTTCTTGGTAGGTCCTTGCTAAAGGTTTTTCGACAAGGACATCTTTACCCGCTTTCATACATGCGATTGAAACCTCCTTGTGCAAGCTTGTCGGAGTGGCTATAATAACAGCTTCAGCGTCGCTTTTAGCGAGTAGTTCTGTATGGTCTTTATATCTCTCGACTATATTAAACTTATCCGCAATGGTATTTAGCCGACTCTTATTTATTTCTGCTACAGCGGTAACAGACACATTATCTAATTTTGCAAGATTAGGTAAATGTACAAGTTGTGCAATGCCTCCAAGACCGATAACGGCAACTTTAGTTTTTTCCATTAAAGAATAACCTCATGACTTGCATTTAAGCGCTCACAAAAATTTTTTATTTTGCCAGCAATACCTTCAGGATCAATTTCCAACAAATGATGGAGCTCTTGCTGAGTACCGTGTTCAACAAACTGATCCGGCAGGCCTATTCTCAGCACGTCATTCTTATAATTTTTTTCTGCAAAATATTCCAGGACTCCGCTTCCGAAACCGCCGGCTAGTGCATTTTCTTCAAGCGTAATTATTTTTGAATGTGACTTGGCAATTTCATCAAGGAGTTGGTAATCAAGCGGTTTTACGAAACGCATATTGATTACTTCGCACCTAATATTTTCATTATCTAAAATAAGAGCGGCTTTAAGTGAATAATCGACCATAGAACCGACCGCTAAAAGAGCGGCATCTTTTCCCTCACGAAGAATTTCGCCTTTGCCAATTTCAAGTTTTTCAAACCCAATTTTCATATCTACACCAAGTGCGCTACCGCGCGGATAACGGATAGCGATGGGTCCTTCGCTGTATTTAACGGCTGTAAAAATCATATTGCGCAATTCCGACTCGTCTTTCGGAGCCATGACCACTATTCCGGGTATCATTCTTAGATAAGTCAAATCAAATACTCCATGATGAGTTGGACCGTCGGCCCCGACCAGCCCTGCCCGGTCTAGAACAAAAACTACATGAAGGTTTTGAATGCTTACGTCATGAATAATTTGATCGATTGCTCTCTGCATAAATGTCGAATATATTGCCACTACGGGAATAATTCCTTGCGTTGCTAAACCGGCGGCGAACGTAACGCCATGTTCCTCGGCAATACCAACATCAAAATAATTTTTAGGAAAATCCTTTTGAAGAATATCCAATCCTGTTCCATCAGGCATTGCAGCGGTAATGCCTACAACATTAGGATTTTCTTTAACAATCTCAACCAGCGCATTCCCAAAAATAGAAGTATAGGAAGGTAACGCACTTGATTTTTTGAGCGATTTTCCTGTCAACTTATCAAACGGAGTTGCAGCATGGAGCTTTTGCACATCACCTTCAGCAGGTTTATAACCTTTTCCCTTTTCGGTAAAAATATGAACAAGGATAGGCCCATTCATCTCTTTAACTTGTTCAAATATTTTTATGAGTTGGTGAATATTATGTCCATTAACAGGGCCGAAATATCTAAAACCAAGAGCTTCGAACAGCATCCCGGGCGTTACGACAGCTTTAATTCCGTTTTCCAATCTAACAGCAATTTTTCTCAGCCTGTCCCCAAAGTGATCAAGTTTGCCTGTAAGATCCCAAATTTGACCTTTAAATTTATTATAATCGGGATGAGCGATCATTTCGGTAAAATAATTAGAAATTTGCCAGACATTTGGGGCAATCGACATATGATTATCGTTCAGAACAACAATAAGATTTGCCTTAGCAAATCCGGAATTATTCATAGCTTCGTAAGCTATACCGCCGGTCATTGCGCCATCACCGATAATAGCAACTACTTTTTTCTTTTCGCTTTTCAAGTCCCGAGCGACAGCCATACCTAATGCCGCTGAAATTGATGTCGAAGCATGTCCGGCACCGAAAGTATCATAGATACTTTCGGATCTTTTAAGGAAACCGCTGATACCGTTAAGCCTTCTAATATTTTTTAATGCTTCTTTTCTTCCGGTAAGAATTTTATGGGGATAAGCTTGGTGCCCGGTATCCCAAACGATAAGGTCATTCGGAGTATTAAAAACTTTATGAAGAGCGACAGTAAGTTCAACAGTTCCTAAACCTCCTCCAAAGTGTCCGCCTATTTCGGAGATTGTATCGATCAAATACTCACGAATGTCCGAAGAAAGCAATTTAAGTTGAGGAAGATCAAACTTTCTAATATCCTCGGGGAAATTCACTTTAGATAAAATTTTATACTTTTCGGGATCAATCATTCTAACAAATTTCCGCCTTTCTATTCTTCAAAAAAATTTTCTTCATCTGTCGTTAATGTATCAAGATTCTTTTTGAGCTGAGTAATTTTTAACTCGGCAACTTTAAGAGTTGAGATGCAATCTTTAGAAAGTTCAATTCCTTCTTGATAGAGAGCCATAGCGTATTCCAAACCAATTTCATCGCTCTCTAAGAGATGCGAAATCTCCTCAAGCCGATCAAGCTTATTTTCAAATGTATCTTTAGTTATTTTTTTAGTCATTAGCTTTATCAGGAAAAATTATTTTCAAATTATTTATTTAAATTTTCAACTAAGAGTTCAGATTAACTTCCCCGTCAAAGAATTCAAGCTGAGTTTCTTTTCCAGGAATAAACTTTGAAGATCTAGTAATAAATTTAGAATCCTGTTTAACTAAAACAAAACCTTTTTCCAGGGTTTTTTTGACGTCATGGGATTCTAAAGATTTTGAGAGAAGCGAAAGTTTATTTTTCAACATTAAAAATTGTTTATCAAAATTAACAGACATTTTATAAACAATCCCATCTACTTGTTGTGATTTCCTTCGGAGAAGATCAAGCGGCATTTTAAACCCGTAAGATCCTATGCTATTTAAAATTCTATTTTTTTTATTATCAAATAAATTAGTAATGTTTTGCCCGGAATTATATAGAAAATCATTTATAAAGGCAAAGTAATCGGCTTTATCCGGAGTAGCAATTTCCATTGCAGCGGATGGTGTAGCCGCACGAAGGTCTGCTACAAAATCCGAGATAGTAAAATCTATTTCATGGCCAATACCGGAGATTACGGGGATCTTTGATTCAAAAATAGATCGCACAACAATTTCCTCATTAAAAGCCCACAAGTCTTCAATCGATCCTCCGCCACGTCCGATAATAATTACATCAATATCTTTTTTCCGATTCAAAGTTTTTATGCTCTCAACTATATTTTCAGCAGCGCCGCTTCCTTGAACTTTTGAGGGTGCAATTACCAATTCAACAAGTGGAAATCTTCTTCGTGCTATACTAATCATATCTCTAAACGCAGCACCGTCAATGGCAGTGACAATCCCAATCCGGCGGGGTAATGAAGGAATAGGCTTTTTAAATTCTTCATTGAACAAACCTTCATTCGACAATTTTTGTTTCAGAATTTCAAAAGCAGATTGGAGTTCACCAATACCTGCGGGTTTCATAGAGCGAACATCAAATTGGTAATTGCCGCGCGGAGGGTAAACCGTAATTCTGCCTATGACCGTAATTTTTATTCCATCCTGCGGGGTAAAAAAAACAGAGCTGTTATATCCTTTCCACATCGTACAAGAAATTACAGCGCCGGAATCCTTTAGGTTGAAATACCAATGCCCAGAAACATGCGGTTTGAAATTTGAGATTTCTCCTTGCACCGTAATTTGGAGGAACTCTTCTTCGAGCGTTTGTTTTATCTGTCGTGTTAATTCTGAGACAGTTAATATTTCTGTTTGTTCAAACATTAATCAAAATTAAAAATATACCGAGAAAAAGCTTGAATAAAGCCCTATTGAAATTTCGCTAAACTGACTGCCGCTGTCACCCGGTTTGAAATTATACCTATAACGAGTGTAAAGCGTAAAAGTGTTCAGCAACCTGAATAATCCGATAGATACCTCCGCACTTAACCCATTGAATCCTCTGAAGTCAGTAAAGCCATCTATACCGGGAGAAATATATTGGAAAATCGGGACTTCAAATAACTCCTTATATCCGATACGCAAAAAATTTTTACTTGCCGCATTGAAAACATAGGAATATTCAGCCGAGAAATAACCTGCCGGATAAACAAAATTTTTAGAGCGAAAAGAAATCAGCGGAATCTCCTTGGTTAAACTAAAATAATTTCCGTTCGGACCGGTGACATAAACCGGATCAGGCAGCGCAAAAACCGTTGCACCAAATAAACAGAGCAATAAAAAATTTGAATCCCCCTCGTCTATTTTAATATCGCCGGGCAAATCAAATGTATTTATGTCACTCCTATAACTATTGCCGGATGAATCTTCAACGATAATATAAAAAGGGATCTCCTTTTCCTTAAAATGAAGTTTAGTCAAATCAATTTTTAAGTTATGGTTATCCGTAAAAACATCAGAAACGGGATAAGTAAATTTTCCGTCGATAACCACTTTAGATTTGCACGCTTCGCTTGTAAAGAATGAAAGCAAAAAAGTATGCGGTATTTCAGGTGTTACGTATGAATCAATTACGGTTATGTCGACGGAATCCTTTTCATTACCGCTGAACTGCGCAAAATTTCGATCAGAAATCAAAATGGAAATAACAAAAACGATCAACATCGTCTTGTTCATAAAAGTCCTTTCAATAAGTCAGATGGCTTTAAGGCAATCTTTTAAGTCCGACAAAATATCATTAACATTTTCAAGTCCAATGGCAAGGCGAATACCTCCAGGATCTATTCCCGATTCCATTAATTTTTCCAAGGGAACCATTGAGTGCGTCATTGAAGCCGGATGTTCAATTAAAGTTCTTGTATGACCTAGGCTGACAGCTAATGTCATTGTATAAGTATTTTTAGCCGCATAGTTCATAAACCTCCTGCCAAATTCCTTACTTTCTTCGGGAGTAGAACCCTTCAGCACGAAATAAATCAAGCTTCCCGGTGCAAAATTTCCATCGAAGTCACGCATCTGTTTACGTGCGATTTCATAAAATTTATTTGAGGGGAGACCGGGATAATTTACAAATTTAATTTGAGGATGGGTAGATAAAAATTCTGCAATTTTCATAGCAGAATTCATTTGTCGCTGAATTCTTAGATGAAGAGTAGGAAGCCCATATGTATTAACTGTCCATGCGCTTTTATTATTTAGAACTGCTCCAAAATCTTTCCGGTATAGTAAAAGCATGTCGTGATATTTTTTCTTTCCGATCACAACGCCGCCCATATCAGTGCCAAAGCCACCGATTCCTTTTGTCAATGAGTTGACAGAAAAGTTTGCGCCGAGTTCAATCGGGCGCTGACAATAAGGAGTAGCGAATGTATTATCAACAATAATTTTAATTCGTTCAGCTTCGCTTCTATTTTTATTCAGCTCATCGGCAATCTTCCTGATTTCTCCGATATCGATTATATCAAGATTAGGATTTGCAGGTGACTCAAAATAAATTATTCTTGATTTTGCTGTAACGACATTTTGGATATTTTGCGGATTAGTAAGATCAACAAAAATTGTTTTAATATTATACCTTGGATACCAATTAGTAAGCAAAGAATAAGTGCAACCGTAAAGAGTTTGATGAGCAATAATCTCGTCGCCGGTTTTAGTCAACATACCGAGAATTCCCGCAATAGCGCCCATACCGGTAGCAAAAGTAACAGCCATTTCGCCTTTTTCAACATAGGCTAAATTTTCTTCGAGAATATCTTTGTTAGGTTCGCCGAGCCGGTCGTAGATGTAAATCGGCATAGCATTTTCACCGGTAACAGGTGAATTAGCAAACTCGTGAAATCCTTCCGCACCTCGTTCGACAGAATCAAGCCGGTAAATAACGGAAGAGGATATAGGCGGAAGTACATGATGAGAATAGTCCCACTTTTTGGTGAAATTTTTCCCATAAATAAGATGAGTGTCCATTGAATATTTTGTATCGTCAACGGAGTCGATCTGCTCAGGATTTTTTATATCATTGCTCATTTTAAATCCCCGGAAAGTTGTTAAAATATTATTTAAGTAAATTTAAGTAGAATTTGATTGAATAAAAATGTGAAGAATATGACTGGAATATTAAATTGTTGCGCATTAGATATAAATTTATCGATAAATATAGGTTTGAACGTAGGGCTAAAGCCCAATATGATGATTACACCTCACCCCCCGATAAATCGGAGGGTTAGTGTATGTAAGTTCAGCGATTTACTTAAGAGCTTCTTTGATATCATCAATCAAATCCTCAATATCTTCAATGCCGACGGAAAGGCGAACTAGACTGTCCGTTAATCCCATTTTTTCTCTTTCCTCTTTTGGAACCGAAGCGTGAGTCATACTTGCAGGATGGCTTATAAGGCTTTCAACACCGCCAAGACTTTCACCTAATGTAAAAATTTTAACATTCTTCAGGATTTTTTTGGCTTTTTCCACATCTCCAAAATCAACAGAGATCATTCCTCCGAAACCACGCATCTGTTTTTTTGCAAGCTCGTGATGCGGATGATCCGGAAGCCCCGGGTAATAAACTTTTTTTGCAATTTTTGATTCAATTAAAAAATTTGCAAGCTCTATTGCATTTTTATTGTGGCGCTCCATTCTAACCGCAAGAGTCTTTGTAGAGCGTAAAATCAGCCAGCAATCAAACGGCGAGGGAACACCTCCGGCTGCATTTTGAATATATCTAATTCGGTCATGAATTTTATCATCGCTTGTGACTATAATACCGCCGATAACATCACTATGACCGTTAATATATTTTATCGTGCAGTGCAAAACTATATCGCATCCAAGTGTAAGAGGATTTTGAAAATAAGGGCTCATAAAAGTATTATCGACAATCGAAATCAAATTATATTTTCTGCAAATTTCTGCGGCACCGGCTAAGTCGGTTAAGTTTAGCATGGGATTAGTAGGGGTTTCGAGATAAACCAACTTTGTATTAGGTTTGATTGCGGATTCAATATTCTTTAAGTCGCTGGTGTTAACCCAGGAAAAAGTTAGCCCGTAGTCTTTCATAACTAACTCAAACAAACGGTAAGTCCCGCCATAAACATTATTAGAAATAACAACATGGTCGCCTGATTTTACAAGACTCATCAGAGCATGCGTAGCAGCAAGCCCGGAGCCAAATGCAATTCCATATTTCCCTTTTTCAAGTGCTGCTATGTTTGCTTCTAAAGTTTGTCGCGTCAGGTTATGAGTTCTTCCGTATTCATATCCTTTATTTTTGCCAAGTTCCTCTTGTGCATAAGTAGAAGTTTGATAAATAGGAGTGATAACTGCGCCGGTAACCGGATCAGGTTTTTGTCCTGCATGGATTGCGTCGGTCGAAAATCCCATAAATATATTTCCTTTAATTTAGATAGTTGAACTATAACAGAATTAACTTTTAGATATTAACTGATGTTATGCAACTTTTGGGAAAATTGGAGTAATGGAATTAAGCTGTATTTTCCAATATTCCATTATTCCGAACGGCTGTTTCTGCATAACGCGGAATATTAAGATATAAATTTTACTCAGGATAAATTTGCATATTCAAGGATGTCATACCTGGTTATGATATCTTTAATTCTGCCGTATTCGGTAACAAGGACTGCTGGTGAATCACTCAAATATTTTTTTACAATATTCAACTCAGTTCTTTCATCAAGAGTCGGAAAGCTTGGTTCCATAATATCCTCTACATTAACATCAAGAAGATCGTGGTTACCCAAAAGACTCGACATTAATCTTGCCTCACGAACGCTACCGACAGCTTGTCCATCATCTATAACGGGAAGCTGAGAGAAACCCTTTGTATTTAGCACATAGACAGCATCTTTAACTTTATCCTTTGCACGCAGAGAAACAAGTTCGACATTTTTACCATTACGCTTTGCGATAGAAATATCTTTAAGAGTCCGGATCTCTGTCGGCAATAATCTTTTTTCTTTTAACCATTCGTCGCTATGGAATTTAGTTAAATACCTTTCACCTGTATCACAAACAACAAAAACTATAACAGCATCTTCATCGAGACCTTTAGCTATCTCAAGCGTGATACCTAAAATAGTACCGGTGCTGCCTCCGCAAAAAATTCCTTCTTCGCGCGAAAGCATTCTCGCGAAATTAAAAGAATCCATATCGCTAATATTATAAATTTTGTCTATATACTCGAATTGCACATTCTTAGGAAGACAATCCTGGCCGATACCTTCAACAAGATAAGGGTTGCCTTTAGCTATACTTCCCTTCTCTTTGAATTCTCTAAGAATTGAACCGTTAGGATCAGCTCCGATGATTTGGATGTCAGGATTTTTTTCCTTCAAAAATCTTCCAACACCACTGATAGTTCCGCCAGTGCCAATGCCAGCGACAAAATGAGTTATCTTACCGTCGGTTTGCTCCCATATTTCCGGACCTGTAGTTTTATAATGAATTTCAGGATTAGCGGGATTAGAATATTGATACATAAAAATCGAGTTCGGTGTTTCATCATTTATTTTTCTTGCGACCGTGATATAATAATCAGGATGGTCATGTCCGACAGCATTAGAAACGACAATAACATCTCCGCCGAGAGCCTTTAGATAATTTATTTTTTCAGAGCTCACTTTGTCGGTAACAACGAAGATAGATTTATAACCTTTGACAGCGCACGCAAGAGCCAAGCCGATCCCCGTATTTCCACTTGTAGCTTCGATTATAGTACCGCCGGGTTTTATTTTCCCGCTACGTTCGGCATCTTCAAGCATTGAAACGCCAATCCTATCTTTAACACTTCCGCCGGGATTTACCGATTCAAGCTTGGCAAAAATCTGAGGCTTTAAGCCTCGGTTTACTTTATTCAACTTAATAAGAGGAGTATTACCAATAGCTTCCAGTATATTATTTTTAAATTTCATTAAGCGTCCTTAAATATTCAGGATTAAATTAAAAATGTTTCAAATTGCGTTAACCGCAAAGAAAAGATCAAAAGAATATCCGCGAAGCAGAGGAAGAATTAATTTGATATCTAAATTTACAAATCTTCCTTGTAAAAAAAATCTAATATTTCAGATGTTGCGGGATTCTTTGTTATTCTCAATAATTCACGTTATACAAATATAGTCTTGCGGAATGATGGAATATTGGAGTATTGAGGAATGGAATTATTTCATTATTCTTTATTTCAATTTCCCAAGAATTACATAAGATGGATTATTGGTTTAGAAAACATATGATGAGTTTATGAGAAACTAAATCCCCGAAGAAATTCCTCCGTCGTAAGCCTCTTCTTCCCTTCAAGCTGAAGTTCAAGAATCTCCAAAGATGAATCCTCGCAACCTATAAATAAACTTTTCTTTGTTTGTTTAATTTCTCCGGGCATTAATTTTTCCGCTGCTGAAAATTTAGTTTTGAAAACTTTTATTAATTTTTCTTTATGATGAAAGAAGGCTACTGGATAAGGAGAAAGACCTCTCACCAAATTATGGATTTTTGCGGCAGGCAAATTCCAATTTATTTCCAATATCTCTTTCGTAATTTTTGGTGCCGGCGATGCAAGCGAATCATTTTGTTTTTTTAGTTCTACATTCCCGTGTTCGATCAGGTTAACCGTCTGTAAAACAGCCCCAGCTCCGAGGACACTCAATTTATCATGAAGCGAGCCGAAATCATCTTCGCTGTCAATTATAAGTTTCTCTTGAAGAATCACTCTGCCGGTGTCAACTTTATCATCAAGAAAGAAAGTAGTAACACCCGTTTCGCTTTCACCGTTAATTAAAGCCCATTGAATCGGAGCAGCCCCTCTATATTTTGGTAGCAGTGAGCCATGAAGATTAAAAGTTCCTTTATGCGGAATTGAAAATACTTCACGGGGTAAAATTCTGAATGCAACGACAACAAAAATGTCGGCATTGAGATTTTTTAAATAATTGATAAAACTTTCTTCTTTTAATTTCTCAGGCTGAATGACCGGAATATTATTTCGGAGTGCAAATTCTTTCACTGCAGTGAAAGTTACTTTTTGTCCGCGTCCTCTTTCCTTATCGGGAGTAGTTACGACAGCAGAAATTTTGTGATTATTATCTAATAAAATCTTTAAAGAAGGTACTGCAAAACCAGGAGTGCCCATGAAAACAATATTCATCTTAGTACCAAGCTACAATTGCATCTGGTAATCGACATGTTCGGTTACCGGATATTGAAATTCAATATTTCTTTGTTTGATATTCGACAGATTTCTTTTTAGTTTCTTCTTCATCTCATCGCTTATTAAATCGGTAAACAAGACACCTTGAAGATGATCATATTCATGCTGTAAAAGACGGGCTAAGAGGTCTTTTGCTTCAATAGTTAGTTCTTTCAAGTCAGTATCCTGATAATCCATTTTGATAGTTTCGGGTCTTTCAACTTCAGCCCGGATATCCGGGATACTCAAACATCCTTCCTCTATAAATACTTTTTTTTCGGAGCGGTAAGTAATTTTAGGATTTATGAACACCATGGGTTTTAATTCTTCATATCCTTCAATTACAGAAATATCAATTATGAAAATAGATTTATCTGCGCCTACTTGATTTGCCGCAAGACCAATGCCATTTGCATTTCTCATGGTTTCAAACATATCCCTTATGAGCTCGATGGTTTTAACATCAACTTCTTTTACAGCGCTTGCTTTCCTTCTTAAAATCTTATC
Organism: Bacteroidota bacterium; assembly: GCA_021831685.1. Lineage (GTDB taxonomy): Bacteria > Bacteroidota > Ignavibacteria > Ignavibacteriales > Ignavibacteriaceae > FEN-1297. The sequence continues at coordinate 16,699 of JAKBMG010000106.1, read as the reverse complement.
GCCGATTAATGTAATTGGTAAAAGTGTCATCAAAGCTCCTAAATGTTTCTAATAAAATCCATCACTGGGTAAAGAAATTAGTGATTTATTTTAACTATAAAAATAATTAAAATCGACAGAATAAGAAAGATGAAAAGAAGTGGCGGGAGATTGGTGTGACTTTGTTTAACTCAATTATTTATTTTTTATCAAGTTTCAACACGACTTGACGATTATCTTTCCCCTTAAAATCTTTCTTCATGGAAGTAGATGACTTAAACATATCAATCACCTGGCTTTTCGTTTCACTTTCTGCGGTTGCTGAAGAATTCTTTCCGCTTTCCATATTCTTTAACTTACTATTTAAAAATTTTCCAAAGGTACTTTGTTCTTCTTTCCTACTCTTCAGTGATTTGGGAATTTCTACATCTTTAGTTTTTGATATACGCTCCTCAGCATTTTTCCCAAATTTAGCCAATTCGGGAGGATTTTGAGAAGATTTAAATTTAATCTCTCTGATTTGCTTGTAGTCAAAATCTTTGTCCTCAGCAATATTATGGCTGAAAATTTTAAATTCATCGTTTGCCTTAGTTGAATTTTTTCTCTTGCTTATTTCTTTTGGTTTATCACTTTTAAGGCCGGTGTTTAGAGATTCCGACATTTTCTTAGGAGCAAAGAAAATCGCTTCAATAAATGCTTTATCATTCTGGAACTTAGCTTCAGAAGCTTGCAAATCAATACTGTAAATTTCAGCATAATTCGGAAGATTCCCTATCCGGTTAAGCGTCGTTAACCCAACTTGCTGTATACGGAACCTCAAATCGTAATGATGAATCGCTTCGGTATAATCTTCCAACTCTTTAATTGCAAAGACAGGATCAAAATAAATTAGTTCCGGAGTGCCGTTAATGTTAATAACATATCCATATTTTGAAAGATAAAATTCAAAATCTTTTATGTTAGTAAGCAGTCTGTAAACAATCAGATTCTTAGGATTATATTCGTTTACAAAATCGCAAACACCGAGATAGCCAATATTTTTAATCTGATTTTCAGGATTATCCTTATAAATAATTTTGAAATTATTTTCGAGATCAAAAATATTTTGAGAGAATATCACGATATCATTTTTTTTAACATCTAATGTTTCTAACAACATAAATCAAGATAATTTTATAATTTCTGTTGAAAAAATTTAATATCAGTTCGCCCAATAAACGACATCCAATTCAAACGGGTGAATCAATAGGCCATTCTTAGGCAAAATTCTGATCGTATAACCTTGATGACCGCTTTCCTTGCATACTATCCTGCCGGTATATTTAGAAAAACCGGATTTTGTTTTCTTTTGATCCGCATTCATTATTTCAGTTAAATTGTAGTGTGGATTGTCGTTATTTTCCATCGGTCCATAATATATTTGAACCTCCACATCTTCATGAGTTAGTCCTCCTAAATCAATTTCTGCTTCAACCGGAAGACTTTGCCCGACAAAAATATGTTTTGAATTACCGTTTGTTTCCACGCTAACGACTTTTATTGAACTCCAGTTTTCTATTACTTTAGCTTTCCAAGCAGTTAACTCTTTGCATTTATGCCACTGTGAATGAGAAAGTTGTTTTCTTAATTCAAAAGAAGGTTTATAATATTTATCGAAATATTCCTCCACCATTCGATGAGTATTAAAGACGGGCCCAAGTTTTTTCATCGAATTTTTTACTTTTAGAATCCATCGTCTCGGAAGATGATCTTCACCGCGCGAATAGAACAAAGGAACAATGCTTGACTCGAGAGTATTGTATAATAGTCTGGATTCCACTTCATCTTGATAATCAGGGTCTGTATAATCTTCCCCATTACCGATTTTCCATCCGACTTCCGGATCAAAACCTTCGTCCCACCAACCATCTAAAACGCTAAAGTTCAATCCACCATTGGCAATTACTTTCATACCGGAAGTCCCGCTAGCTTCCAGAGGTCTCCTTGGATTATTCATCCATACATCGCAGCCTTCGACCAAATAATGAGCGACATTCATGTCATAATTTTCTAAGAAGACAATTTTCCTTCTGAATCTTTCCTCTTTAGCAATTTGGAAAATTTCCTGTATGAATCTTTTTCCTTCTTCATCTTTTGGATGGGCTTTGCCCGCAATAATAAATTGCACCGGGTAATGCTTATTGTTCACTATATCCGCAAGCCTTTCAATATCTTTGAAAATCAATGTAGCTCTTTTATATGTTGCAAATCTTCGTGCAAACCCGATAGTTAAAGCAGACGGGTCAAGGATTTCTGAAGCAATTGCTAGCTCCTCCTGGCTTCCGCCGCGGGATTTAATCTGTTTTATCAAACGCCGTCTTGCAAAAGCGACTAACCTTTCTCGGCGACGTTCGTGGGTTCTCCAAAGTTCTTCGTCGGGAATTTTGTCGATCCTTTCCCAAAGATTTGACGACGTAGGATTTGTTACCCAATTTTCACCTATGTATTGCAAAAGCAAATCTTCCATCTCCCTGGAAATATGCGATCTAATATGAACTCCGTTTGTTATATGTCCAATAGGAATTTCGTTGAACGGAACATTTTTGTAACCGGAAGCCCACATTTTTTTTGAGACTTCCCCGTGAAGTTTACTAACGCCATTTATATAGCCAGCAGTATTCATAGCAAGGTGCGCCATATTGAAAACACTTGAGCCGTTTGTTTTATAAATTGATCCGAGGGCATAGAAATCTTTATCCGAAATTTTTAATTCATTCCTATAGTATGATCCAAAATATTTTTCTATTAATTCATTTGAAAAAACATCAATTCCAGCCGGAACCGGAGTATGAGTTGTAAAAACATTTGAATGATAACCGACCTCTTTTGCTTCATTAAAAGAAAGGCCATCATTTTGTATCGCATATCTTATTCTTTCCAAAGAAAGAAATGCAGAATGCCCTTCGTTCATATGGCATATAGCCGGTTTAATACCGAGAGCATACATTGTCCTAATCCCACCGATGCCTAAAATTATTTCTTGTTGAATTCTTGTTTCAACGTTTCCTCCGTAAAGAGTTTCAATTATTTTCCTATCAACTTCATTATTTTTTTGAACGTTCGTATCCAACAAGAAGAGAGAAATTCTGCCGACTTGGATTTTCCAAACCTGGAAGAACACATCCCGATCAGTAAACTTAACTGATAACATTAATGGTTCGTTCTTTTCATTCATGACAAGCTTCATCGGAAGGTTATCGAAGTCATTAATTTCATATCGTTCGTGCTGCCAGCCGTCCGCGTTAAGATATTGTTGGAAATACCCCTCCTTATAAAGCAAACCAATACCGGTTAATGGAATTCCTAAATCGCTTGAAGCTTTAAGATGATCACCAGCCAAGACCCCTAGACCTCCGGAATATGTTTGAAGGCATTCCGTTAATCCAAACTCGGCGGAAAAATAAATGATGTTGAACGAGTCGTCAAAATTATATTTTTTTTGGAACCATGTTTTCTCAGTTAAATATTCGTTTAATTTATTATGAACTCGCTGAAGATGAGCTTTGAACCCATCATCATGCGAAATTTCCTCAAGTCTTTCCTGGCTGATTCTCCCTAAAATCATAACAGGGTTATGATTAGTATCATCCCAAAGTTCTCTGTCGAGCCTTCGGAACAATTCCCGCGCATCGGGATTCCAGCTCCAGTGAATATTATATGCTAGCTCTCTTAATTTCTCTAAATTTTCCGGTAAAGAAGGCACAACATTATAAGAACCCAAAAATTTAATCATTTAATCTCCGAAAATGTAAATTTTTTCTAGTATAATTTTTAGAATTATGTAAATTTAAGTTGCAATATAGTGAAAGTATTTTTCAGCTTAAAATATCTTTACGACTAAAAGATGGGTGATTTTTCATAAACAGCAAGTTTTCTAAATGATTTTTTTTTAATTATTATAAAGTTGTAAAAAAATGGAAATTATGAAAAATATTTTGCTTATTGAAAAAGATCAATCGACAGTTAAACAAATTTTGGAAGCTTTAAATAGTGAGAGCAATTCTTTTGATTTTGCCGAGTCGGGGGTTAGTGGTTATTCGATGGCTTTAAGAAAATTGCCTGATGTTATTATATGTAATAAGAATCTTTTCCAAAATGAATTTGAATTAAATATTTCTTCCTGGCGGGAAGATACTTTCCTTTCATCTATTCCCTTCATCTTTTTGTTAGAAAAAGATTCCTCCAAATTTGAAAATTACCAAACATCCCAGCTCGATTATTTTATTCAAAAGCCGTTTCAATCAAGGGAGCTTGAAAAAATATTCCAACTTGCTGTTGCAAAATTTGATTCAATTAAAAAAAAGTCTGACGAAAAATTAGATCAGCTTAGAGGCAGTATTTCATTTCTACTTCCACATGAATTTTTCACACCGTTAAACGGTATTTTAGGATTTTCCGACTTTCTGATTAAAGATTTCAATAATTTATCCAAAGATGAAGTTCTTGAAATGCTTGGATATATCCGGAAAGATGCTAACCGTCTTAAAAAACTTACCGAAAATTTTGTAACATTTGCGCAGCTCGAACTAATTGAAAGAGATCAAGCAAAAATAAATGCATTAAGAAATTCTTATTTTTTAAATCCCGCTGAAGCTATTATATCAGCGGGTAAAAAAATTGCGCAGCGTACCGGACGTGAAGAAGACATATCAATCGAAATAGAGAACTCTGCAATTAGAATGTCGGAAGAATTTCTAAACAAGATGGTTCTGGAAATCGTGGATAATTCATTTAAATTCTCATCTAAGGGAACAGTAGTTAATGTTAATTTGATGGCTAACGATTCAAGTGTAATGATAGAGATTTCCGATAATGGAATCGGAATGACGACTGAAGAAATTGCTTCAATCGGAGCTTACATGCAGTTTAACAGGTTAAAACTTGAGCAGCAGGGTTCCGGGCTTGGACTAATTATTGCAAAAAAAATTGCCGAGCTTCACGGCGGCGTTTTCAAGTTGGAAAGCGTAGTAGGAGAAGGTACAAAGGTTTCTATTATTTTTGATAACTAAATTCAATTTTCTATAACCAGTAATGAGGATACAATGAGCAGCTTTGACTTAAAAAAAATTCAGGGGATAATCAAAAGCATGGGATTTGACGGATGGCTTTTTTTTGATTTCCGTGGTTCAAATGATTTGGCATTAAGTATTTTGAATCTTCCAAAAGAAAGTCATCTTACAAGGCGATTTTTCTATTTTATTCCAAAGGATGGAGACCCAAAAAAGATTGTTAATGCAATTGAATCGGGATTTTTAGATCATCTGCCCGGTGAAAAATTAAAATATGCAAACCATTCTTCACTCACCGGACACTTAAAAAATATTTTGAAAAATGTAAAGTCAGTAGCTATGGAATATTCGCCTCTTAATTCTATCCCTTACGTAGCAAAGGTGGATGCCGGCACAATTGAGTTAATAAAATCATACGGAGTAGAGGTAAAAAGCAGCGCCGATTTGATTTCCATGTTTGCGGCAGTTTGGACAGAAGAACAATTTATTGATAATAAACCCGTTGCAAATGATCTAACTAAAATAGTAAGAGGAGCATTTAATTTTATTAAAACAAAACTATTGTCTTCTTCTAATTTAACCGAATATGATGTTCAACAATATATTATGGATGAATTTGAAAAGCGAAATTATTATACAGATTCTCCTCCGATTGTCGGTGTAAATGAAAACAGTGCGAATCCTCATTATACTCCGACTTCAGAAATATTCAAACCAATTCATAAGAATGATTTTGTGTTGATTGACCTTTGGGCAAAGTCGAAAAATACAGACTCTGTTTGGGCTGATATAACCTGGGTTGGTTTTGCCGGGGATACGGTTCCAGAAAAGTACATTAATATCTTTAATATCGTTTCAAAAGCAAGAGATGAAGCTTTTAATTTTGTTTCATCAAGGTTTGCTGCTCATAAAGAAGTACGTGGTTTTGAAGTTGATGACGCTGCAAGAAACGTTATTTCCAATGCAGGGTACGGTGAATACTTTTTTCATAGAACCGGTCATTCGATAACGACAGATTTGCATGGAAGCGGAGCCCACATGGACAATTATGAAACCAAAGACGAACGATTACTGTTGCCTTCCACTTCTTTTTCAATTGAACCAGGCATATATTTACAAGATTTTGGTGTAAGAAGTGAAATTGATGTCTTTATAACACCCGAATGCAAGGTAATAGCTACAGGGAATGAGATACAAAAAGATATAATCCCAATATTAAAATAATTTCCTAACCAATGACAGAAAAAAGCTTTAAGGTTTATTGCCTTAAAGCTTTCTTTATATCTTATCAAAATCTATTAATTCTATTCGTACTTTTTAACTTCACTAAGAATATAAGTAGCAACAGCTCTTGCCTCATCTGGTTTTAATCCGGGATTAGGCATTGGCGGATACCCCGGATTATTTTGCGTAGGATGCAAAATAAAAGCAACAAGCTTGTCTACATTTCCTTTATATTTTGGAAGAGTTTGTTTGTAGGGTGGACCAACTACTTTATGATCAAAGCTATGGCACGATGAGCAGATATTTTTATAAATATCCTCGCCGCTAATTTTAGGAGCATTGCTTTCACCGGTTAGTTGCTGCATCAACTTGGTATATTTAGCGCCCATTTCAACTGTCTGAATTTCATTTGCATTAATCAATGCCAGTTGATCTTTTATAACTAAAGTAATTATTACAATAATCACAGTAATGAAAACGTGTAATGCATATTTAATTTCCTGATTTCTTATCATAACATATAAATAATGATAAGCTAGGAATATCAATACCAAAGCAGCGCTTGAATAGAAGAATACGGCACCTGATAAAGAATTGTTCGGCAAAGTCACTAAATTAATCAATAAAAAAACAGGCAAAATTATTATTGATGTAAATGTTAACCGGATACTAAAACTTCTCACTAGGCTCTTATATTCTTCAGTAATAAATTTTCTACCGCCATTCCAATAGAAAAAAGCAAAAAGAAGTGTGGCACCGGTAAAAGCTCCGGAGATAAAGATGATTTGAATAAACCGTGAAATAACTAACCATGATAAAAGCACAGAAAGGATATTACCTGCACTAAATGTGTCGGGGTAAACCGGAAGGGTTGAGCCTGCAATAAAAAACCATACGGATATAAAAAGGAAAATAAAACCAAATTTACCTGAACTTGAGCTTAAATGACGGCTCCCGGAATGTAATTCAGAGATTTCATCTTCAATTGATTTGTCTTCCGACCGGAAACCTTTAATTGCATCAAATACTTCCGTAAACTTGAGTGAATATAAATAAGTGTATACTAAAACCAATCCTATTATCAAAAGTAAGAGAGAAGTGAAGAGATAAGAAATCGCAGAAGCTTGCCCTAAACTTAATAATTGGACAAAAATTAAAATCGAGGTTAAAAGAGTTAATACTCCTAAGATTATTCCCATACTTTTATTAATTGTTACAACTTCCATTATATCTTTTGAAAACCTGATTTTATTAAGATTGTTTTCTTTCACTCCTTTATTCTTAAAATATAATGAAAAAAACGTTCCGCTTAACAAAATGCTGATATAGAGAATGAATAAAGAAAAAGTCAGCATTAATAAATAATGGAGCAGCATAATGTGCTTGGGTGAAAGAGGAATAATTAACTTATCAAGAAAATTCATTTAAGTTCTCACTAATTTCATTAAATAAAAAGTTTGTCAAATGATAAAATAATTACGACTACGACGGCAAATATATTTATATTCATAAATGCTGAACGAAACAAGTACCTGCCTTTAGTTTCGTTAAGCAGCTTGAATGAATTAACTGCAAGCCATAATCCCGGAAGTAGTAAAGTAAATTGAATTACGGGACTTTTAACTATTCCAAAAAATGGAATAAGAAAGCTTGTTACAGCAGTCGCCAGTATCCATATAAAAGTAATTTTTGCAAGCTGATAGTGATTGAATATCTTTGTGAGAGTCGGAAATCCCGCTTGCTCATAGTCTTTACCAAACACTAAAAGTAAAAGCCAGAAGTGGGGAATCTGCCAGATAAAGAAGAAAAAAGATAATATAATAATTTGCCAATCCAATAAATGTCCACCGCCGGCAACCCAACCGATCATAGGAGGGATGGCGCCAACTAATGACCCCGGGATTATTGCTAAGGCATATACTCTTTTCAACGGAGTATAAACGCCGTTATACCAAAACAGATTTAACAGCCCTAACAAAAAGGCTATTGTACCAACCTCAAAAAATAAAACCACCGAGCCAGAAATTATTAGAATTAATGAAATCAATAAAGCACTTGCAGCAGATATTCTTCCCGACGGGATAGGACGATTCTTCGTTCTATCCATTAGCGCATCCGTATCTCTTTCCTGGAAATGATTGACCACTGCCGAGCCTGATGACAGCAACAGAACGCCAATAACAGGAGCGATTATGGAACTTGTCATTTTCCCGGCGGCACAAATAAAACCGAATACGGTTGTAAGAGTTACAAAAGTAGTAATCCGCAACTTAGAAAGCTCAATAACAATATTTATTTTATTTTTAATCAAAGCTGAAAAAGATTTTCCTTCAATATTTTTCAAGGTTAGTGCTAACATGTTACATCTTGCTCGAAGTTGTATCTACGTCTGACTTTCCTTCTTCTTGTTTGGCTAACCATTTATTAAAATCCTTTTGTTTCATAACGACAACAGCACTATACATATAAGAATGACGCAGCCCGCAATATACAGCACACATTATATCAAACTTACCTAACTGCTCCGGTTTAAACCATGCGGTGTTATTATAATTTGGAATAACATCTTTCTTAATCCTAAAAGCAGGTACATAGAAAGAATGATCAACATCCATCGAATGTAACAATACCTTCACCGGTTGATTTAGAGGCACATAAAGAGTATCCGATTTAACTCCGTTTGGGTATTCAAATTTCCAGCTCCACATTTGAGCCGTAACTTTTATAATCATCGAATTAGGCGGAGCATCCTGCATTTTTACATAACCTTCCCACCCAAAATAAAACATTACCAAAACTAAAAGTGTAGGTATAACAGTCCAAATAATTTCAAGCGGAACACTTCCATGAATGTTTACAGCTTTTTTGTTTTTCTTTCTATTGTATTTAATCACAAAGACTATCATTAAGGTCGTAATTAAAACAAGGAAGAAAACACAAACCGCTACTATGAATATAAAAGTATTATCGACAGATTGAACAAAATTTGAAGCATCTGCAAACATTTTTTCACCTTAATAGTAAGAATAATTCTGAAATAAAAGCACGATTAACAACAAAAAGAAGAGAATTGCAACAACGACAAAAACTCTGAATGCCTTCATCTCGAATTTTAGATGCATGAATTCAGACAATACTAGATAAGATTTTACCATTGCAATAATAAGGGCAACTACAATACTAAACTTACCAAAACTTATTCCGGCAACGGCTGCAGTAAGAGCGGTTAATGTAACTAATGCCAACCAAACTAATATATAAATTCCGTATCCGGGAGAATGTTTTGTAAGAGTTTTATTTTCTTCCATATATAATTACCTCAAGTGATAAGATAGAAAAGCGGAAATAGAAAAATCCAAATTATATCAACAAGGTGCCAATATAAACCGGCGTTTTCCAGCTTAACATAATTGTCTTTGTTAATAATACCTTTAATTGTAAAGCGAATCATAAAAGCTATAATAGTCATACCAACAATAACGTGTACACCATGCAAACCAACCATCGTGTAATACAGACCGTAATAAAGAATTTGCCCTGACGGTTTTGCGGTAAGTATAGGAGAGCCGGGATAATTCCCTGCTCTAAATTCTGCTCTCCATTCAAAAAACTTATTAACGAGGAACGCAACTCCAAATAAGAAAGTTATTATTTGTAGTGTGAGGGAAAGAATTTTATTCCCTTTTTGCATTGCGGCAATAGCTAATGCCATAGTTAGGCTGCTCGTCAAAAGGATAAGAGTGTTCGCAGTGCCGAGAAAAACATTCATCCCTTCGGCGGCAACATGAAAATCATGCTGGTGATTATATCTATAGACCGAATACATCAAAAATAAACCGCCGAAAAGTAAAAACTCTGAGAGGAGAAAGAGCCACATACCCATTCTCGCTCCTACATCATCCCTATGGACATGAATAACAGCTTGGTTTTCAGTGCTCAAACTATTTCCTCCTTTTCTAAAACAGGTTCATCGTTTTCTTTGTATTCGTAAGGAGCCGCAGTAACAACCGGGATCTCCTCAAAATTTTCTGCAATAGGGGGAGTTTGAACTTTCCATTCCAATGATTCCCCTCCCCAAATATTATTTTCAGTAATAATTTTACCGTAACGGAGTGACCGGAGAAGATTGATAAACATTATTAATAAACCGGCAACTAATACCCAGGAGCCAACAGTAGCTATCACATGGTAAATTTGGAATCTCGGCAAATAATGGTAAGATCTTCTCGGCATGCCTAACCAGCCCATTATAAGAAACGGGAAATAGAGAATATTAAATCCTACAAAGATGTGCCAAAATGCAACTTTCGCAACTTTCTTATTGTACATTCGCCCAAACATTTTGGGAAGCCAATAATGGAGTGCTGCGAACAGAGCCATGCCTGTCCCGCCAAAAATCACATAATGAATATGCCCGACAATAAAATAAGTGTCGGTTAAATAAATATCTACATTTAGAGCGCCCTGTATGATGCCGGTAAGCCCTCCGATAGAGAATAAGAATATAAAAGCGAGTGCATAAAGCATCGGAGCTTCAAGTTCAATTGAACCTTTGTACAAAGTGGCAGTCCAGTTAAAAACTTTTATTGCACTTGGAATAGCGACAAGAAAAGTTAGTAAAGAAAAAATAAACTCTGCATTATTACTTAAACCGACTGCGAACATATGGTGAGCCCAAACCATCGATCCGAAAACAGCAATAGCAATGCTTGAGTAGGCAATGAATTTATAGCCAAAAATTGTTCGATGAGCAAAGACCGGGATTATCTCTGAAATAACACCCATCGCAGGTACAATTATTATATAAACTGCGGGGTGCGAGTACATCCAAAACATGTGCTGAAATAACATTGGATCACCGCCGAGAGTCGGATCGAAAAGACCGACACCAAAAACCCTTTCAATGATTACAAGCAGCAAAGTAATTCCCACAATAGGGGTTGCTAAAAGTTGTATCCATCCTGTAGCATAAAGAGACCAAGCAAAAAGCGGCATTTTGAACCAGCCCATACCGGGTGCGCGCATACGGTGAATAGTTGTCAGAAAATTCATGCCCGTCAATATTGAAGAGAAACCCAAGATGAAAACAGCGGATAAAGTAAATACCATGTTTGTACCGGTTCTAACGCTATACGGAATATAAAACGTCCAACCTGTATCCGCAGCTCCTCCCGGCAATACCATAGAGAGAAGGATCATTGTCCCCCCGATAATATATAAATACCAGGATAATAAGTTTAACCTTGGGAAAGCGACATCTTTGGCCCCAATCATAATGGGCAAAAAGAAGTTTCCAAATATTCCGGGAATTGCGGGAATAACCACAATAAAAATCATTATCACGCCATGAAGCGTAAATAATTCGTTATATGCTTGAGCGCTGACGATTGTCCCTTCGGGCGTTAGAAGTTCAAGACGTATTAAAAAACCAAGAGATACACCAACAGCGAAAAAACTTAAGACCCCGATCATATAAAGAATCGCAATTCTTTTATGATCAGTAGAAAGCAGCCAGGCTAATATGCCTTTATGCTTTCCTTGGTCAATAAGATAGCTCGGCAATTTACCGTTACCATCCAATGCAATAGAACTGTTTGACATAAATTCTTCCTTATTAAATAGCTATATCTTAATGATTATTAAACTTTAATTATGAACTACTTTATTTCTAACGTTAACAATAGGATTCTTTTTAGGTTTCAGAAGTACAAAAATCACGAAAGCACCTACCAACATGATCATGAAAATACCGATCAAAATAAACAACGTAATTACAAGAGATTTGTTCTTTGGTTGGAGGCTAAAACAGAATCTTAGAACTTCGTCTACTACCGGCACAGCACGACCTCTGGCAGCATCCATAATTGCCATCTTAAAATCGAGCGGAAGAATTCTAAAATTACCCTGTTCATCATATCCTGGTTCAAGGTACCTGCAAATTTTTCCTGATGGGGAGACAAAAATAATGACACCGGTATGGAGAAAGGTATTTCCTTCTCTTTCGAAATGAAATCCGGCGGCATCAGTTAAAGTTTTTATAGAAAGACTATCGCCTGTTAAAAAACGCCATGAAGAAGAAGGGATTTTCTTCCCTATCAAATCCATAATCTGAAATTTTTTATTTGCAGCATCAAAAGAAGTTTCTTGCGGGTTGATGCTTATTGTCAGCAAGTTATAATCTTTACCTGGTTCCAAATCAGTTTTTCCAACGGCAGTAGCCACCTCAGTCATCAACGGTGTGCAAATTCCAGTACATTTATAATATGCAAAATCAATAACAGTCGGCTTATTAACTAAATCCTTCAATAAAACTTCCTTCCCATCCGAATCATAAAAATTTAGATCCAGAGGAATAGTTTTACCAAGATTTTTTACAATCCCTACCTTTTCATTTACGCTACCGGCAAATAATTTAGTAATGCCTGTAAAGGAAAAGGAAATGATTATTGCAATTATGATTTTTTTCATTTACTGCTCAATTAAAACTTTTTATTCATATATGAATAAAAAGTATTCCAATCGGCTTTTGTCATGTCATAAACATTTCCATTAAAGCCATCCTGGTTAATGTTGTTGACGATTATATCGATAAAAGACTGTTCGCTTTTATGCCAATCGTTTGAGCTGCTTAAAGTTGTAAGAGCTTCTATTTTATTATTTGTAACACGGCTAAAAATTTGTGCACCCGGCTGAGAGTCTTTGGAGATATTATTCAGCGCTGATAAAATATTTTGATAACGTGACTGATTATCATTTATCACCAATTGCATAGCATCTTTAACCGGAATTTGCCCTGGATCTTTTTGTTTTTCACCCAAATGGTAGGTCTGAACCATTGCTGTTATTTCATCCGGAGTATCTTGAGGCGGATCTGGAACAAAAGCCTTTCTGATATAATGAGCTAAAGCAAATTTATCCGCAGGAGACAAGTTATCAAACGCAACCATAGCGCTTCCGGGTATTCCTTCGGATAAAGTTTTATAAATTCCGGAGAGCTTTGGACTGTTTATCCAACCCTCTTTACTTGTAAAATTTCTTGGCTTAGGTGTTAATGCAACAGCCGCAACTCCATCGCCTTTACCGTCAGCACCGTGACAAGCAACGCACGATGCAGTAAAAATAGTTTTCCCTTTATTGATTAAGTCATCTGTGGGAGTGGTTAAAGAACTAATATCACTGCTTACAGATTCGCTCGGCATAATCAAAGGCAAATCATCAGCTTGAGCTGAAACAGGTACAGCAGGAGGGATTGTAAATTCTTCTACTTTATTTATTTTATAAAGATAGAATACCCCAACTCCCAACCCGATTAGCAGAATATAAGGATACAGCAACCCAAATAATTTTGATGGATTTTTCTTCATATCTGCTTTTATTGTTTGGATTATTTTTTCGATGTTATTCATAAATTTCCTTTTGATCTTTTCATCCTATAAATGAAAATCTAAACCTCTCTGAAGTTTAGGATCTCCAATTGGCAGAAGATTATACTTATGGCTTAAAGATTTGAAGATTAAAATTATTAAACCGACCGCAGCTACCGGGAAAACTAAATCCATCCAGCTAAAGGAATATTGATAACCGTTAGTGGACATTCCAGGCATCACCAACCAGTAAAGATCAAGAAAGTGTGCACATAAAATCCAGATTGCTATAAACTTTAATTTTTTTGCTTGCATTTTGACATTGTAAGATAAAAGGTAGAAGAAAGGAAAAATAAAATGCGTAAACACAATTGCCAACGAAACGACCTTCCAACCGCCAACCCACCTGTGCATAAACCAGATTGTTTCATCCGGAAGATCGGCATACCAGATTAAAAGATATTGTGAGAAAGCAATGTAAGCCCAGAAAACCGTGAAGGCAAACATCAGAAGTCCCAGCGTGTAGTAATGTTCGGATTTAATTTTTGAATGGAGATATCCGTGCTCATTTAGCAAAATAACGATTAGTGTAAGAGCCGCCAAAGCACACCAAACTGTACCGGAGAAATAGTAAACCCCAAAAATTGTTGAAAACCAATTCGGTTCCAAACTCATCATCCAATCAAAGGCAATCGCGGTTATTGAAATCCCAAACACTGGGATGAAGCCAGAAGATATATTTATATTCTTCTTTGTCAGATACTGATCTTTAGTAGTATCTTGTTTTCTTGAATTTCTGATTATGAAGTAATAGAAAACCCACCAGATTAAAAAGATTCCGATAGATCTTATAATAAAGAAAGGGATATTGAGATAAGGAGTTTTTCCTCTCAACATTACGGAACTATCCACTATGCTTTTATGTGTCCACGGGAATATATATTTTAGGTTAAACAGGAGTGGAATGACCAGGATAATTAGAAACGGAATTACGGCTGCTAAAAATTCACTTATACGGCGAAAAGGGGTGCTCCAATCGGCGCCAACAGCATATTCCAATGCAACTAAAAATAGAGAGCCAACACCAATGCTTACTAAAAACATAAACGTTACCAGATAACTTAATGAGGCACGTTGTGGGTCAATTAAAAATCCGATGATACCCAAGGCGGTTCCCACCACAAAGAGAGTCAATCCGATTGTTTTTATTTTTTCCGGCAATTCTTTTCTTATGTAACCAATTTCAGTTGACGACATTTTTACCAGACTCCTTATTTAACTCTTTTATAGCTTGAAAATCGGATGGCTTAGGATTTTGCGCTCTTTGTAAAACTCTGATGTAATCAATTATAGCCCATCTCTGCTCACGCGGTATTTGATAAGCATATGAGGGCATCGCATTCTGGCCGTTTGTTATAATATTGTAGATCATACCATCACTATAACCGATAATTTTTGCGGAATGCAAAGTTGGACCGGGAGGAAATTGTCCCATTAATCTGCTAACTCCCTCGGCATAATTTCCGTGGCAAGGGCTACAAAATGTTAAAAACTTTTCCTGCCCGATTTTTAAGATTTGTTTTGTCGGCAAAGTCGGGTTAGCAAGTGGTTCTGAAGGTAGTGCTTGTTCATGGAAAGGATAAGGCATAAATCCTCTTGCAACCGTACCTTCAACGGGAGTCCTCATAGCATAGCCATCATAGAAAAAATTAGTCTCAGATTGGGGATTAGATTTTTTTTGATTGTCCATCCAGTTGAATGGAACAATATACATTAGCTTATTTAAGGTAAAGTAAGTGCTGAAGGAAGTTAAAGCTGCCACAACCGCAAGAAACACAATGAACTTCGGTTGTAAAATTTTAATTGCTTGTTTTTCGGGTTCATAGATAAATTCAATTTTACCTGCCCCTAAGTTCTTAAGAAATTCAACTACCTTATTTTTGTCAAACAGTGGGTCTTCAGCCTCTATTACAACACCGAATTTATCTACCGAAACTTCTTTTATATAATTAGAGTCATGAATAGGATGGCTAAGAAATGGAAGATTGAAAAACACAGCAAGCATTCCTACTACAGTTGCAATTGAACCGCAGAGGACAGTTACTTCAAAAGTGATTGGAATAAAAGCCTGATAAGGGAAGAATGGTTTGCCCCCAACAATGTACGGATAGTTAATCGCCATCGACCAGCCCATGAAGAGGAAAATAAAAACAGCACCAGCAAAACCAAAAAACAAAGTTACATAACCAATCTTCGATTGACCCAGCCCCATGGCTTTATCCATACCATGCACTGGGTAAGAAGTATTAACATCAAACATAGTATAGCCGGCATCTTTAACTTTTCTTGCTGCGTTAATAATTTTATCCGGCGTATCGAAAAGTGCTGCGACAGAATGTAAAACTTTATTTTCATTCATGATGGTTACCTCCATGAACAGAAGGTTGAGAGCCTTCAAGTACAGATTTTGTTTCTACGATTGAAATCACCGGCATAGTTTTCGCGAAAAGTAAAACTAAAGTAAAAAATAAACCAAAACTTCCGGTAAGTACTCCAAAATCAACAAGCGTAGGAGTAAACATATGCCAGCTTGAAGGGAGATAGTCTCTGCTGAGAGATTGAACAATAATCACAAAACGTTCAAACCACATGCCTATGTTTGCACAAATTGAAATAACAAAAAGCACGACAACGGAACGTCTTACCTTTTTAAACCAGATCAACTGCGGGATAAGGGCATTACAACTAATCATAAAATACCAAGCCCAACGATATGGCCCGACAACCCTTGCCCAGAAGTCATATTGTTCTGCGGGAACCTGGCTGTACCATGCTATAAAAAATTCCATCAAATAGGCATAAGCAACCAAAGAACCGGTTAGGAGCATTACTTTAGCCATTCTTTCAAGATGGTTAAGAGTAATGATATTTTCCATATCAAAAACTTTTCTGACAAAAATCAGAACAGTCATAACCATTGCAAAGCCGGAATAGATAGCACCGGCAACAAAATAAGGGGGGAAAATAGTTGTATGCCATCCGGGAATAAGCGAGACAGCAAAGTCAAAACTAACTATTGTATGG
>JAKBMG010000185.1 GCA_021831685.1 Bacteroidota bacterium | reverse complement strand
ACTACTTTCAAAATTAAAGCAACAAATTATGGTGACACATGGATTAAAGCCGTTGCTGTTGATTCAAATAATAATAGTATAGCAGATTCAAGTTATTTTGTTGTGAATCCTAATATAACTGTTCAAGATGAGCCAACCGGTATTGTTGACGGAATAAACTATATAAGCAATTCGTCAGTTATTCTCTCACTTTATGCGCCTCAAAAAAAGAATGTCTACGTTATCGGAGATTTTAATAATTGGATAGTAGATCAAAAATATTATATGAAAGAAACTCCTGACAGCAGCCGTTGGTGGATTGAAATTGATGGCTTAACCTCGCAGAAGGAATATATCTTCCAATATTTAGTGGACGGTACAATAAGAATAGCCGATCCTTACTCTGAAAAAATAAGCGACCCGGATAATGATAAGTATATTTCAGATAGTACCTATCCAAATTTGATTCAATACCCTTCCGGTAAGACAACCCAGATTGCTTCGGTATTGGAAACCGGACAAACACCTTATCAGTGGCATGATTCAAGCTTTGTGCCTCCGGCAAAAACTAATTTAGTTATTTACGAGCTGCTGATTCGCGATTTCTTAGCAACTCATGATTATAAAACTTTGGCTGATACTCTGTCTTACTTCAAACGGCTCGGTATTAACGCAATTGAACTCATGCCGATAATGAATTTTGAAGGAAACCTTAGCTGGGGATACAATCCAAATTTCTTTGATGCACCCGATAAATATTACGGGCCTAAAGATGATTTGAAAAGATTTATTGATATGGCTCATCAGGACAGTATAGCAGTAATTCTTGATATTCCATTTAATGATGCGTTTGGTTCTTGCCCGCTTGTAAGACTATATTGGGATCCTATAAACAACGTTCCGGCGGCTAATAACCCATGGTTTAACCAAACTGCAACTCATCCTTATAATGTAGGTTATGATTTTAACCATACAAGTGCGGCAACACATTATTTTGTTGATGCAACCACAAAATTCTGGCTTACACAATATCATGCCGATGGATTTAGATTTGATTTAGCGGGAGGATATACACAAGCCCCAAATGGTTATAACGCATGGCAAAGCTATGATGCTTCAAGGATTGCAAACGAGGAAAGGATTGCCGATGCAATCTGGGCAGTTAAACCGAAAGCTTATGTAATACTTGAAGAATTTGTAGCTAGTAATGAAGAACAAGTTGTCGCAGATTCCGGAATGATGGTTTGGGATAATATGAGCTCAGCATACGAGCAAGCGGCAATGGGATGGGCTACTAATCCTTCTTGGGATTTTTCAGGTATATCCTACAAACAATGGGGATGGAGTGTACCCGGTTTAGTAGGCTATATGGAAAGTCATGATGAAGAAAGGTTAATGTATAAAAATTTATATTATGGAAATGCAAGCGGCAGTTACAACATAAAAGATACAGCAACTGCTTTAAATAGAATAAAATTATGCGATGCATTTTTCTATACAATTCCGGGCCCAAAAATGCTATGGGAATTTCAAGAGCTTGGTTACGACTATTCAATAAATTACAATGGTAGAACCGGAAACAAGCCCATCAGGTGGGACTATTACGATGATCCGGAAAGACTAAGTTTATATAAAACTACTGCTGCATTAATTCACATGAAGACAGAAATCCCGGCATTCAAAAGTAATGGTTATAGCACTAATCTTAGCGGAGCTGTTAAGCAAATTACTATTTATGATAATTCTACAAGTGTTATTGTGGTAGGAAATTTTGATGTGGTTACTCATCCGGCAACCCCTTTTACAAGCAGCGGGACATGGTATGACTATTTTACCGGAAGTCCGCTAAGCGCAACAAGCTCGACAACGTTAAACTTAGCGCCCGGAGAGTTTCATATATATACAACGACTCCGTACCCCGTACCTGATACTTCGGTAGTTACTGGAATTAAAGATAATCCATCCAATCAGATTAAGACTTTTGATCTCGGACAAAATTATCCTAATCCATTTAACCCAAGCACAATCATAAATTACCAGCTTCCGAAGAGCGGATTAGTGAACTTAAAAATTTATGATGTTTTGGGAAGAGAAATTGAAACGTTAGTAAACAAAGAAGAACCAGCAGGCAGTTACAAGGTGCAATTTAATTCAACTGCAAAAGGGATTTCACTGCCGAGCGGGATTTATTTCTACCGGCTTCAATCCGGCAGTTATATTGAAACAAAGAAAATGATCTTGATGAAGTGAAATTAGATAAGATACGGTAGATACTGGCTCTTTTTAGGTTCTTAAAAGATGCGACAATATAACAGCGGACGCGCTTGCCACGTTTAGTGATTCAGCGTTTCCATATTTTGGGATTGTGATAATTTCATCTGATAAATTTAATAATTCAGCGCTAGGTCCATTGGCTTCATTAGAAAAAACGATTACAGATTTTGAATCAAGCTTAGACTCGAAAAGATTTTTCCCATTCAAATCCGTAGAGAGAATCTTATAACCCCGGGATTTTAGCAGATTAAGAGAATGGATAAGTTTTTCATTTTCATTTATATGGAGATGGAAAATTGATCCCATACTTGCCCGGATAGTTTTAGGGTTATAGAACTCTGCACAATTCTCCCCCATTATAATTTCTTTTACTCCGAACCAGTCGCAATTTCTTAAAATCGTCCCCACATTTCCGGGGTCGGAAATATTTTCAAGAGCAACCATAACATCGTTATCGGTTGCTATTTGCTTTTTAGGTTTATAAAATACGGCAGCAACTCCTTGCGGGTTGACGGTATCGCTTAGCTTTTCAAATTCTTTCTCTTTAATAATATCAAACAATTGTTTTTTCTTTTTCAGCAGTGTAACAAAACCTGGATTACTTTCTGCAAAGTTTTCCGACATGAAAATTACTTCGCATGCGAAATTAGATTGCAACCCTTCGTTTACAATTTTTTCTCCTTCAACAATAAATTTATTTTCCGACTGCCTAAATTTTTTATTAAGAAGAGAGGAATAATACTTTAAGTCGTTCTTCGAGATCATCAGATAAGATCGTTATAGTTATGTTTATTATTAGAATCCTGGTCAGTTGCAAGCTGCAAAAGATATTCCCAAGTATAGATCCCTGTATTGTGCCCATCTTTCCATGAAATTTGAATTCCGTATCCTCCAACCGGCTTAATGGCAGTTATTTTGAACATATTTTCATTTATAGAAGTTGGTTTAGGAGGTCGGTAAGTTTTGAGCAGGACAGTTTCGCCCTTGCAACCGGCGCAGGGACATTCATCGCGTAAATATTTTAGAGATATGATCTTTTCGGAATTATTATCCCATTTTAAGAGCAGCTTATCTTTATCGACAACTTTGATTTGTACAGGTTTCATAAAATAAATTTGATTTCTTGTTAAATACGGTTACAAGTTTACAGAAAATAATATTTCTGAACAAACTTTAAAATAATGAAGGCTGAGAAACTTTCAACGGAGAGTAAAATATTTACTCGGCAGGCTGTCCTTTAATAATCGGATACTTGGTTTTGGTTTTTATTATTACGTGATTGTATTATTCTTAATATACGGTTCTAATAAAAATTTGATGCTACTTCATAAAAAATATACCGCTAATTTAGTTAGCTTGTAACTAATCTTTCCTTGTTGGTTCTTCTGCTTGGTTTACCTGCCGAAGATTTTATAAGCCACCTCGGTGGAACGAAGTAGATTTTCTTAACAGAAATATTTATTGCCATTGTTGCGCTAAGTATTTTCGACTTTAAATTTTTGCGAACTTCTTCGCCCATAATTTTTGTTTCAGCAACAATACTAACTTGTTCCGTGCCAATTTCTTCATCAAATTCTCCAAATGCAATTACCCTTCCTGGAATTACTCCTTCAACTGCTCCAACAATATCTTCAATATCTTCAGGATAAATATTCTTACCCCCGACAATAATAATATCTTTCTTTCTACCGATTACATAAATTTCGTTATCATATTTGAAGCCGTAATCACCTGTGTAAAGCCAACCGTCCACCAAAACTTCCGAAGATTTTTCAGGATAATTTCTATAACCATCAAACATTGAAACAGATGATATAGCTAATTCGCCTACGAACATCTCAGGTAATTCTTTCCGTGTATCGTCAACAATTCTAATGCGGCATCCTTTAATCGGTTTTCCGGATGACACACATATTTGAGAATTTGAATTATCTGAAGTAATTTTAACTTTTCCATTACGTAGATCATTTTCAACCACTTTAATTGCAGTAGGACTAACACCGGGACTGGATTGTGTTATTGCAAATGTATTTTCTGCCATTCCATATAACGAGGCAATCGTAGCCGGTTTGAGATTGTATTGAAAAAATCTTTTATAGAATTTTTGGTGACTATTATATCTGATTGGTTCACTGGCATTAATAATCATTCGCAAGCTGTCAAGCGAAATGCCTTCAAGATCATCATCTTTAATTTTATCCGCCATCATATTAAAAGCAAAATTCGGCATCCATACAAGAGTTCCTTTTTCTTTAGAAATTGCTTCGCAAAGCAAAGAAGGAACCAAAACCCATTCAAAAGGGTCAAGTTGAACAGTAGTAATACCCAATGCCAGCGGCATGTGAAAAGCAGTTATTAATCCCATATCGTGATAAAGTGGCAAC
Source organism: Bacteroidota bacterium (assembly GCA_021831685.1). Classification (GTDB taxonomy): domain Bacteria; phylum Bacteroidota; class Ignavibacteria; order Ignavibacteriales; family Ignavibacteriaceae; genus FEN-1297. The sequence goes on along the minus strand of JAKBMG010000185.1, from coordinate 798 downwards.
CAGCTAATAATTTTATCTTCACTGCTCAAACAAATAGCTTGGGAATAATTAGCCAAATGTTGAAGAATTGCCTGATGGGAAAGCACAACTGGTTTCTGCAATCCAGTTGTTCCAGATGAATGCTGCAATAAAGCCGGGCTGCTTGGTAATGTATCCTTCCTTATGTTAGAAACTTCATCAATTGTTTCTCGTCCATATTTTTTATTAATATCCCAATCAAATGGATAGAGCAAACCTTTAATAGTATTATTCTTGTCATCGAGAAGAGGTCTTAAGATTGGCTCAAGGTCGTTTTCTGTTAGAATGTAATCCAAACCGGATCGTTTGGACATTCCCTCTAATCCCTGTCTAAATTTATCCGGATGTAATCTTGGATTTGGATATGCAAGAACAGAAGGAATGGCTCCTAAAAGAGAGATAGCAATGTAGAGTGGATAAAAATTTTCATTATGCCTTATGATAGTAGCGCAGACATCATTTTTTCTAACTCCGATTCCTTTTAGAGAAACAGCAAAAGTTTCTGCACTTTTAAGTAGCTCTGAAAAACTCCACCTTAATGGTTCTTCACCTGTAACCCAATGGACGATAGCATCTTTATCCGGATATTTTTCTGCATTTTTATACCATCTATCAGACAATAATTCGTTGCAAGCGGACACAATAATCCCTACTGTTGCGTCATGTTTGTAATGTCGTATAATATTTGATATATTGACTTCGTCAAATAAAAACATTGATGGAGTTGAAATGAAAAAGTATAAGGTTACTTTGACCAACGAAGAACGTGAAGAATTAGTT
>JAKBMG010000187.1 GCA_021831685.1 Bacteroidota bacterium | reverse complement strand
GGCTTTTACCAACGATATTTTCGAAATCAAAATTTCTCTGAATTTCTTTCCTTAAGAGTCGATTTTCAAGGATAAGATTTCTAACCTCAAATAATTTTCTAATTTTAATTAAAAGTTCATCAAATTCAACCGGTTTAAGTAAGTAATCACTTGCGCCGTTTCTAAGGGCTGAAATTGCCGTATCCAAAGAGCCAAAAGCCGTTATAATGATAACAGAAGTTTGTATGTTTAACTTTTTAATTTCTTCAAGAAGCTGAATCCCTTTCATTTCAGGCATTTCAAGGTCAGTCAACACCAGATCGAAAGACTCTTCAAGAAGCCAATTATAGGCAGCACGTCCATTTTCCGCTTCTTGGACATAGAACCCTTCTTTTTTCAATACAAAAGAAAGAGATTCTCTAATAATATCTTCATCATCTACAACTAAAATTCTCTCAGCCATATATTTTCCTTTTAAGGTTGAATTGGTAAAGTAATTGTGAAAGTAGTGCCCTTATTTAATTTGCTTTCTACTTTAATATCTCCCTGGAAACTTTTAATTATACCATAGCTCACCCACAGACCTAAGCCGGTTCCTTTACCTGCTTGCTTGGTAGTAAAGAATGGTTCAAAAACTTTTGCTAAATTTTCTTCAGGAATTCCTTTGCCGTTATCGGTAAAAACGAGAATCACAAAATCATCAATTATTTCAGAACTAATTTCAATTTTCTTTTGCTTCCCGAAATCTTCAACCTCAGCAATTGCATCGACAGCATTAAGCAAAATATTTACAAAAATTTGCTGAATTTGATCCGAGATAAGCGGAAGAAGCGGAATTTTTTTATTCAAATCGACACTAAAGATTATGTCTTTAGCTTTAGCGCCTACTTTAATTATTTCAATAGCTTCGGAAATATTTTGGTTTATGTCTGTCAATTGAAGTTCATAATTAGAAGGACGTGAAAAATCAACAAGGTCCCTTATAATTTTTGAGATTCTTGTAACCTGTTTTTTGACTAGCTCTAATTTTTCTTTAGCAAATTCATCGTTAGTAGACCTTTGAACGACCTGTACTAGGGCGGAAATAGAAGCCAAAGGATTGCCTACTTCATGTGCAACACCCGCAGCCAAAGTGCCGATACTTTCCATTTTTTGAGTATGGATTAACTGCTTTTCCAACAATTTTTTTTCGGCAAGGTCGCGATGGATACCAAAATATCCTGTAACATTCCCGTCACTGTCGAGAATCGGAGAAATTAATAGTTGAGTATAAAACGGGTCGCCATTCTTCTTACGGTTTTCCACCTCGCCAACCCAAACTTTACCGGATGAAATTGTAGTCCACATTTTGTCCCAGAATTTTTTTGAGTGTTTTCCACTGCTGAATATACTGGGGTTTTTACCGATCAAATCTTCTCTCGTATAGCCGCTTGTCGCAACAAAAGCCGGGTTAACATAAATCATTTTCCCTTGAAGATCGGCAATTTGTACCGGGTTAACAGTGTTTTGAGCAACGTAATAGAAACGCATTAGCTCATTTTCTTTCGTTCTTTGATCAGTTACATCTCTGGCTAAAATAAAGCAATCCAAATTATTGCCTGACGGATCACCAAATGGTGAAAGGAATAAATTTATATCGAAGATTTTACTACCGGTATTAAACTTTGTAAATAGATTTTCATTTTTATTCTCGTCGATACAATTTTTCAATAACAATTTAACTCTTCCGACAAATGCAGGTTCAATTAAATCAAAAAAATTTTGATGGACCAGATTATTATTGGTGATTTTCAAAGTATCATATACGGTTTTATTCAGGTCTAATATTTCCCCGTTCTTTGAAACAATAAAGAACATATCTTGAAATTTTTCAAAAAGGTCAAAATCAAATTTGAATTTCTTATTGGATGGATTTTTCATACATAATTGTGTTTGATTTATTTATGCTAACATTTCACCGTAAAAATAAAAAAAATGAACAAATTAAAGTAAACCAACCATAATTTTTTATAATTACCAAACGTGAAACCACTATATAAAATGATGCCAATATTTTTTTTGGAATTTAAATTTAGAAACAAAAATTTCTTATCTTAATTAAAAATAATTGAAAGCAATAAGACAAGCGATAAGAAAGGATTCCCACTTCTGCAAAGTAAAAAAAACCTTCTTCCCAATGTCAAGAATTTCATATTGAATATAACATAAAATAATATAAAAAAATTGAGTTGCCGGCGTAGAAATCATCAATAGATATATTGGAATGAAGATTGCAGTAAAATTTTCGTACTATAATTATTAATAGCCTATAAGTTATAAGAATAGAGTAAAGGTTACGGTAATTTTCCTTCTTGTTCAGCCGCAGCCTTTAATCTATCCTAATAACGATTAAAAATGTTACCTCTCATCTTAACGCCCACCTTAGGGCATGGTGAATATGATCCGCAAGTTGATCACCATGCCCTAATTTTTTATATAGATGTAAAAAAATTTTTTATAATTTCGGTTAGCTGTTCAAATTCAATTAAGAAAGCGTCATGCCCAAAGATTGAATTTATTTCTGTATAAACTGAGTGAGGTGTTTTTGAAGCGATGTCGATTTGTTCTTCCGGCGGGTATAAAATATCTGTGGATATACCGATATTTAAAGATTTAGCTTTGATGTTCTCAAGAACTTCTTCTTCCGAAGCCCTATTATAACTTATGTCATGCAAATCCATAGCCTTTGTGATATACAAGTAAGTGTTGGCATCAAAGCGTTCGACCAATTTTAAGCCCTGGTGTTCCAAATAATTCTGAATTTGAAATTTATAATTCTTAACAAAAAAATTGTTTGGAGAATCGGGTCTTTCTCTGCCAAATTTTCTATCAAATGATGGTTTAGTACGGTAGCTTATCATGGCAATTTTCCTTGCTAAACCAAGACCATTTAACGGTTGTTTTTTATAATTACCGTTATCCCAAGAGACATCATTCATAATTGCATTTCTTGCGGCTTCATTTAGGGCAATTCCCCATGCAGAGTGTCGAGCGGATGTAGCAATAGGGATAATAGTTTCAACAAAATCAGGATACATAATTGCCCATTCTAAAACCTGCATTCCGCCTAAAGAACCACCAGCAATAGAAAATATTTTTTTTACCCCCAACATTCTTAAAAGTTCATATTGAACTTTGACCATGTCTCTAACGGTAATTAAGGGGAAATCCATTCTGTAAGCAACGTTTGTCGAAGGGTTCAAACTTGCGGGACCAGTAGAGCCGTAACAACCGACCAAAAAATTAGGGCAAATAACAAAATATTTATTTGTATCAAACGCCTTTCCCGGTCCGATAAGCTCATTCCACCATCCTGATTTACCGAGATTCATTTTGTTATATTTGTAAAGAAATTCATGGTTAGCTGAATTAGTTAATTCTTCTTCCGTAATGATTCCGGCTGCATGCGAATTTCCGGTTAAAGCGTGGCAAATTAAGATTACATTATCACCGGATGAATTTAATTCACCATAGGCTTGATAGGCTGTCGATACGTTGTTTAAAGCTTCTCCGGATTCTAAACGAAGCGGATTTTCTTTTGAAAATAGTTCAACAACTTTTGTAAGCGAGAATATTTCAACTTTTTCTGACAGGATTAATTCCATTTTTTTTATTCCGAAAGATAAAAAATGTTTTGTAAAAGAAATAAAACCAGGGTGAACTAAAAGTCCACCCAAGTTTGTTTAATGGCAAAAGTTTCTTTACACAATTAAGAAACTAATTCTTTAGTTTCTACAAATTTGAAAGAGCCTTCAACATGGACATGATTTTGTAAAATATCAAGTACAGGGCAACGGCTTTCGGCAAAGTAAACAAGCTGTGCAAGCTTTTCTTTATCCTGTTCAGATGTTGTTATTGTCGTTATATATTCAACATGATGGAAACCAGCTCTAATATTTGCCAAATTGAAAAATCCACGCAAGTCAAGATCACCTTTGGTTTCTACATGAATCGAATCCACACAAATTCCCAAAACCGAGGCATAAGCCTTTATGACAATTTCCTGGCAAGCTGCTAAGGCGCCAAGGACTAACTCGACGGGATTTGGACCTTGATCATTTCCACCCAATCTTGGGGGTTCGTCAGAATAAATTTGAAATTGTCGGATATTTATTTTGGATATAAGTCCTTCTTCCAATTTTGCATTTGCCTTAAAGGTGGCTATACTATCATCCGGGTTAGACTTAATATTGTTAACCACAACTGAAACGGCAGATACTATCCGGTCAGTTTCTTGAATAAAATTTTGATTTCTAATACTCATTTTAATCCTTTTTTAAACTATTGCTTTTTGTTTAGCTACATTTAATGCAATATCAAAGTCTTCTATAATATCATCAATGTTCTCTATACCAACAGACACTCTGATAAGCTCAGGAGTAACTCCTGATTCGATTTGTTCTTTTTGGCTTAACTGTTGATGAGTTGTTGAAGCCGGATGAATTACTAAAGTTTTTGCATCTCCAACATTCGCAAGCAAACTTGAAAGCTTTACATTGTTGATAAAAGACTTACCAGCATCGACCCCGCCTTTTATTCCGAAGGCTAACATTGATCCGAATAAGCCGTGCAGTAAATATTTTTTTGCAAGATTATGATAAGGATGACTTTCAAGTCCGGGATAAGAGACCCATTCAACGTTTGGATTTTTTTCTAACCATTTCGCGAGCGCTAAACCGTTTTGTCCGTGTCTTTCAATTCTTAAGGATAAAGTTTCCAAACCTTGTAAAAGAAGAAAAGCATTGAAAGGACTTAATGCAGGACCAATATCTCTAAGCCCCTCAACTCTTGCTTTAATGATAAAAGCAATATTCCCGAACTGTGATCCCTTTCCGAAGACCTCATTAAATTTTAAGCCATGGTATCCCGGAGAAGGTTCCGTAAAAACAGGGAAATTACCATTTCCCCAATCAAAATTTCCGGAGTCGACAATTACACCACCGATAGAAGTACCATGACCACCAATCCACTTAGTAGCGGAGGCGACAACAATATCTGCCCCGTGACTTATTGGCTTAACAAGATACCCGGCTGCGCCAAAAGTGTTATCGACAACCAATGGAATTCCATGTTTATGAGCTATTGAAGCCACTGCTTCAAGGTCAACAACATTTAGTCGAGGATTTCCAATTGATTCGACATAAAGAGCTTTAGTTTTCTTGTCAATTAATTTTTCAAAGTCCTCAGCTTTATCGCCATCGACAAACTTGACATCAATACCAAAGCGCGGGAAAGTAACTTTGAATTGATTATAAGTTCCGCCATACAGCAAACTAGAAGAGACAATATTTTCTCCTGCTTGAGCAAGAGTTGAAATTGCAATAAATTGTGCTGATTGTCCTGATGAAGTAGCAAGAGCAGCTACACCTCCTTCAAGAGCGGCTATACGTTGTTCAAAAACATCAGTAGTCGGGTTCATTATCCTAGTATATATGTTCCCGAACTTTTGCAGACCAAACAAATCAGCAGCATGCTGTGCATCGTTAAAGTTATAAGACGTGGTTTGATATATCGGAACAGCTCTTGAACCGGTTGTTGGATCAGGCTGTTGACCGGCGTGTAACTGCAAAGTTTCATACCGGTAGTTTCTTTGTTTTCCGTTTGTGCTCATTAATAGAACCTTTCTTTTTATTATTATTGTTAAATAAAGTCTTCTTTAAACTAAAAAACCTCTTCGTGAAAGATTCGCGAAGAGGTTTAATAAACTTCTTTTCTCATCTTTCCCATAATCCCGAATTAACCGGGATGGGCAGGAAGTAGCACCATAGTTCCCAAATCACTGGGATGGTTGCTAAGGTTTTCATCGGGCCTGTTCCCTCAACCTTTCTCGATAAGAGTCGTATTTAATATTTTTATTAAGTCATATTTATCTTATAAAAAAAGCCCTTCTCGATTTGTTACCGGGAAGGGCTTAGTATTAAAATTATTTAAATTATTTTAAGCTGTGTCCTTCCGTGATGATCTATGCATCATCATACAGCAGCAACACATTGCTTCCGGTGTTAATTTCTTATTAATATTTAAATTTTTGTTCTTCATAATTTCAATTGTAAAATAACATCTGAGCGTTTTCATGTCAATAGATTTCTTGAAATATTTTTTATTTTACTGAAATTGTGATACAGATTATACTTTAGATTAATCAACTTTATAAAGCCTTGAAGCTTTCTCTGCGGACGTAACTATCCCTTTTATCATTGCAGAGCTAAAGCCGTTGTGTTCCATCTGGTTTAAACCGGAAATGGTAATTCCCCTAGGGGTTGTAACTTTATCAATTTCACTTTCAGGATGAGCTTCTTTGTTTAAAAGTAAAGAAGCTGCACCCTTAGCTGTTTGTGCTGCCATAAAAATTGCTTCTTCCGAATGAAATCCGATTTCAATTCCTCCTTGAGAAGCGGCTCTTATTGCTCTGAGGAAAAATGCTATTCCGCATGCACATAATGCTGTTGCCGGTACCATTAACTCTTCTTCAATAATCATTGTCTTCCCTACCGAGCTGAATATTTCCTCTGCAATTTTTATTGCACCGTTTGTTTTAATATCCGAGCATAAGCATGTCATTGACTCGCCGATTGCTATTGCGGTGTTTGGCATTGCCCTCACAACCGGAACGTTTTTACCTAATAATTCCGTTATATCTTTTATACTTGCACCGGATACAACTGAAATTATTATATGTCTATCCTCTTTTATCTCAGGGCTAATTTCACGAAGCAGTTCATCAAGTTGTTTCGGTTGAACCGCTACAATTATTATTTCTGAGTCCTTAACGGCAGCAAGATTATCTTGGGTAAGATTAAAACCTTTTTCACCGAAATTTTTTATTGTATCAACCCTCCGCTTCGTTATATAAATTTTATCTGCCGGAAAGAGATTTGAACTAACCAAACCGTTTGCTATTGCTTGGCCGATATTTCCTCCTCCGAGGATAGCTGCTTTGTTATATAATTTCATTTTGTTCCTTATAGATAATTAAAGAAAACATTCAATTTAATTTTGAAGAAGAAATTGCTTAAACTCGCTATAATCTTTTGAAATAGGAATAGATTTTTTTTCTTTCTTCATTGCCACCAATAACCGGGCAGGCATTTCAATTTCAGTATTTATGGCTTGATACACAACATCGGGAAACTTGGATGGGTGAGCCGTCTCCAAAACAATCCCTGAAATATTTTTATTATCAGCAAGGCTCATATAATTTTTTATAGCCAGATAACCGACAGCTCCATGAGGATCAATTGTATAATGATATTTCGAGTACATTTCTTTGATTGCCGAAACCGTCTCTGTATCCGAAAAGCTGGCGCCATAAATATTATTTTTAATCTTTGAATAATCGCCATTATATAGCGCAATAATCCTGGCAAAGTTGCTTGGATTACCAACATCCATTGCATTGGAAAAAGTCTTTATAGAAGGTTTAGGTTCGAAGCACGAAGTTTCCAGAAACTTCGGAAAAACATCGTTTGCATTTGAAGCGGCAATAAATTTATACACTGGCAGCCCCATCTCTTTAGCTATAAGCCCTGCGGTTAGATTACCCAAATTTCCGCTTGGAACAGAAAAAATGAGGTCACGATTTTCGTTTTTAACTTCAGCAAACGCCTTAAAATAATAAAATGACTGTGGGATAAGACGCGCAATATTGATCGAATTAGCCGAAGATAATTTTTTATTGCTAATAACGTCTCTATCGACGAAAGCCTCTTTAACAAGCCTCTGGCAATCGTCAAAAGTCCCATCAACTTTCAATGCAGTAATATTTTCGCCAAGAGTAGTCAGTTGCATTTCTTGAATTTCGCTAACCTTATTACCCGGATATAATAGCACTACATTAATTCCTTCAACTTTATAAAATCCGTTGGCAACTGCGCTGCCGGTATCCCCTGAAGTAGCAACCAAAATTGTAACGTGATTATTTTCGTTGCGGATAAGGAAAGATAAAGTTTTTGCCATAAATCGTGCACCGAAATCTTTGAAGGCTAAAGTCGGTCCATGAAATAACTCGAGAATGGAGATATTACCGGAAAGCCTTACCAGAGGGGCATTAAAGGAAATTGACTCTTCTATAATTTTATGCAAATCATTTTGAGGGATTTCATCTTCGATAAATTTTTGTGCAATTAGAAAAGCAATTTCTTGAAAAGTCAATTTGTCAATAGTTTTGAAGAAACTTTCAGACAGCATCGGAATAAATGAGGGCATAAACAATCCACCGTCATCGGCGATACCTTTAATTACTGCCTCGCTAAAAGAAGCCGAAAGATTTTTATTATTTGTGCTATAGAAATTCATTTTAGTCAGAAATTATCCTTGGACCAGTTTTATTTATTTTTGAAATATATAAATCATTACCTATTCCTATCCCATTAAGAACCTTCTTCATTGCATCGCCTACTTTTTCAGCAGAGTTTTTAGATTTGCTGAATGCGAATATTGAAGGGCCAGAACCTGAGATGCTGCATCCAACCGCGCCCGCTTTTAAGGCTGCGTTTTTGACTTCATAAAAATTAGGAATTAAAATCGAGCGCACCGGTTCAACAATAAAATCCTGCAGTGAATTCCCTATCAGTTCATAATTACCGCTTACTAATCCTGCAACAAGCCCGGCAACATTTCCCCATTGTTTAACTGCATCTGAGAGTAATATATGTTTCCGTAAAATTTTTCTCGTGTTGGCAGTTATAATTTCAAGATGCGGATGAACAATAGTGCAATAAAGATTTGGAGGATAATCAATATTCACAACATCAATAGGAGAAAGACTTCTTACAATAACAAAGCCACCCATCAAACAAGCGGCAACATTATCCGCATGAGGTGTACCACCGCAAGTTAGTTTTTCTCCTTCAAGTGCAAATTGAATAAGTTCTTTTTTTGCCAGAGGTTTCCCAAGCAATTCGTTGAATGCATATACACTTGCAACGGCGCTTGCAGCACTAGACCCTAATCCGCTACCTAATGCCATTTTTTTATGAAGCTCAATTTCAATTCCTTTTTTATATTCCAAATGTTCTACTAAAGAAATTAATGAAAGACCGGCAGTATTTTTATAAGGGTCTTTGCTCAATTTGCCGCCGTCACCGGTAATTTTTGTTATTTTTATTCCGGGTTCATCGGTCATTTTCAGAACAATTTCATCTCCAGGTTTTTCAATTGCAAAGCCCATCACATCAAATCCGCTTCCAACATTGGTAACGGAAGCCGGCGCAAATACTTTTATTTTTTTCATTTTATTTCTTTCGATGAATCGGAATAAATATTAGATATAACCTTTAGCTTTCATCAATTCAGCACATAATATAGCGCCGCCGGCAGCACCTCTGTTGGTGTTATGCGAAAGGACTACAAATTTAAAATCAAATAAATTATCTTCTCTTAATCTACCGACAGAGGCAGCCATTCCTTTATCAAGATCGCGGTGAATTCTCGGCTGCGGATATTTCTCTTCGTCAAAATAGTAAATCGGATTTAACGGAGCTGTCGGTAAATTATATTTTTGGGGTTCGGCAGAAAATTTTCTCCATATACTTATTATTTCTTCTTTGGTAGCTTTCTTTTTTAGCTTTACTTGAACACATTCTAGATGACCGTCAACTACAGCTACACGGTTGCACTGAGCGCTTATTTTAATATCCACGTTTTGAATATGATCTTTATCTAGAATACCTAAAATTTTCAAAGGTTCACTTTCAAGTTTAGGTTCCTCACCCGAAATAAATGGAATCACGTTATCAATAATATCAAGACTTGCGACGCCAGGATAACCGGCGCCGGACAAAGCCTGCATAGTAACGACGTTTACAGCTTCCAATCCGAAGTTATCGTGTAACGGTTTAAGAGCAAGCACCATTCCGATAGTGGAACAATTTGGATTAGTTACGATGCAGCCACCATTATAATTTTGGATTTTAATTAATTCAAGATGGTCTGCATTTATTTCTGGAACGAGCAGAGGAACATCTTTATCCATTCGGTGATTTTTCGAATTAGAAACAACGAAGTAACCTTTCTTGGCAAATGCTTCTTCGATAAGGCCTGCAACACCTGAATCCAAACCCGAGAAAATAATTTTGGATTTCAGATTCGGTTCGCATTCTTGAACAGTGAGTTCCCCTACAAATTCAGGAAGCGGTGAAGACAATACCCAGTTAACCGCTTGTTTGTAAGTTTTTCCCGCAGATCTTTCAGAAGCGGCAACTTCGGCAATTTCAAACCATGGATGATTAGCGAGTAAAGAAATAAATTTTTGTCCAACACTTCCGGTGGCTCCTAAAATTCCGACCGGTATTTTTGAGCTATTTTCCATTTTTCTTCTCTTAGTTATGTTTTATTAAAATAATATTTGTTGTTTAAATTAAATAATTAGAAATTCTAATAATATCTGCAAACACTCCGGCTGCGGTAACATCAGCGCCGGCACCGGGGCCTTTGATAACAATGGGTCGTTCTTTATAATGCTTAGTGGTAAGAGCTATAATATTGTCTGTAGCAGATAAGGAATAAAAAGGATGTTTCTCATCTATTTCCTGTAAAAATATTTCGGCTTTACCATTTTCTAATTTTGCAATATAGCGTAAAACCTTTCCGTGATTTTCGGCATTCTTTCTTTTTAGTTCAAATTCATCGTCGCATTTTTCGAGTTTTATAAAAAAGTCATCAACTGATTTAGAATTTCTTGCTTTTAACGGTACAATGTTTTCAACCTTCACATCGCTTAGTTCCATTTTCATACCGACTTCACGGGCAAGGATTAAAAGTTTGCGGGCAAAATCCAAACCATTCAAATCATCTCTTGGATCAGGCTCAGTAAAGCCTTTAACTTTTGCTTCCTTTAGAATTTGGCTGAAAGATTTTCCTTTAGTAAATGACGTAAAGAGATAGCTTAACGTTCCGGACAAAATCCCTTCGATCTTAATTATCTTATCTCCGCTTGAGACCAAATCTCGAACGGTATTTATAATGGGAAGACCCGCTCCAACATTTGTTTCATACATAAACTTGACGTTATGATAAAGAGCAGACTTTTTAAGGCTTAGATAAAATTCCATACTTCGAGAGTTAGCTTTTTTATTAGGTGCAACGATTGAGATGCTTGCGTCAAGAATATCTTGATATTGATCTACGACTTCTTCGCTTGCAGTGCAATCTACGAATATGCTATTCGGGAGATTAAGTTTTTTCATTCTTCCAACGAGTTCGCTAAGATTTGTTTTGGATTCGGAATTAGCAACTCTTTCTTCCCATTCAACCGGATCAATGCTATTTGAATCAATAAGCATTTTCTTACGGTTTGCAAGTGTAATTATTTTAATATTAAGCAAATATTCTTTAGCGAGAAAATTTGCCTGATTAGAAATTTGTCTTAGCAATGTTCCACCGATCAAGCCAGTGCCCACAATAAAAAGATTTACTGTTTTTGTAATCGAAAGGAAGAAGGCATCATGTAAAGCATTCAAACCTTTGGCAACGTTATCTTTTGAAACGACAGTTGAAATATTTAATTCCGATGAGCCTTGAGCAATAGCGACAATGTTTATTCCGTTTTTCCCGAGTGCTTGGAAAACCTTGCCGGAAAGTCCCGGTTTATTTCGCATATTTTCACCGACTACAGCGATAATCGATAAATTGTTCTCGACTATCGGATCATAAATTTTCTTTTCATTTATTTCATAGTGAAGTTCCTTTTGAATTGCTTTTACTGCTGAATCAGCATCATTCGGAAGGATAGCAAGGCAAAGCGAATGCTCTGAGGAGGCTTGAGTAATTAAAATAATATTTATTCTTTTACTGCCGAGTGCGGCAAATATTCTTTGTGCAAGTCCTGCTTCGCCAACCATTCCCCCACCTTGAATTCTAATCAAAGAAATTTCATCAATTGAAGAAATACCTTTAATCCAATAATCATTAGCTTCGCTTACACCGTTAATTACCGTTCCTTTAAAAGCCGGGTTAAAAGAATTTTTTATTCTGATAGGAATTTTCTTATCTAAAGCCGGCTGCATTGTAGGAGGATGAATCACTTTTGCGCCGAAATGAGAAAGCTCCATAGCTTCTTCATAAGTAAGATTTTTTAAAGAGAAAGCCTTCTTAACTTTTTTGGGATCTGCGGTAAGAACGCCGTCAACATCAGTCCAAATTTCAATTTCCTTTGCATTCAGCGCAGAAGCAAAAATAGAAGCCGTGTAGTCTGAGCCTCCCCTGCCAAGGGTTGTTGTTTCGTTAGTTTTTGTTGAAGCGATAAATCCTGTTATTACCTGAAGTTTTTTATGAGATTTGAAATATTTTATTATATTTTTATTAGAAGTTATGAAATCAACTTTTGCTGCTCCGAAATTTTCATCCGTTTTAATAATCTGTCGGCTGTCGAGGAATTCACAATCGACTGCATTATCTATTAAGATTTGAGAAATAATATAAGATGAAAGTCTCTCGCCGAAACTTAGGATAAAGTCCGAAGTTCTTGGCGATAATTCTTTGACTAAAAATACTCCATGGAGAACATCTTCAAGTTCGTTAAGGTTCAATTTTAGGTTAGCGAGAGTGTTACTTTGGGTTTTAACATTAAGAAGTTCTTTAGCGATCAGGATATGATTTTTCTCAAGTGATTTAAAGCGTTCAAAATATTCACCGTCTCCTGAGGCAGCCATATTACTTAAGGATATCAGTTCATCTGTGACGCCTTGAAATGCAGAAAATACGACAGCAATTTTTTTATTAGTTTGAATTGATTGCTTTACAATACTGATAACATTTTTAATTCGTTTCGGGTCACCGACCGAAGAGCCGCCAAATTTTAGAACTTTCATTTTTTATTTTGCTTTCATTTATTGACAAACTAAATAAGGATAAAAAAAACCGGCTTCATTTCTGAAGCCGGTTTTTTAAGATTTTGTTTGTATTTACACAACCGTGCTTCAGCCGCCGTATATAGTTTTCGGGGTATGCATTGTTGTGCCCATACAGAATGTAAAACGATATTTATTATTATTTTTCATATATCTAAAATAAGCTTGCGCAAAAGTAATATTAAATAAACCATTTGTCAAATTGAGGGAATAATTAGTTAAAAATTGGGAATCGATAACCATCATCCGTAAGATGGTCCCTGTTCTTCATTAAAAATTTTTCAATTTCTTCTATTGAGATAATTTTTGTAATTCCATATTTGACAATCTTTAATTGTTTAGCAAACAAGTCCCCTTTGTAAGGCACAAGTGGATTGTAAACAATATTTTCGTCAGGAGTTATCGGTTCAATAATATTTTGGTTTTCTTCAGCAACCCAGTTAACAATTCCTACGAGCTCAAAGTTTGATGATTTACTATTTATAGCTAAAACAGCACCTCCGCTATACCCTTGGTTAATAACTGCATCAACAAAAAAAGAGCCCTCTTTATCAATATCAGCACTGCTTACAATTGCTTGAGAAACCATTTTATAGTTCAACGGAAAGCCCATAATATAAACAAAGCTTCCTAAATCCAATTCTTTTGCTTTACCGAAAGGACAATTTAGCACCGGGAAGTCAAGATAGTTTTGCACAGAATAATTTTGACCGAGCAGAGCTAAATCAGACTTTTTATCCATCAAAATAACGTTAACTTCACTGCCATTAGGGAAACCGGCAGCATAAATATATTGTTTTTTCTTAAAGGAAATGCTCTCAACCTTCTCAGTGTATTTACCATTCCCATCTGAGAAGTATGAAATAATCGTATCGGGAAAATCGATAACGTGGGCACAAGTAAGTAAAGCAACTTTACCGTTGTAAGAATAGATAATGGTTGCCGTACCAGAGGTTGCTTTATCCATTCCGGTTTTCTTAACAGCTTTTTCTTTTATTATTTCATCATTCAAATTAGAAACTTTTAGGTTACTGCTGTCGCTGAAAACATAAACTTCGTACAAAGCTAAACTTGAGATACGATGAATTGATTGGCTAATTTCTTTTAACCTCTTGCTATCATTTCTACCGGGGAATATTCCGACGTATTTTTCTTCGCCGATATATTTGTTTGTGCTTTGATAAAAAGTTGAGGAGCAAGAATTAAACACAAATACAAATGAAAGAATAATAATTACTTTGAGCAAAGTTTTTATCATGTCTTATTCTCCGAATTTTAGCTTAAAGGGTTTCAATAATACAAGGAGTCACTTTCTTGAACTAACAATAAATCAATTTTACAATTAACACAAGGATTTTATTATGGAAGGAAAGCATTGAGGAAGAGGGAGATTTTTAGCGGATTATCAGTTAATTATGCTTTCTAAAATCCAGTATATATATAATAATGCAACCGAATTATACAAAATTTTTATTGCACGCATCAATATATCTCACCATATAATTTCAGAGTTCAGTTTACAAATTGTTTTATATCACTCCAGATACCCTGTAGTAGATGGCAAATGTTTGAAAGTATGTTAATTTTAGAATATGTGCATTTTAAGATTTTCAAGATTGCAAAGGGATGAAACGATACAAATAAAAAGTAAGGTATTTAATTGTTCCGTTTTAATCTTAACATTATTATTTAATGTGCTGATATTTGCAGGCCCGCCATTTAGGACAGACGATCCGGTTCCTGTGCCTTTCATGCATGGAGAGCTCTACTTAATATTCGAATGACAATACCGGTTTGCATTTAGGGTGTGGAATACCCATTGTTAAAAATTATCAGATACTTATTTCCTCTGATCTGGGGAATGGGATTACTTCTTATAAACATTTTTCATATTACCTGGGATTGTATCATACGTTCTAAGAAGTAAATTTTCCCGGATGTCAGATTTCCTTCCGTAACAGTTATATTTTCCAGTTACATTTTTAATAAATCAACTTGGGCAAAATTTTGCTTTGGAGTAATTGGGAGCGCTGGAATAATGGAATATTGGAATAATGGAGTAATGGAATGCAGGGGAAATGGAGTGTCGGAGTAGTGGGATGTTGGGAAAGGAGGGAGTGATGGAATGTTGGAATAATGGAATAATGGGGTAAGAATAATCTGTCCGCCGAAGAATAAAGTATTATGGGATAAGATATTTGTAGTATCTACATACAAGAATAAGCCGGGACTAAGCCGAGACAATAGGAAGAGAAGTGCATTGAGAGTGCATTCAGAGTGTATTCAGAGTGTATTCATAGTGCATTGAGAGTGTATTCAGAGTGCATTCAGATTTTGTTAAAAGTTAATTATAAAATGGGCAGGAAAAAGTAAAAGGATTCATACTATTATTTTTTACAAAAGTAAAAAACTTAGTAATGGAAGATGAATTTTATCAAACTCCCGTTGATGACACGTACTATCTATGAGACAATTTGTTCTACATTATCAAAGAAAAATCTGAAAACAAATCACAACTTTATCTCAATGGAGCGCAAAAGAAATAATTGCTAAGATAATGAAGAACGTATATAGAATTACCCAGCCAAGGGTAATAAAAATCATAAACAATATAATGTTATATGACGAGATGAAATTTTTGACTTTGACCCAAATCATTTTCGACCCTGTATCTTTTAATTAATAATATATTTAGCGCAAAGTCAATTGAAGTGATAGAATATTGTAATAGAAATTAAACAAAATTTCAATATCCTCCAATTCTCTACAAATATATTGCGTAATGTATGTTAATTATTTTAACTGATACTAAAATCAAAATGGCAAGTAGTGTACCATAAGCAAATATTGCGATTTTAGAGGAATTTTTAATAAGTGATAGATACCGTTTTTGCAATGATGGGAAGAATTTAAGGCAATTTTCTAATTTATAAGAGAAAATCCTGGTAAATTAGTAACGAGTGACTAGTTACGAGTGACAAGTGTCTGAGGGCTGCCGGTGAGGATTTAAAAGCAATTTTTTTTAAGTTTGAAAACTTATAATTATGTTTTCCGGTATAAATTTTATTTAATGTAAAATGGAGTTGTCCATGAAAAAATTATTACTGTCTTTTGCATTTTCATTTCTCTTTTTCATAAATCTTTCCTTAGCAGCTATTCAGGCACGATTCACACATGATCCGGATATTTATAAAAATAAAATTGTATTTACTTACGAAGGAGATTTATGGACTGTTAGTTCTTCGGGCGGTACTGCTTCAAGATTGACTACTTTCCCCGGTGATGAATTTGCCGCAAAATTTTCTCCGGATGGAAAGGAGATTGCATTTACCGGGAGTTATGACGGCTCTTATAATGTCTATGTAATGCCTGTTGATGGGGGGAAACCCAAAAGGATTACTTATAACCCCGGAGGTGCACAAACAATTTGCTGGACACCCGACGGCAAACGGGTTGTCTTCCGTTCTTATTTTGAAAACTTCATTATGCGCGATCCTAATCTTTATTTCGTAGATAAAGACGGTTCCGCACCTGAACGATTTCCACTTGACCGCGGCGTAAGATGCAGCTTTTCTGCGGACGGGTCGAAAATCCTTTACGTTAGGAAAGGGCTTGAAGAATATAATTGGAAGCGCTATAAAGGCGGGTGGTACACTGATATCTGGGAGTATGATTTTAAAGATAATAAATTTACACCCATATCGAATTATGTAGGAAAGAATGCATACCCGATGTGGATCGGGAATTTTATGTATTTCGTTTCAGATAGAGGGAATGGAATTGCAAATATTTTCAAAGAAAATCTTGATACAAAAGAGATCACTCAAGTAACAAATTATAACGACGTCGACGTAATGTACCCTTCAAATGATAAAGATCAGATCGTCTATTTGCATGACGGCTTTCTTTATGTTCTTGATACGAAAACCGATCAATCAAAAAAGATAGAAGTTGAGGTGCCATCCGACCAATGGGAATTAAGGGACCGTGTAATTAATCCGAAGGATTATATTCACTTTACCAATATTTCAAACGACGGGAAGACAGTAGCTCTTGAAGCACGCGGGGATATTTTTGCAATTCCAACAGGAAAAGGAAACACTTTGAACCTTTCGAATACACCGGGAACGAGAGAGATGTATCCGCAAATTTCTCCAGACGGTAAATGGGTTGCATTCTTTTCCGATAAATCTGGTGAGTATGAGCTTTACATACAAAGCATTAAGGGCGGAGAGTGGACTCAATTAACAAAGATATTAGACAGAACGGATTATCATTTGCTATGGTCTCCGGACGGTAAGAAAATTTTGTTCGGCAATAAGCAGTTTGCAATTTTTTATGTTGATGTTGACACTAAAAAGCTTGTAAAAATTGATACATCAAATCAAATGAAGAACGATGAATTTTACTGGGAAGTAAGCGATTATAATTGGTCACCCGACAGTAAATGGATCTGCTACAGTTTTGTTCAATATAATCGGAACAACGAAATATTTTTGTATAGTTTAGATCAAAATAAGAAATATGCTATCACTGACGATTTCTTTGACAACATAAATCCGGTGTTTGATGCAAACGGGAAATATTTATATTATTTATCGAGCAGGAATTTTGATGTTCAAATGGATTTTTATGAAGACGACCATATAATAGCGCATCCACAACAAGTAATGGTAGTGCAACTTCAAGCTGGTGAGAAGCCTCCTTTTGATGAAGCGGCAATGAAGGATGAACCGAAAGTATCAAATGACTTCAGGATTGATCTAACAGGAATTAAAGAGAGGACCTATCCTCTTCCTGTTGATCCAGGGAATGATTTTTATCTTAAAGCAGGTGACGGTAAGGTTGCATGGTGTACTGTTCCAAAATTTACCGAAGATGAATATGGCGAAATATTTAAACCAGGGGGTGAAACTAAATGGGACTTGCACATTTTTGATATGAAAGATAAAAAAGAAGTTACTTTGAATGATAAGATTAAGGATTTTAACCTCTCTACAAACGGTGAGCAGTTATTGGTTCAAAGGAATGCAGATATTTTCACTACTTCAATGGATGAGGCATATAAGTCAAAAAGCGCAGGGGAAAAGCTTAATCTTAACGGAATGACTTATACGGTGGATGATCAAAAAGAATGGACTCAAATCTTTAATGATACCTGGAGATGGTACCGAGACTTTTTCTTCGATCCTAATATGTTTAACCTTGATTGGAAAGCAATCGGCGATAGATATAGAGCCGACATTCCCTATTTAACATCGAGAAGCGATTTGAATTGGCTTCTGCTTCAGCTTGTCGGTGAACTTAGTGTGTCTCATACATACATCAGCGGCGGAGATATGGGGCCGGAGACGACTCCGAAGTCGACTGTCTTTACGGGTTGGCTCGGATGCGATTTTGTTAAAGACGGGAATTCTCCGTTCTATAAGTTTGGGAAGATCTATGGACCGACTGAATACAATTTAAATTTGAAGTCTCCCCTCGTTCGCCCCGATATAGATGTAAAAGAAGGCGATTATTTAATTGCGATAAACGGTAAGGAAATAAAAGTACCGGATGATTATTTCAAATATTTGCAGGTAACCGAAGGAGAAAAAGTCGCTGTAACGGTCAACAATAAACCTTCAGCGGAAGGTGCAAGAACTTATGATGTAGAGCCGATAAAAAACAATCCGCAATTGAGATATTTTAGTTGGCTTACGCATAACATACACAAAGTAATAAAGGATACTCACGGCGAAGTAGGATATATGCACATAAACGCGATGAATGCTCCGGGTATAGGTGAGTTTGATAAATTCTGGAGAGCATTTAGATATGACAAAGGCATCATAATTGACATGAGAAGAAACTCCGGAGGATGGACGGAATATTTTCTTATCGACAAGCTTGTCAGAAAAATGGTAGCCTATAATGTATTGCACCACATGGTTCCGTTCAGGTATCCTGGGAGCACTTCGACGGCAAAGTATGTCGTAATCTCAAACGAGTATAACGGTTCGGATGGTGAAGCATTTATTGAAGATTTCAGAGCTAATCATTTGGGAAAAGTTGTAGGTACAAGATCCTGGGGTGGATTGACCGGAATATTAAATACTCAGACCACGATTGATAACGGTAAGGTTGAGCAATCTAATAACGGTTTCTTCGGCACAGAAGGAAAATGGTGGATTGAAAATCACGGCGCTGATCCGGATGTTGATGTTGATAACGATCCGGCATCAGTCGAAGCAGGAAAAGACCCGCAGCTTGATGCAGCGATTAAAACTGTTATGCAGGAAATAAAAGATAATCCTTTTACATTTCCAAAGCAGCCGCCGTATCCGGATAAGAAGAAGTAGAGAATAATTTTTAATTATAAACTTATGTTATGCAACCCCTGTGGAAATAGGGGTAATGGAGTGTTGGAGTAATGGAATTGAGTGGCTTTTTTCTATTATTCCGAAAGTTAGATTTGCGTAACATGTAAAGAAACCTCCGAGGTTTAGGAAAACCTCGGAGGTTTTTCACTAAACAAGGTCTCAAAACTGTCTAAAATGGGATTTCTCAGTCGAAGACTCCTTCGAAATGACATCTGGAAGTTGTGCAACAGACTCTACCGGCAGGCAGGGCCGGATTCGAATGACAAGAGTAGTCATTCTTTTATTAAGATAGATGAGGGCGGTGAATAAAATTTATTGGTCAGGCTCTTATGAAAAGAATATTTTTTATGTCTTCCATTTTTACTAATTTCGTTATAATCTTTTAAAAATTTAAGTTTAATGAGAACATTACTAAAAGCATCGGGATTGATATTTTTATTTTTGGCTTCCTCAGCAATAGCACAATTAAGTAATCCAAAGTGGAAACCAATCGTGATAAGCCAATCAAAAAGAATTTGGTATGATTCAGCATCGGTTAATCCCGCAGGTCAGGATAAAATTGATGTTTGGATGCTTGAGATATACGACCATCCATTGACATTTGTTCAGATACCCGGGGAAATATATCGTTCCAAAACATTATATGCCATTGATCTTAAACGCGCCACTTACGGGATAAAGGAAGTAGATTACTACAACATAGATAACCGGGAAATTTTTAATCACGATTATAAAATTGATGATTACCCGGATAGCGTTAAATATTCATACCCAATAATGGAAAATTCACCCCTTCATCTTTTACTGAGGGATTTATTTAAGAATAAAACGAAAGCAATAAATTGACATCCGGGAAATATTTAGAAAATTTATTAATTGTTAAAGACTCTGGCATTCACGGTAAGGGCTTATTCTCAACTGTTGATATAGCAGAAGGGAGCAAAATATTTGTGATAGAGGGAGAGGCAATTTCGGAAGAAGAATGCATCAAAAGAGAAGCTGACGGCAACGTTTATATTTTTTGGAATGAATCTAATTACATAGATACTTCTATGACGAATAAGATTAAGTATATTAATCATAATTGTGATTGCAATTGTGACGTTCTTGAAAATGATGAAGAGAGTTTGATGCTTGTAGCATACCGGGATATTAAAGCCGGAGAAGAGTTAACGATTGATTATGGTTACGAAGAAATCTACGAGCTTTGCCAGTGCAATATTTGCGCATAAAGATAATTTTTGTTTAAAGAATAGTGCTATATGACCTATTTAGGTTGGTTCTTATTACAGAAACATTATTATTCTAATCTATATATGCTGTCCTAATTTTTCATCAAAATTTCCGGAAAGGAATTTATGTATGGAAGACCGATTTAAAACTTTTAGTCAATTCTACCCTTTTTATCTATCCGAGCATCAAAATAAAATTTGCATAAGACTTCATTTTATGGGCACAGCGCTGGTGATTTTTATAGCAGTATATGTTCTCTTAACTTTTGATTTGCCGGTACTAATATTATTGCCTGTATTCGGATACGGATTTGCGTGGATTGGGCATTTTGTTTTTGAAAAGAACCGCCCGGCGACATTTCAATATCCGTTGTTTAGTCTTCGCGGAGATTTTGAAATGTTTAAAGATATTTTGATTGGAAAGATTAAGTTATAAAATCTATGGATCAAGTTTAAGTTCAAGTTTAAGGACAAGGTTGAGAGGTGAGGGACTATTTGGGCTGGTGCAGATTATTCTTTTAAGGAGATTTTAAGGTTCTTCTTAGCTTTATTTAATCTTTGATAAATATGTTTGGGGTAAAAAAATAAGGAGAAGAAAATGTTTGACATTTCACATATTCACCCGATGATCGTCCACTTCCCTATCGCGTTATTAATTTTCGGATTTTTAGCAGATTTAATAAGCGTAGTATTTAAGAAAGCTTTTTTTGGGAAAGCCGGACTATATTTATTAATTTTTGGAACTCTAGGAGTAATAGCCGCATACGTCAGCGGGAACATTGCAGGAGATGGTTTGACTGAAGCAGGGCCATTAAAAAACGCGATTGAATTTCATCAAAGTGCGGCGTTAATTTCGCTTTGGATTATGGTTCTAACTTCATTTGTAAGAATCGGATTTATCATGATGAAAAAATATGAGGGGGTTTTTAAGTGGGTAGCACTTTTATTGTTCTTTGCAGGGGTTTTATCAATTGCAAGGACAGGATATTATGGCGGAGAGCTTGTGTTTAAGCATGCTGCCGGAGTTCAGTTTAATTTGGGAAATTCGCTCAATTCAAATGAGATTGAAAATAATTCCAGCTCAATGGAAAATAAGACAGAATAAATTATGAATATCTATTAAATGCGAATTCTAATAGTAGAAGATGAGAAAGGGATTTCAAATTTTCTAAAAGATGGTTTGGGAGAAGAATCATTTGCAGTTGATGTAGCAGCAGACGGAAACAAAGGATTGGAGCTAAGCACGGTAAACGATTATGATTTAATCCTTCTTGATTGGATGATTCCAGGAATCAGCGGTATAGAAGTATGCCGCCAAATCAGGAAATCAAATTCTTTTGTCCCGATTATTTTTTTAACAGCTAAAGATACGGTTTCTGATACTGTGTTTGGGCTTGAAGCAGGCGCAAATGATTATATCAAAAAGCCATTTAAGTTTGAAGAATTACTCGCAAGGATAAGAGTCCAACTAAGGACAAAAGAGGGAGAGCAAACTATTTTGAAGCTAGGTAATGTTGAGATGAATTTGGAAACCCACCAAGTATTTTCGAAGTTAAGGGAAGTAACGTTAACACAGAAGGAATTTTCCCTTCTTGAATATCTTATAAGGAATAAAGGGAAAGTTTGTACACGTACAAGAATAATTGAGCACGTTTGGGACATGCACTTTGATTCCGATACTTCCGTCATTGATGTATACATAAATTTTCTCCGGAAGAAATTAGATGACGGAAACGAAAGTAGCTTTATACATACTATAAGAGGCGTTGGTTATGTTGCACGAGAGGAATAATGCAGCTTAATCTAAGGAACCGGATCACCATCTATTATTTGGCAACAACCGGTATTTTAATAGGGATACTTTTTATTATTATATACATATCAGTTCGAGAGACTGCATACCGACATATGGATGAAGACCTTGACGCTGAGTCGAATGAAATA
The DNA here is from genome assembly GCA_021831685.1 of Bacteroidota bacterium. Taxonomy (GTDB): domain Bacteria; phylum Bacteroidota; class Ignavibacteria; order Ignavibacteriales; family Ignavibacteriaceae; genus FEN-1297. The sequence goes on along the minus strand of JAKBMG010000187.1, from coordinate 8,810 downwards.
GAACGGAACCTCGTTGTATTGAACGACCAGTTTATAATAGCCAATACATTTGAATGGAATGAGCGGGAGCATGGTCAGATAGAAGTCAATCCTGTTTTTATTCAAATTGTAGACGGCACCGGTAAACTGATAAAGAAAACAGGTAATTTATTAAATGGGAAATTGAGCTTCGATTCAAGAATAAAGCGAGAGACTTATTTTAACACTTCCCTTTCAGGATCACCGACAAGGCAAGTTCAGCTTCCTATCAAGAATCCAGCCGGAATAACTTTAGGCTATGTACTAATAGCAATGCCATTGGAAGAATCTGCCGTAGTACTTCAAAACTTATTTATCATATTGATAACAACATACTGGTTAGTGCTATTCGTATTATTTTATACTACAAGATTTATTGCAGGAAAGAGCATCTCACCAATAAACAAGGTTATTGCAACAGCAGAAAGAATAACCAAGGAAAATCTTGATGAAAGAATTGAATTGCCGAATCATAAAGATGAAATTTACAAATTAACTTCAACCATCAATAGACTTTTGGATAGGCTTGAAGATGCAGTGCTTCGCGAGAAGCAATTTACTTCAGATGCTTCGCATGAATTGCGGACGCCTCTTTCAATAATAAAGGGAACATTGGAAGTTTTAGTGAGGAAGCCGCGGACGGTGGGACAATACGAAGACAAAATTAATTATTGCATTAACGAAGTGGACAGAATGTCAGCTATTGTTGATCAGCTTTTAATGCTTGCACGATATGAAAGCGGTAAGGTAACGCCGGTAATAAGCAAGATAGACATTCATGAAGTGTTAAAAGCAGTTTTGGCAAGATTGAATTTCTTGACCGAAGAGAAAAAAATAGTCATTAACTATACTCCGGGGGAAGCAGTCTTTGTTTTAGCTGATTATTCAATGCTGGATATAATTTTGGAGAACCTTATTTCAAACTCAATTAAATATTCCTTTGATGGAAAGCAAATTGATATAGAAGTTAAAAACGCGGGTGGTGAAATTTCATTTGTGATAAAGGATTACGGGATAGGTATTGAGCGGGAGCATATAGAAAAGATATTCGACAGATTTTACAGAGCGGATGGATCAAGGAATTCCGAAATAACCGGGAACGGTTTGGGGTTAGCCATAGTTAAAAGATTAGCGGACTTACAAAGCCTATCTCTTTCCGTAAAAAGCGAACCTTCCAAAGGCACTTCATTTCAGATAATTTTTCCATAAATAATCTCTTTATTTAGTTCTAAATAATTTTAAGCAATTTTTAAGAAATCTTTAACTATTGCTTTAGGAATGAGGAATTATTTTAGTAACATAAATATTATTTTAAAATTTATAGGAGAATAATAATGAAACTCAAAACATTTCTTCCAAGCCTGCTGGCTATTATATTAATTACACAGTTTAGCTTTGGCGCAGGAAAATTTTCTAAGACAACCACAATTCAAAACATAAAGGCTGCAATTACCGGGGAGACAACTGCAAGCGCCAAGTATGCAGCATATTCTAAGCAAGCAAAAAAAGAAGGGTTGGCAAAAATTGCTTTGCTGTTTGAAGCGGCATCAAAGTCGGAAAACATACATGCGAACAATCACCGGGCTGTGTTAGAACAGCTTGGTGAGAAGATGGATAAGTTTACGCCGACGTATGAAGTAAAATCAACAAAAGAAAATTTGGAGGATGCGGTTAAAGGAGAATCGTACGAAGTAGCTACAATGTATCCGGATTTTATTAAAGCGGCAAATGATGAAGGTGTAAATATTGCCATGATCTCTTTCAATTATGCTTTCCAGACGGAAAAGAAACACAAGGCGATGTATGAAAACGCACTTGACAAGTTCAATTCAGGAAAAGCAAATGAACTATCAAGCTTATATATGGTTTGCCCAACGTGCGGGAATACATATGATTCGCAAGCTCCAAAGCGCTGCGGCATCTCTATGACTCCGCGGGAGAGATTCTTAACTTTTAAATCATAGCGCGGCAAGCCGCAATTTTGAATTATGAATGTTGAATTTTGAATGAAACGCAATGAAATTTATCATAAAAATATTTTGGCTTAAAAAACAAAGATTTAAAAGTTAATACTATAGCGATATTAAAGCGTAAGTTCAAGATTAGGTTCAAGCACAAGAAAAAAGTAAAGAAGATAGCTTGACACGAAAAACAATAACTTAAAGGGTAATACTAGAAGGGCTCAAAGAAATAGGTTTAATAATCCGCTTATCATAAGCTTTGGTAAGCGGATTTATATTATTAACTCACCTTACGCAGAATTTCACTTTTGAGTAATGGAATGTTGGAATATTGGGAAAAAATAATCTATTCCCTCACTCCATTTTTCTAACCTGCCTAGCGAAAGTGTTGCAGAACTATTCTATTTAGTCACGAACGTAAAAAGACCTCTAAATTGTCTAAAATGGGATTTCTCACCGGCTTAAGCCGGATTCGAAATGACAACTATTTTTTTCTTGTCATATCGAAGGATCCGCCGCGGCGGATGCGACTGAGATATCCCACGTTCAACTTGTGTACTTAAGCTATACATGGGATTTCTCCCTCCCGTCGAAATGACATTTTGGAGTTGTGCAACAGCCTCTGGCGGCAGAGAGTGTTAACTAGAGGTCAACTTGAGTAATCAATATTACACACTCATTTTACCATGCAGATATATATGTGGTAAAGAATTAGGGAGTTCTTTTTCTTCGATAGCAGGAGTAATCTCTTTAAAACAATAGTTAGCAAATAGAGAAATGATTTCCTCCTTTTTCCTTGTCATTTTATAATCTCCTCCCTGATAATAAGTTAGACAAATGTCCCCATTATTTTTTAATATAGAATTTTCTATTAAATTTATATAATTTTTTAAAGCAGTAATTTCAATTTCTTGAAAGGAAATCGCATTATAAAATAGATCAACTTGTGATTTAATGTTTGGCAATTGCCAAGGACAAAGCATTATGATTTCCCTCTTATCATTGTCCTCAAATTTTATTTCATTCTTATTTTTTGTTTCAAGATAATTTACTACACTGAATTCATCAAATTGTTCAAGATATTCTGTAGCAATGTATATCATAGGAGGAATATCAATATATATATATTTTTTTATGTTTTTATAAAAACTCATAAATAAATGAGCAGCACTACCATACCCGCCGCCAATTTCCAATACCGAACTGATTTTACTAAAATCTAAATTATCCGCAAAATTAGCAATTCGTATCATTTGAAATAAATAATCTAAAGATATCTTTTCGTTTCCCATAGTTACATACTCTTGAACATTATTAAGCATTGTGTTTGGGAAATCAAATCTCTTTTTTAGCAATTGAATTTGAGCAGAATACCTGTCTTCTATATAATACCCTCTATATTCACGCATCATCTGATAGTATTTATTTATCAATCTATTATGTGACTTGAATAATTTCTCTGAGAATCTGCTACCGAACAGCCGATACATCAGTTTTAACTTATCTGAATTATCGGTTGGATTGATGGAATAACACCCTCCATAAGAATTCAATATTGAAGCATCAGAACGGAAATTCAACAAACCTTTTGATTGAATTCCATTAACAATACTTTTAGATTTTTTGACCCAAAAACCTCCTGCAGAATAAATTGATGGAGTTTTACTTTGATCGTCTAAAATAGCGTCTAATAATTCAATGTTTTCAGTCATCAAGATTCTCCCAAAGATTTTTTAGTAAATAATATTATAAAAAAATGATCGAGCACTTAATCGTTGTCTTAAGGTATCTATTCAATGTTGTATTTCTCTCCATTTCCGATATTCTATCGAATCGCCTCTTCAAAATTACTTTAAGGATTTCCTCATCTATATAATAGACTTTGAGTCCTATAAATGGCCATTGAATAATAATCATTACAATTTTCAAACAGCATAAAGAGAAACCGGAATAATTATTTTTCATTTAATTTATTAACGACAAATTATGTGCCCATAAATAATCATTTGATTTTGGTCTGAAATGCTCGTTTTAGATACTAGCGATAACGAGGGATAAAGATATTGGACTGTTCGTGAGTATAAATATTTGACGTCTAAATTAGTATTGCCGTTTATCCGCAATGGCGGATTGTTTTTTATGTCAAGATATTTGAAATGATTTTCCCTATTCCATTGCGGCTTGCTGCGCTAGGAATAATTTACTAAAAATTAAAGAAAAAAACATTTAATATCCAAGTTATACGTTTTATTGAAATCACCGACTGCTATTTACATTGATAACTAATGTTTCGCAACTCTCTTGGGAAATTGGAGCAGTGGGGAAATGAAATTGTGCAGATTTAACCAATCAGCGAAGTATTTATACTTAGTTTTATTTCTGATGGCAAGTTCGATTTTAAAATAAAAAAACCGCTTGATTAGCGGTTAATAATATAAAATGTCCCTTAAAGATGAAGGAATTAATTCAGACAAGTATAAATGAGCCCACTTTGAAAAGGTTCATTCTCACAGTAATAGTAATCCAAAAACAGTAAAATATGGAATATATTCCCGCGTTTCTACCGTGGCAAAGAGAATGACATTTAGAGAATTTCGGCTTTTTAAAGTAAACTTATAAATAATTAAAAACCTTTATATATTATTTCTGATAATCCATGAAAATATTGTTAATTGCAGGAATAAGCCTATCAGAAAATTCCATTTTGGGTATAAATTCATTTGCCCCGGCAGCTAATGCTTCATTTCTATATTCTGAATTATCCGACATTGTCAGAAGAATAATTTTAATAGTTTTATTTGATGTTCTAATTATTTTGGATGCTTCAATACCATTTATGCCATCCATAGAAATGTCCATTAAAATAAGATCCAGACTATTTGCTTTAATCTTTTTAATTGCTTCTTCAGCAGAAGAAACCCATGTTAAAATTTCAAATCTCATGTTTGCGTTGATAAAACGGATAGCAGAATTTCTGAAATTATGATTATCTTCAACTAACAAAATTCTTAAAGCTTTCACATTTACCTCAAATAATTTAACAGATTCAACAAGGATCAAACAAATGATTCTTTTTTTTGAGGTAAATCTATGTTCAAGAATTTGCTCAAACAATCAGGAATTTTCTGATAATATGTTATTTATCTACTTAGTATAAGATAACTTAGCAAGTCGCGATGGAAGATGTAGAATGGAAAGATCGTTAAAAAATATTTTGACACGAAAAACAAACATTTAAGTGACAATATTATATATAATGTTGATTTTATTTGTATAAAAATTATTTTCTAATTAGGTTAATTTTGTAAAAAGCTTGAACGATTTCAAATAGAAGTAAACTTTACAAAATTATTGAGATGATATAATCCCAGTTCTAATTGCATATCTAACTAATCCGGGGATATCATGAATACCCAGCCGCTCCATTATTTTCATTCTATGTGATTCAACGGTTTTAGCACTGACATTTAGTTTAAGAGCAATTGCCTTAGTTGAATTCCCTTCTGCAATTAGCTGTAGAATTTCTCTTTGACGGGACGTCAATTTAACAAAGACATTTATCTTAGATTTTTCTTCTAAAGGAGCCTCATTAATTCTTTTAAGATAATCGCTCACCAATGCTTTAGAGACTAAAGGGCTTAAATAAGTTTCTCCTTTAATAACAGCTTTTATTGCGATTTCTAATTCATTTGGTGCTGAGTCTTTTAATAGATAACCATAAGCCCCAACTTTTAAAGCTTGCAAAACATATTCTTCATTGGCATACATAGACAGGATAATAACCGATACTAAAGGAAATTCTTTACTCACTCGTTCAGCAACTTCCAGACCATTTAATTCCGACATTGCTATATCAAGTAAAACAATGTCGGGAGAACATTCATTTATTTTTTCTAATGCTTCTCTTCCGTTGGCAGCTTCACCAACAACTTCAATTCCACTCATATTTTGAAGAAGCTCGCGAATACCGGCTCTTAACAGAGTATGGTCATCTGCTATTAACACTTTTATAGAGTTCATAATTTAATCCCCGTTATAACTAAATTGTAATTAAGCTATTTGTTTCAATGGAAATATTGCATGAATTTTAGTACCTTTATTCGGACCTGAGAATATATCTAACCATCCACCTACAGCTTCAGCTCTTTCCTGCATACCTAACACCCCAATACTTGATCCGCTCGCTGCCATCTTACGCGCCGAATGCACATCATAACCTATCCCATCATCAGAGATAATTAAGTATAATTCATTTGAAAGGATATTTATTTCTACAGTCATATTCTTTGCATTGGAATGTTTAATAATATTCGTAACAGCTTCCTGTATTATTCTATAACATGTAATTTGAATTTCAGATGGTATTTTTTCAGTAAGAGGTTTAGTTATTACTTTTGCATTTATCCCTGTTCTTTCAGACTGGCGAACAAGAAACCATCTAACTGCCGGAATTAAACCTAAATCATCTAAAATTGAGGGTCTTAATTTTAGCGACATTTCTCTAACATTATTTAAAGTTTCTTCGACCATTTTAATGCTATCATTAAGATGTTCCAGTGCATTTAGAGAGCGAATAAATTTTATAGCATTTAGAATATCGATTTTGATGGCGGTTAAAGTTTGACCAATTTCATCGTGTAATTCCCTTGCAATATTTCTTCTTTCTTGCTCTTGGACTTGAATCAACTGCCTTGATAAATTTTTCATTATATTTTGGGCTTCAATCAACTTATTAAAAAGCTTTTCCTGCATTTCTTCTGCGGCTTTTCTTTCAGAAATATCCTTAATAACGTACATTATCATACCGTTTTCGAATATACTAATATTAATTTCTGCAGGGAAATGATTTTTGTCCTTTCTTATGAATTCATACTCAAAATGAAGTTTATCGCGTGATTTTTTTTCCTTTATATTTATTTTTTTGTTATGAATTATTTCTTTAGAATTTAGATTTAATATTTCATCTTCATTATATCCTAATAATTCTAATAATTTTGAATTCCATACGATTATTTTTCCGTTTTTATTAATTAATGCTATTCCGTCAAAGGATTGTTCAATTAGTGATCTGTATCTTCTTTCACTTTCAGCTATATCATTTTCATTTTTTTTCAATGCTGTAATATCAGTATTTATTACAACGGCAGCTATTGTATTTCCATTTGATTTAATTGGGGCACCTGCGCTCCTAATAATTTTTTGTATTTTTGATTTAGGATCTGTTAACACAATTTCTCTTACTATTGATTCTCCTTTAAGTGCCTTTGCAAAAACATTATCTTTTGTTAGAATAATTTTATTTGAATCTAAATAACGTATCCTCATTCTTTTGTTAATTTGTGAACGAACTGAGTTCAATTCATTTATATCTTTTAAATTATATAAATCGAGTAATTTTCTATTAGCCCTTTTGATTCCTTTTTTAGTTCCGACATAAATTGCATGAGGAATACTTTCAAAAATAGCATTGAGCTCTGCCGCATATTCTTTTGTTACTTTTAATAGATTTTCCCTTTCGTCTTCAATTTTTTTCCTTTTTGTAATATCCTGGGCAACAAATTGAATAGCCGGTTTTCCTAAGTACTGATAAAACCTAGCATATGATTCAACGATCATAATTGAACCGTCATTTCTTTTAAGTCTTAATTCAATTGGGTGAATCTTTTTTCCTTTCAATAATTGCTGATTCCGTATTTGAAATTTGTGAAAATCATCAGGTAAAATTAAATTTTTAATAGGTTTCCCAATTAAAGAATCAATATTTTTTGAACCCAAAGCCTTGACCCCCGCGGAATTTATAAAGATAATCTTCTCGTCTTGAAATATTCCTGATATATTTGGAGCCATTTCTACAATATCTCGATAACGTTTTTTTTCAGCTTGTAGGTCTTTTATTAATTTTATTTTTTGCGTTAAATCTCTACCAATGAAAAAAGCACCTAATACTAAATCATTTTTATTTATAATTGGAATAATAGTCGTCTGAACAAATTTGATATTCCCTTTTTTATCAACATGTTCTGATTCAAAGAAGCAAATCCTTTTGTTTCTGTTTATTTTATTTAAATTTTTTGAATACTCATTGTTTCTCTTTTTAGACATTAAAATTGAAATAGATTTCCCAATAATTTCTCCTTGCCTATAACCATATAATTTTTGGGCACCTTGATTCCAACTTAAAATAATACCGCTAAGATTTGTTTCAATAATAGAATCTTTTTTTGATTTCCATAAAGAAGAAAGATTTTGGGAATGTCTCATCTTCTTTTTTCCTTTATTAAATAAACAGATGGATTATAAAATAGTGATTTAGAATCATTAGATATTTTCAAATCGATTTCTAAACAATTGAAGAGATTTTGTCTTCATTTTTCATTCTTAGATTATTAAAATACTTCCCTTACAATTTTCATTATTTATTTGATAGTATTATGCCTTTTTAGGCAATTTTATCAATTTTTTGATTACTACTAACAAATATCTTGAGATACATAAATAATTTTCTAAGCAGATATCAGGCAATTTTGCGCTCTTTCCAGGATTCTCCCGATTTCCCTTCTTTTCGTTTTGAAATAGGTTGACCTCCGAAATAAAATAATAAAATGAAAAAGAAACGAATCCTTAAAAATTTGGAGGCAACTCAATGGACCTGATTAAGATTTTAAAGTATATAACTTTATTGTCAATAATTACAGTTCAATTATCATTTGCATCAACTTATTATGTAGATGCGACAAATGGAAATGATAACAATTCGGGATTATCACCAAGCTCAGCCTGGCAAAGTATTAACAAAGTAAATAATTTTACTTTTGCAAGCGGTGATATTAT
>JAKBMG010000199.1 GCA_021831685.1 Bacteroidota bacterium | reverse complement strand
CCGAACGCTAGTTCAACAGTGCTATTATTGTTACCAATTATATATTTTCCTACTGCAGGGGTAAAAGGCATCCCCGTAGAGTAAATCCAGAAAGAATTTATTTCCCAATTTTCAGATAAGTCGTAACTAAGCATTAGCTTAAAATTATGCGTTCTATCGTAATCGGCATAGTACCAATAGCCGTTATTATTTTTAACTGCTCTTGATAGGGAATATGCAGCCCATCCGGTTAATGTTCCTTTTTCTTTCTTTAATAAAATATCTAATCCGGCAGAGTAGCCGTCGGTGTAGGAGATTGTTTCCGTCAATTCATCCGAAGTTATTATGTTATATCGTGTCTTGTAATAACCTTCTGCTTCAAATCTAATCCCGGGAAGAATTTCCTTTACCTTTAATCCCAAGCTAAAATGATCTGATGATGGCATATGTTCCATATTATCAATTATAAAATAGATGGCAAAAGGAGAAAAGAAAGTTGTATTTGTTAATTCCCTTTTAGTAAAGAAATATTCATAATATTTTCCATAACTTGCGGAAAGTTTAGTCTCATCATTTAACTTGAAATCTGCAAGTATATATGGAGAACTAAGATATTGATCAATCTTCTTAATAAATAACCCCCTGTAACCAAGTAATAAATCAAATGATCTTGTTATTTGTAATTTGTCAGAAAGATATGCCGATAAAATATTTGTATAATCATTAGAATAATATTTGTCAGGTGCGAAGTCAAAAAACACATTCTTCAGGCTGCCGTTTATTGTACTTGATATTTCTTTTTCTTCTATATCCCAATTATAATTGTTTGACAAATTTTTATATTCAGCGCCGAATTTTATTTCCTGCCCAGTAAAGCTTAACTCAACCTCTGATTTTAATGTAAAGTCTTCAATATTATTATCTATAAAAATGTGTTCTATGCTATTAAGTGAATCCTGGATAGTAGTATAATTGTAAACTCTTGAAATTCCTTTTGCATTTCCGCCAAAAAAAGAATTTGAAAAATAAATGTCTAATTTTATAGCCCCGATATCGAAGAGATGATTATATGTTGCCTGTGCAATTCTATTTCCCCAATTAATATCATCTTTCTTTTCTATTATGTAGGCTTTTTCATCAACAAACAATTTAAATATATCTCTTGAATAAAAACCGGAAAAGGAAATTATATTTTTATCATCTAAATGAATAGTATATTTCCCGTTAAAGTCATAAAAATAATAAGGGAATGAATTATTAGATAATAAATTAAAAAGCAAATCAGGATAAGTTCTTCGGGCGGAAAAGATGAAGCTTCCTTTAGAAAGAGGACCTTCCAAAAATATTTTTGATGATACCAAACCTGCAGAGACTATCCCTTTCAATTTTTCATAGCTGCCCCTCTTAGTACGAATGCTTAAGACTCCCGAAAGAACTCCCTGGTAATTAACCGGGTAATTTGATGGATATAAAATCTCACTATCGACTATATCAGGATTGAATGAGCCAAATATGCCTCCTAAATGATAAGAATTATATACAGGTACATCATCAAGAGTTATTAAAGTTTCATCAAAGTTCCCGCCACGCAAATAAACAAGCGATGATAAATCATGTATGGCAATTACTCCTGGTAAGGCTTGAAGAGGTCTTAATGCATCAGATTCCAATAATACAGGTATATGGGATATGTCTCCATTTTTTAGTTCATAAGTTTTATACTCTGAAAATTCTTTATATCGTTCACCGGTAATTGTAACTTTTTCAAATTCGATTGGTGTTGGTGTTAAATTAAAGAATAATTCGACTTCACCGGCATCTTTACTTAAATTAATTTCCTTAGATGAAGTTTCGTATCCAATATACTTACATTCAATCTTATGTTTGCCTGACTTACAATAAAAATTAAAAAAGCCGGAAGAATCGGATATTGCAACTCCGATTCCATCCGACAAAATTATCGCGTCTATTAATCTTTCACTTGTTTTGGCATCTTTTACAAAGCCATTAATTTCTAATCTTACTTTTTGAGGAAATAAATTCCCGCCCAAAATGCTTAGGAACAGAAATAGAATTATGTTTTTTATATATATATACAATGTTCTTAAAAAACAACCCAAGATAAATTTTAATCTCTTAATTAATCTTTAGTTAAACACATTGTATCATAATCTGTACTTCCCAAAGAGCCATCAACGGTTGAAATGTCGTTACCATAAGCTCCTTGTCTAATATAAGGAAATTCAGATACAGCACCTAACCAACCTCCCCAAGGTCCATAGGGTTGCGTTCCAAGTCTCCAATCATCATAATACTCATCTGCTACAAAATCATCGTCGCCACTCCCCCATCCATCATCTTCCCATATTTCGATTTTAACATAGAATTCTTCAACTTGTCGGCTTACTAATGTAATATTAGGCGAAAAAGTTTTAGCAGAATTTGCGGCAACTTGTCCTAAATCTATTTCAGACCAACCCCCATATGTTCCATTTACTCCTTCTTTAAATTTAACTTTTAAATAAATTTCCATGTCCCCTAAAAACCATCCGTCATCATAGTTATGTTTTACATATATGCTTTGAATATTGAAATTATAATTTGTACTTACTTTTGAAAGCTTAGGTTGTATATTATTTACAGAATAATCCCCTCTTTTTTCACTGAAAGTTACAACTAAAATAGGAGTTTCTGGGATTGTTTTAGTTGATAAAATAATTTCCTCACCCATTTTATTAATGCCAATCATATTTTCTTTACCTTCTATTTCTTTCTGATCAACTGCAGCCACTATCAATTCTTTATTTCTATTCCACTTCTCCCTATGTTCATCAACAGGGAAATAAATATCTACTAACCCAAATTTAATATTATTACAAACTTTAATAAATTCATTCTTATCGTCAATTTTTAATAACTCATTATAAACAGTTGTTGATGAAATTATCCCTTTATCATCCATTATCATCATTTTTTTATTCAAAAAATCAGAAGCTTCTAATATTTGTTCAACATTTTTAGACTCTTTAATATTAGATTCTAGAAATTCTTTGAAGTCAACATTATTTAATAATAATGCTATATCTTTGGCAAGGATTTTTAAATCAGTATTTGATATTTTATCAATTTTTTTGACATTAGTCGAATTATTTGCAGAAAAATTCTGTTTTAATTCGTTTGATGGTTGGACAACTTGTTCTTGGCACGACTGAAATGTTAATGTTACAATAAACAATATACAAATTGCGAGAAAAAATGATTTTAAAAACATATTACCTCCACAAAAATTTTTAATAAAATGACTAGGAATAGTCAATGAATTCTCTAATCTCTAACTTGGTCATTAGTAATTCATACTATTTTTTTGCCAACAGAAATGTGAGAAATAATTTTTGTTTAATCAATTAAGGAATTCCCTGAATTTATATAGGGGATTTCCTGAGATATCAATACTATAAATAATATTCCGAGGTTAAATATTTTTGATGCTGCCAGTACCGCTAATTCTCTCACAGTCTTTAATTTAAACTTACTCATTAAGTGCGACTTGTGGGATTCCACTGTCTTCGGACTTATAAAAAGCTCTTCGGAAATTTCCTTATCGCCTTTTCCATCACTTAAGCATTTAAGTATGTCGAGCTCCCTCTTAGTAATCTTTGCTTGATTTACCGATACCGCTTCCATTTCAACGCTGTAAAACTGCTCACTAATAAGTCTGTGAATATATCTTTGACCTTCTGCAACACTAAGTATCCCCTCTTTCAAAACTTCGATGCTTGCCCTGCTGCTTATCAACCCCTCGATGCCGCAGTATATGAAGCTGTTCAAATAGGGTTTGTTGCTGCTTGTAGTAAATAGGATTTTCTTAACTGGTATATTTTTTACAAACACAAAATTATCTATTAAAATTTGTTCGCGAACGGTAAGCGAGTTGTCGTCTAAAATTACAACTACATTTCTATTAACAAATTTATTGGGAAAAGTTGAAAGCTCGCAGAACGGCATTACAGTAAAATTTATTTTATCGTCGCTGCGGAAAAAATCTTGCAACGCTTTAGCTGCAACTGGAATAGCGGATAAGAAGAGGACATTTATTTTCCCCATTTCGGACTCCTATTAAATTTTCCTCCACAAAATACGATGGGGTGGGGTAGTTGTCAAGAAAAATTTTTACAGCTTTTTAATTCTCATTTTACAATACAATTTCCTATCGGTATGACACAAAATTTTACTGATGCCTGGTTCGTAGGTTATAATCCCAAACTTTCCACTGCAATCTGGATTGGCTTTGATAACCCTCAAAGAAAATTATCCGGTGGGTTTCAATACGGCGGAACTGCTTGCGCTCCGATCTGGGGAAGAATGATGTCTGAAATTTCCGAAAAAATATCCGGCTTCTGTTGGAGTGAATTTAAGAGACCGAATAATATTAAAGATGTTGAAATGTGTGAAGATACAGGCGAACCTGCCTGCCGGATAGGCAAGCCTGCAAAAGCAAATTGCATGCATGAAAAACTTTATCCTGTTAATGTTGATAAGCTAAACGAAATTTTTAATCTTCATCATCCGGTTGAAAAAGAAAAATATTCTATTGATCACGCTTTCTAAATACTTTCTTGAACTGTATTTAATTCTTCAGTGCGACTTTTTAGATTGAATGAAACTATTATTAACAGAAATAAAATTGCTCCGACCATTCCATAAGCTATTTGAAGTCCAGTTGAGCCGCCGCCTTGAGAACTTGCTACGGCCCCGACAAGCGCACTACCGAATAATTGTCCTGTCCCCGTAAACAAAGTTAACACCCCTTGACCCGATGCTCTTTCTGATGCACGAGCTTCTTTTAGCATTATGTAGCGTAACGGAGCCCCTAACAAAAATCCCATCCCAATTCCGCTGATTGATGCTGCTATGTAAAATAAAATTAAACTCCCGCTGGTTAAAGCTAATGCAAACATTCCTATCGATAATAGTATTGTTCCGGTTATTAGCACAGCTCTCGATCCCATCTTATCCAACATTCTTCCGGCAGTAGGCGATCCCGCCGCCATTGCTAACACAACCGGGAAAAGCATAAAACTTGCTGTTGAGCTTGTGACTTTAAAAGTGGCTACCAACAGCGGAGGTACGAATACAATTGCAGCTTCAACTATTCCGGCTCCGATTGAAAGAAGCGATACTAGGATAACTTGCTTTGAAGCAAATAGCTTAATGCGCAAAACCGGACTTCCAGCTTTTTCTTCGGTTGATTTGAATAATGGCAATAAAATAACCGGTACCAAAATAAACGGAAGCACACTAAGAGAGATTAAGCTTTGAAAAAATTCCTTTGTGTCGATCTGATTAAAACCATAAGTAATTGAAGCGAGTATTATTCCAAGTAACAGCATCCCCCTTAAATCAAATTTACCCTTCGTCTCTTTATTTGAATTGTTCAGTAATTTCGTACTTCCGGCAATAATGAAAAATGCGATTGGTAAGTTAATCATGAAAAGCCAGTGCCAGCTAAACATCAAAAGCACGCCCGCGATAATCGGTCCGATAATAAATGCTATCCCGAAAACCGCTCCGATTAATCCTAAGGCGCTTCCTCTTTTCTCCTGCGGAAAGGTATCTCCGATAACCGCGCTGGCAACTGGAAAAATTCCTCCTGAACCAAAACCTTGTATTGCTCTTCCGAGAAGAAGAATTGAAAAGTTTGGAGACATTGCAACTATTAAAGAGCCGGCTGCAAACAAAGCTATATCAATTATATAAATCGAGCGCCTTCCAATCGTATCGGCAAGTTTTGCCATCAAAGGCGTTCCTACAAGATTAAACAGTACATAAATTGAAAAAATCCATGCGGCTGCGCGTTCATCTATACCAAATTGTTTCTGTATTGCAGGCAGCGCCGGACCGACAATTGCAATATCCAATGCAGCCATTAAAACGCCGGTAAATAATAACCCTAATAATTTATTCCTGTTTTTTGAATCGCTAAAATCCATTCTTTAACTCACATTCTTCTTTTACAAAACTTAAAATTTATTTTATGATAGGATAACATTAGAATGAAAAAGGATTCTCCCTGTTACCTGCAAAATCTGGTCTGTATGTATCAAAGCTCTCCATTTCCTGAGTAAAAACATTTTCAAAACCGTATTTATCCAACAATCTTAATACTCTATTATATTCAGATTCTCTAATTGTTCTGTCTATCAAAATATCCTTCTTCGCATTGAATGCTGGAAAGTATTGAGACATAATTGAAAGGTGAACTTTGTTGCTTAATTCCTTAGCTATAAATTTTAGTACTTCCTCGGTCTCAGATAAATCATTCGGCAGAACCAAATGGCGAATAATTAATCCTCTTACCATAATTCCGTTTTCATATATTACTTCGTCTCCTATTTGGCGGTACATTTCCTTTAGCGCTAATTTTGTCTTTGAAAAATAATCATCAACCTTCGAATATTTTTTTGCATATTCTTCGTTGCCGTATTTACAATCGGGAAGATAAATGTCCGCAACGCCCTCGTAAAGTTTTAGCATATCAACGGAATCATATCCGTTAGTGTTATAAATGATAGGAAGTCGTAATCCCTGTCCGGTAGCTATTTCTATTGATTTCAATATTTGTGAAGAAAAATGAGAAGGTGAAACTAACCCGATATTGTGACAATTCTTTTCTTGAAGTTCTATCATTATATCGGCTAATCTTTCAAAGCTCACTTGATTTTTTATTTCCGATTTCCAATTTTGGCTAATATCTGAATTCTGGCAGTAAACGCATTTAAGATTACAGTTACCGAAGAAAATATTTCCTGCTCCCTGTGTTCCGCTTAATACTGGCTCCTCTCCAAAATGAGGTGTGTATGTAGAGACTATCGGCAGATACCCGCTCAAACATTTGCCATATTCATCTTTTGTCCTGTCGGTAAGACAATTTCTTGGGCAGTTTGTACAAGCTTTTAGAATTTCATCCATTAGCCCAGCACGCCTCTTAAGCTCACCGGAATAAAATAGCTTTATGTACGAAGGTTCAAAGCTCATTATATAAATCAGCGCCTCTATAAAAAAAATACTTAGTAAAAATAAGGAAAATGTAAATAGAAATTGTGCTTTGAAATCAATTTAACTCCATGGTGGTTAAAGTTTTGAATAATTGGAATATTAAAATCCTATCTATTTATGTAGTAATTCTGCTTTTTTATTGCATTTCCACCCCAAAAATCCCCTCGTTTAGATAGTGGTTTAATCAGGAACAATTTTATAGGTTAATTAGGCTGATAAAGAATTGCCTAATGACAAGATTAGCAAATCCATTTTATAATAAGCCTATTGATAAGTTATTTTACCACGAACTAAATTTAATTTTAAGGAGATGAACATGAAGTTAAATCTTTACTCCAATTTATCTTATTTAATGAAAAGAGGATTTTTTGTTCTTTTAATTACTATTTCAATTATTCCAACTCTTCTTGCTCAGTATGCTCCCGGAGATTCCAATGCTATCCCGGTTTTCTTTATGTTCACGCACACTTTAGCTCCGGGCGATTCCGGTGTAGGACTAAACGGAGCATTTAACAGTTGGACGAACGGTGTTTTCAAAATGCAGCAAGTCACTCCCGGATTTTGGACAACTACAATTCAGGTTCTTCCTCTTGGTTATGAATATAAATTTGTAACATACAAAGATACGGCCGGACAAACCGGAGTTATTAATTATTATTCCGATCCCCTTAATCCAAAGATCAGCTCGAATTTTAATAATTCAGTCATCAATGTTAAAAGCCCCATGATCTATTATTTTTTACCTATGACGGGGACTACGA
Source organism: Bacteroidota bacterium (assembly GCA_021831685.1). Lineage (GTDB taxonomy): Bacteria > Bacteroidota > Ignavibacteria > Ignavibacteriales > Ignavibacteriaceae > FEN-1297. The sequence goes on along the minus strand of JAKBMG010000199.1, from coordinate 97,713 downwards.
TTATAAATACCAGACCGACTATAAGAGCTAATATTTCCTGGGCGAATAAAGATAAACTTGATCTTTCAAAAATGGTTTTTACAGTAGACGGTTCACCGGTTTCAAATCCTCAGCAATATTTCGATACGACAACTCGAGTGCTATCATATACACCGCCTACTTCTCTTTCTGCTGCTAGCCACACTGCTGATTTGCTTGTTTATACAACTGCCGGTGATTCTACATCGTTGACCACAACTTTCACAGTAAGCGGAAGCAGTATTCTTGCAGCTCCCTATACTTTTCAATTTGATTCGAAAAGTCCAAACTTCAAATTCCTTGGGACGATATCGAATGTTTCCGTAAAATCATCATTCAATTCTTTCGGAGCTGATCCTTTAATTGATTCAACTGGCAGTGGTGTATATTCCTTTAAGACAAATCTTACCCTTGGACAATCGTTTGAATATGTCTATGTTATAAATGGCGGACTTTATACAAACGACCCCGATAATCCTAATTTATCTATTAACCATGAAACAATTGCTACTGCTGCAGTCGATTCACTTCCAAGGTTCGGTAGTCTTTCATCAGCCTCGGGAAAAATTTTTAATTACCCTGTTTCATCAGTAAATATTTCAACTGCATTAATGCAAAGTGACTTAAAAGGATTTCTTGATTTTTCATCTGTATATGCTACGGTCGATGGAGTAGCAGCTTCAATAACAAGAACTTTTTCAGGAACTCAAATAAATATTAGCTTGTCAATCGCAAACCCATCTATCGGCAGACATGTGGTAAGATTTTTCGGAAAAGATTTGTCCGGCAGAGCGGCTCCGCCCGTAACTTATGTATTCGGTGTCTATCCTTCTAGCAGCGGTTATCATTATGTCGACGGTGATAACGATGATGTTGGTCCAGGTACATACACTTATCCCACCGGTATTGATTCCGGTTCTGCCGATATTAAATCGATAGACATTACCACCACTTCTGGAAAAGATTCTTTAATGTTTGCGATTAAAATGGGCAAAATTTCTAAATACACTAGAGTCGGCTTCGGTATTGTAAATACGCTTGATGGAACTTATGTTGAAGCTCCGCAAAATATAAATCTCAAAATTCCGGAGTGGAACGGTAGGGGTGTGTTTGCAATATTGTCAGAGCCGAATTCCGCTTACTATGATTCTTCTTCAGAAAATGATTTGCTTACGTCAAGTAATCCTATTCAATCATCATTAAAAATTAATATGGATTCTACAGAGGCAGCTAATGGGGAGTTTAAATTTACTCTTCCTCTTTCGGCGCTTCAAAATATTATGGGAACATATAACAAAACCTGGTACTTCGGCGCATACTCCTATCTGAAAAATCAAAACGGAGCAGTAAATCCTGGGCCTGAAGAAGCCGGTGCAGGTTATCCAAATAATCCTTTGGTTTATGATGCTGCGTTTTTCTCTGACTCGCAAATTCAGGAAAGGCTTTTAGCAAATTATAGTTCAGCCGCGCAAATAGGCGGACCCACCGAAGCGGTTATAGGAAGCAATCAACGTGGTTATATTGGCATTATGCCTTCTGATATTGATTCGCTTCTTGGTCAAGCTCCCTCAGTCCAAATTTATGCTAATGGCGGTCCTCTTTATTACGATACCGTCTCCGTTTACGGTTATGTAGGAGAACCTGCAGGTTCAACTGTAAATCTAAATGTTAACGATTCTGCTTATACTTCAACTACAGGTTCTGATCAGAAATTTCATTTTCTTGTTACTCTAAAAGAAGGAAATAATAATATTATGGCATCAGCGCCTTTTGGAAGTAACGGAATTAGCAGCAGTCAAACTATAGTTTATAATTATATCGTTAACCATATCCCGCTTGTTAAAATAAATACTTCGGTTTACCAAAATACTGTTACAATGAACGGCGATAGTACAATCGATCCTGACAGAACGGCGCTAAGTTACTACTGGACTCAGGATGCAGGCAATCCAGCACAAATAAATATATCGAATCCGGCAAGTCAATCGATTACTTTTTCAGCACCCCCAGCTAAGGGCGAGTATTATTTTACTCTAAAAGCCGTTAACTCCGCGCAGGATACAGGTTGGGCTCGAAGTGTTTTTGTTGTTGGTGATTCAGCCTATTATCCTAACATGAGCGAATGGCACCCTGCCTGGGTCGATAGCGCAGTAATTTATTGCGTCTTTCTAAGAACTCTTAGCCCATCCGGAACTATAAATGCGCTTACTGCTCAATTGCAGCAGCTTCAAAGTCTTGGGGTAAATTGCATTTGGCTGCTTCCCATCCATCCGACAACCGGAAATCTCGGACCCGATAACCCCGGCTATGCAATTACTGATTATTATGGAATTCTACCGCAGTATGGAACAAAAGCTGACTTCAAAAACCTTGTGCATACAGCCCATCAATACGGAATAAGAGTCATTATGGATTATGTAGTTAATCATACTTCAGACCTCCATCCTTTCATGCTTGATGCAAACAAATACAAACAATACTCTCCTTATTATCCATTCTATGAATGGGATCAAAATAATAACTATGAATATTACGCAACCTGGGTAGATTTGCCTTCAATTAATTATGAAGCTGCCACTACAAGAGAATACCTTTTGCGCATGGCAAGATATTGGTTAGAGAATTTCAATATCGATGGCTTCAGGTGCGACGTAGCTTGGGGAGTGAATGATTTACGTCCCTCTGGACCTGCTTTCTGGCAAGCTTTTCGCTCTCAACTTAAAGCTATAAAACCGGATATCTTTTTACTCGGCGAAGCCGACGCCTCTAAACCGCAGTATTTTAATGCTAAGTTTGATGCTGCTTATGATTGGAATTGGTTCGCACAGATGAAAGGTATCTTTAACGGCACGGGTAATATAAATCAACTTGATTCGACGACTGATTTTTATCTAAACAATAATCAGTTTCCCCCTAACGCTACTCAGTTCAGATATCTGGAGAACCAAGACGAGCAGAGATTTATTAACCAGTTCGGGATTGCAGATACCAAAGCTGCGGCTGATCTTTTGTTAACTGCTCCCGGAGTTCCTGAATTGTATGCGGGACAGGAAGTAGGCGAACTTACCTACCGCGGAAATATTAACTGGGCAGATCCCTATACTCTTCGCCCATTCTATACTAAGCTGATTAATATTAGAAAAGACAATCCCGCTCTTACAAAAGGAGATTATCTGCGTATTGCTAACACCGCGCCTGTTAAGGTGTATTCCTACTTAAGAACAAGCGGAAATAATGATGTGATTGTAAATATTAATTTTAGCTCCTCTTCGCAAACGACAAATATTTCTGTGCCCCTTAATAAACTCGTATTTGATTCTACCTCTTCGTATTATCTGAATGATGAGCTTAACCAGATTTCCTATCCTGTTTCAGGAACTGCGTTAAGAAATTACCAGGTAACATTACCGGCAACAAGTGCGCAGATTTTAGTTTTATCAAATACTCAATTAACCGAGGTAAAAGAAAATCCTAAAAATATTCCCACTTCATTTACTCTTTATCAGAATTATCCGAATCCATTTAATCCTTCTACGGTTATCAGATTTGCGTTGCCGTTTGACAGCAAAGTGAAATTGGATATTTATAATATTCTTGGGCAGCGCATCGCCGAGTTAATTAACAATATTGAAAATGCCGGTTACCATGAGGTTGTTTGGAATGCCGCAAATCTTGCGTCCGGTGTTTACATTTACAGAATCGAAGCCGCATCAAACTCCGGCAGAAATATCTATTCTGATGTGAAGAAGATGGTTATGATTAAGTAATTATTATCAGAGATGTCATAGTTCAGGGGAAGATGACATCTCTGTTTTCTAAATTGGTGTCTTTGGCAATATGAAATAGAACAGGCTCCCTTTTCCTACTTCACTTTCAACTCCTGCCTTGCCGCCGAGCTTATCAATAATTCTCTTTACTATTGATAGACCCAAACCATTACCCTGAGCACGAAATTCGTGAAGGCGTGTAAAGTTTGTAAACAGCAGTGGGATTTGTTCTTTGGTAAGTCCGTGACCATTATCCCGCACCCAATATCGAGTGTTCTCCGCACTTTCATCTGAGCCGAGTTCAATTCGCGGAGGAGTCCCTCCGTATTTAATAGCATTGCTTATATAGTTGCTCCAAACCTCTTCAATCCACGGTGCATAGCTGATGCACGCCAGCCAATTATCGGGGATAATAATTTCGGCTTTAGAAAGTTTAATTTCATTACCTAAGCGGCTAATAACGTTCGAAACAATGATTCCCATATCCAACTTATTAACGGTCACTTCTTCCATCTTGCGAACGCTTGCAAGCAAAAGCAGCTCATTAATAATACTTGTCATTTTTAATGCACTCCATGAAACGAGATTAAGCATTTCATTGATTTCACTGAAAGTCATCTCCTTAAAGCTCTCTTGAAGTTGTTGAATAGCGCCGTAGACAACGTTCACCGGGTTCTTTAAATCATGCGCAACTGTATGAGCAAAAGCATCAAGTTCTTCATTGCTTGCTTCCAGTTCGGCGGTATATTTGCGAAGTGCTTCTTCGTTTTGTTTTCGTTCGGTAATATCCAGAAATGATCCGACAAAGCTTTCCGGCTTGTCATCTATATCATATTGAACTTGTCCGATTGATTGAACATATCGAATTGAACCGTCAGGCCTTATAATTCGCTTTTCAACATCATATTTTTTCCCCGTGTCGATTGCGGTGGAGGCTAACTCTGCCGCCCTCTGTCTATCATCGGGATGAGTAATTCTAAATATATCTTCGATAGTTGGCTTAAAAGAACCCGGCTCAAAGCCGCAAATCCGGAATAGTTCATCAGACCATACTGATTCCCGGGTAGCAATATTCATTTTCCAGCTTCCGAAGTGTGCCATCTCTTCGGCTTTTGACATTCGTGCCTGACTATCTATCACGGCTCTTTCGGCTCTTCTTTTTTCTTTATCTATAGTCTCAAGTTCTGAAAGACGTTTATACAATCCGTCAAGCTCTTTTGCTAATTGTTCAGCCGAATTTATTTTTTTATCCATTTTTATTCCAAAGTTTCTTTGGGAAGGTATTTTCTCCTTCCTTAAATAATTCTCGAAGTTTTTAAGTTTGTGCCGGGAATTACTTGGGTTCTCATTTAGACTTCCATTTTTTACTAGAACGTTTTTATCTTTACACCTAAATTAATAAAAACTTTAAGGATTAAAATGGAAGAAAAAAAGCAGCGCGACCCAAGGATGCATTCCGCCGAACATATTCTAAATCAAACTATGGTCAGAATGTTTAACCGGGGTCGCTCATTTAGTGCTCATATTGAAAAGAAAAAATCTAAATGCGATTATTATTTTGATAGAAATTTAACTGAACTTGAAGCTATTGAAATTGAGAAAAAAATAAATGAAGTAATTGAGTCCGATATGGTTGTGATAGAAGAATTCTTGGAAAGGGAAGTAGCATCAAAATATTTTCAGCTTGAAAAATTGCCTGAAGAAGTAGGAGATAAAATCAGAATAATTAAGATAGGCGACTATGACGCTTGCCCATGTAGCGGGATTCATGTTAAGTCCACTAAGGAAATAGGGAAGTTCAAATTTCTTTCTTCAAGTTTTGAGAATGGAGTGCTGCGTTTAAGATTTAAGCTTGATAACTAAGTAATAATCGGTATGGAATCAGAAAAATTCCTACCGGCAGGTTGTTTTTCCTGCCGGTAGATAAATTAGAATAAGAAATTATTTACTATCTGTTGATTCTTCTACCATTTTACCGGTTTTAAGTTCATCGCTTAACCGGGTGGCTTTGTATAAATCCTTTATTGCCTCCAGCATACCTGCGGAATGAACTGCAACTGTCCTGTTAGTCTCTGTCGTAAAAATAAAATTGCCGGGTAAGCTTTCAATGTTGCCGTCAAATGCTAATCCAACAATTTGTGCTTTTTCATTTATTACAGGGCTTCCGGAATTACCACCGATTATATCATTCGTTGAAACAAAGTCCATAGGTGTTTCAAGTTTGAAGTCTGCCGGAGGATTTTGCCATTCTTTTGGTAAATCATAAGGATATTTTTTGTCGAATGAGTAATATCTGTTATATAATCCATAGAACGTAGTGAAGGGAGGAGCAATTGTTCCATTGTACGGATAGCCTTTTACCACCCCGTCTGAAATTCTTAAAGTAAATGTAGCATCAGGCGGAATAGAGGTTCCGTAAACATCAAACAACGCTTTGCCTAGTTCCTGAGAATAAGTCGATTCGTCTGAAGTTATGGAATTAACTTTTTTCGTTAGTTCGTCTCTTGTATCCTTTGAGTGAACAATAAAATAAATAAAAGGATCTGAAGAGTTAAGAATTGCATCGGCACCTTGTTTAGCAATTTCCTTAAATTTACTTGAGCTGGTAAGGATGGAATTGCCAAGCATATAGTCTACTGCTTCGTAGCCTCTTCTTCCTGCTGTCATCTCTTTGACATTTACATCGCTTGTGCCTAAGTATCTAATCATTCTGTCAATCTGGTCTTTAAGCATTTCTCTGTCCATTGCCGTGTCCATTTCTGCCGGGATAATTTCATTGATTGTTGAATCAAGTTCTGATCCCTTATATTGTTCAGATCTTTTATCTTCGGGAAGTTTCATCTCATTGGCAAGTTTAACAGCCTGCTCGGCAATAATAAAATATTTTGAACTTAAGAAAGGATTAAGAGATAGGGCAAAAAACTTATCGGAAATTTTTCTTAAATCATTTTGCGTACCGGCAATCTTATTCCAAAGGTCGCCGTATTTTGCTTCCAGCTTTGGATTAGAATGGACGGCTTCCTTAAAATTCTTTTCAAAATCAATTTTCTTTTGCATTAAAATCGGGTCGCGTAAGCCTTTGAGCATACCGGTATAGGCTTTTTGAGAGTTAGAGAATCCGAATAGCCTATTTTGAAGTTCAGCTTTTCTTTCGGGATGTTCTTCAATGACTTTTGAGTATACATTGATAAGTTCGTCAAGCAAATCTAAAGTGCGCGGATATTGAATATCTCTCATATATTCTAGCTGAGAAACAGTCTTTAGACGATCAGTATGACCTGGATTTCCAACAACAAAAACAGGCTCGCCAGGTTCTGCGCCCTGTGGGCTCCAGTGGAAATAATGTTCAGTTTTTAATGGTTTGCCGTTTTCGTAAACTCTAAAGAAGTTACAATCTAAATCATAACGCGGATAGGTGAAGTTATCATTATCTCCTCCAAAATATCCTAAAGAAGCTTCTGGGGAAAAAACTAAGCGCACGTCGGTATATCTTTTATAACCATACAGTGAATATTTTCCGCCATTAAACAATTTAACTACTTGCATTCTTAGTTTTGTTGCATCTCCTTCTTTCTTTTCGATTTCACTAATTGCCCTTTTTTCATTAGCTACCTTTTCTTCTGGAGTTTTGCCGGAATCAATCGCAGATTGAATATCAGAAGTGATATCTTTTATCATGACCAATTGGTCAACATACAAGCCCGGGACGGGCCTTTCGTCGGCTAAAGTTTTTGCATAAAAGCCATTGTCGAAAAGGTCTTCGCCTTTTTTAGTAACCTCGGCAACACTCTCTCTTCCGCAGTGATGATTGGTCATAACCAATCCGTCTGCCGACACGAAAGAAGCCGAGCAATAATTTGCAAATCTAAGTGCGGACATGCGAACGTTGTCAAGCCATTTGTCGGAAGGATCAAAATTATATTCTTTCTCAAAATACGCTTTTGGAGGATAATCGAAAGTCCACATCTTGCCTGTATCAAATTTACCGGCTTTTACCGTATCAAGATTAAGCCAGCTTTCATTTCCTTGAGCTGAAACTTTTTCCTTCTGCATTTGTCCCGTTGAAGAACAACCTGCAATGAACAAGAAAATTGCAACCGCAAAGAAATTTAGAAACCTAGTGTTGTTTGTTTTTTTCATCTGTAATCCTATAATGTTTTTAAAGATTTAATTATAGCTAAACTTGTTGGTTAAAATTAAGTTTCGGGTATGAAATATCAAAGGAGGCTTTGAAGCGGAAATTGTCGACTGGTTTACAGCTAAATAGCATGGACATGAAAAATATTTATAAAGTTAAACTAAATATGGTGAGAAAAATAAAATCTTTTATTTGACCGGGCAATTATGCCGTCAAAAAATAAAACCGCCCATCATATTTTTGTATATGATACAAATCCACTATTCCATAACTCCATTATTCCAACCTGCCTGGCGGCAGAGTCTGTTACACAACTTCCAGATGTCATTTCGAAGGAGTCTTCGACTGAGAAATCCCATTTTAGACAGTTTTGAGACCTCTCTTTACATTCGAGACTAAATAGAGAGTTCTGCAACGCTCTCGGTAGACAGGTTTTCCAGAAGTTGCCTTAAATATATGAATCTGCCTGATACAACGGTTCGATTTCCCATTCATCTTCGATTGTTCCGACACAATGCGAGCATTTGGGAACACTGAACACAACTTTTTCCTCGCTCGGGTTAGCTCTTACAAAGTTCAAGATAGTTTTACAGCTTGAACATTGAACTATGTGAGATGTGGTAGTTTTTGCACTGCAATCAGGGCAAATAAAACCTAACTCGCCCGGCGTTTCTTCCGGATGAACTAGAAAAATCGAGTTGCATTTTGAGTTATTGCATTTAGCGAAGTGCCATTTTACAGTATCATTAGTTGCGATAATTAACTCCCTAAAAATTTTTTTGGTAAACATATATAGTTGAAAAGTAAAAGTCCATTGAAAAATATTTCTCTTATCTATTTTTCCCTTAATTGAAACAAAGGAAAAAATTCATAATTTTACTGGGCAAAATTACCAATTTGAATTAGCTAATAAAATACTCAATAAATTCCTTGACAGATTATTGAGTTTGTTTAATAAAAAAGTATTTATGGAGTGTTTTTCATGGAAAGAATAAATTGTTTTAAGGCATACGATATTAGAGGAAAAGTACCGTCGGAGCTTAACCCGGAGCTTGCCTATAAAATTGGTGTGGCATTCACAAAATTAATCAGTGCTAAAAAAGTTGTGGTTGGCCATGACGTTCGTAAATCTTCGGAATCTATTTCCCAGGCGTTAATAAAGGGATTAACGGATTCGAGCGTTGATGTAATTGATATCGGAATCTGCGGGACTGAAATGATATACTTTGGTACCCCAGCTTTAGATGCGGACGGCGGTATAATGATAACAGCCAGCCATAATCCACCTGAGTACAACGGAATGAAATTCGTCAAGAAAGGTTCTGTGCCGGTAGGCTATGATACTGGTCTACAGGAAATTGAGCAGATGATTCTTGAAAATGATTTAAAGATGGAACAGAAAAAACTTGGAAGTATAACTGTTCAAAACATTATGCCGGCGTTCATCAATAACCTAAAGAAATTTTACAAAAGAGAAAAAATTAATCCTCTTAGAGTGGTAGTAAATGCAGGAAACGGCTGCGCCGGGCTTGCGCTCGATGCAATTGAAAAAGACCTGCCGATTAAAATGATTAAGATATTTAATGAACCTGATTCAAACTTTCCTAACGGGGTCCCTAACCCTCTGTTACCGGAAAATAGAAAAGCAACTATAGATGCTGTGCTTGCAAATAAGGCTGATTTGGGTGTAGCTTGGGATGGCGATTATGACCGCTGTTTCTTCTTTGATGAAAAAGGAAATTTTATTGAAGGATATTATATTGTCGGACTTCTTGCTAAATCAATTCTTAGGACTAACCCCGGAGAAAATATTGTCCACGATCCGCGCCTTGTTTGGAATACGGTTGAAGTTGTGAAAAACAGCGGCGGAAATCCCGTACTTTCAAAAAGCGGCCATGCTTTTATTAAGCAGAAGATGCGCGAAGTTAATGCGGTTTACGGTGGCGAAATGTCTGCACATCATTATTTTAGAGATAATGCCTATTCCGATAGCGGAATGATTCCTTTCTTGTTAACTCTTCAATTAATTTCTGAAGAGAGTAAACCATTCTCATCTTTGGTGGAAGAAATGATTCAGGCATATCCTTGTTCGGGTGAGATAAATTCGACAATCGAAAACCCTGCTCAGAAAATTCAGGAGATTGAGAAAAAATATGCCGGTGGAAAGGCAGACTATTTAGACGGCGCCAGCATTGAGTTTGACAATTGGCGTTTTAACCTAAGAATGTCTAACACCGAACCCATCATTAGATTAAACGTCGAAAGCCGCGGCGATATTAAGTTAATGGAAGAAAAAACGGAAGATCTACTTAAATTGATTCGCGAATAGCATTTGGAAAAAAAGAACTTTTAAAACAGATGCTTTTTTAGATTGGAATTATTTTTATTAAGTGTTATATATATGGTAAACCTGAAAGCAGAAAGTGAAATTTGAAAAAATATTTTACGTAGCCTTAAGTGCGTTTTTAGTTACAACGTTCGTGTTGGTTAGCTATATTTTCCCCCCCTATGGTTCAGCAGATAATTCAATTACAAGCGTAAAAAAAATTTATTATGCCGATTATATATCGCCGGCTAATCAGGCGCTAATTAACTTGTTTAATGAAAGGTATAAAGGGCAAATAGAGGTTATCGGAATAAATCTTCCCTTCGAAAAGTTCAGTACTAACGAAAGGAAGGAACTTCTTGCCCGTTATTTAAGAAGTAAAAGTGATAGGATCGATATTTTTGCTGTTGATCAAATCTGGGTACCTCGCTTTGCAAGATGGGGAATTCCGTTGGATAAATTCATTTCTAAACAGCAAAAAAGTAATTTACTTGACTATGCGATGGAAACTTCTACCTATGGGGGGCAAATTATCACCCTGCCGCTTTATATAGATATTGCGCTTATGTATTATAGGAAAGATTTAATTCAACAATTGCCGGATTACAAATCCATAATTCAAAAGTTAAATCATTCAATTACTTGGGAAGATTTTATCGCTCTTGGCGAAAAAATGAAAGATAAAAATCCCTATTTCATATTTCAAGGCGATGACTATGAGGGGCTGATTTGTATATTCGAAGAGTTGATGCAAGGCCAGGGTAAATCTTTTATGGAAAACGGGAAAGTTCAGCTCAATACGCCTGAGGCACGCAAAGCATTACAGTTGCTTGTCGACCTTGTGAATAAATATAAATTATCTCCTGCAAATGTTACTGGATTTAAGGAAGATCCAAGTTATAATTACTTTCTAAAAAATAACGGAGTCTTTTTAAGAGGTTGGCCTGCATTTTATACTGGGTATAAACAAGAAAAAAAATATAATAAGTTATTTAAGAATATTTTTAGGGCGCCAACACCCCACTTTAAAGACGGGAAAGCTGTCTCAATTTTTGGCGGATGGAATTTAATGATTTCGAAATACTCAAATAATATTCCCGAATCTGTTAAATTTCTAAATTTCGTTACCAGTGAAGAAGCCCAGAAGTTACTTTATGAGAAAGGAGGTTTTCTTCCGGTAAATAATTTGGTTTATAATGACTCGGCTTTTCTGAGCAAACATAAAAGTTTATATTTCTTCAAAAATTTATTAAAACAGGGAGTCCACAGGCCATTTTTGCAAAGCTACACCGGCATTTCTGACGTTATTTCCTTCTATCTGCATGAGGCAATAAAAAAGCAAATTTCCGTTTCTGATGCCCTTAATGAGGCAACAAAAAAAATAAATTCAGGAAATTTTTTGCTTAATTAAATATTAAGGACCTTATTAATATGTCTAAAAAGAAAATTCTTGAAAAATTCAAAGAGTATCACTTTGAGTTTAAACATATAACGATAATTTTTATCGTGCTCTTCTCATTCCAATTTTTGGTCTCATTTATTAATAAAGCCTCCATTAGAAATTTCTTTTTAAGCACCCAGGATTGGTATCAAAAAGATTCCGCGGAAAAAATTGCTAACTTGACTACTACTTCCCTTGAACTCCAGCTCGAATCAATTGACCCAAAGGAACCAGTTAGAGATGCGGATACAAGAAGAATTATTAAATCATTCAATATTATTTTAACACAACCGGTGCTTCAAAACAATATTCAGGATATTTGTGTAATCGTTCAACAGGGGAAAAATCTTTTAGCGATCGACGACGGGAAAAATCTTTATTCATTCTTGAATAATAATTCTTACGTTGCGCCAGATTCGGAAGATTCACATTCTGACGTGATAAAACTATATGAGGGAATCCAGTACCAATTAAAAACCACCGAACAGATAAAAAGCATTGTTACTAATAAAGTAACTTTTAACACTTTTGTTCCTTTTATTTTGAAAGGAGAATATGTAGGTGCTGTTTATGTTAAAAACACACCGAACTTTTCTTTCCTTACAAGCCAGATTATTTCAAACTATGACGAAACTTCTTTAATCTATCTTTCGTTTATTTCGCTTGGTCTTCTTGCAATGTATTTTGTTTCTTCTTATACTTTGCGTGAAAGGGATGAGGCTCAGAAATTACTTTTTGTCGAGCATGAAGTTAATATTAAAAAGCAAATCACTTATGAGAAAGAATTAGCCTTTACAAAAAGAATTTATCATACTCACCATAAAGCTGAAAAAGTTATGGGCTTTATAAAAGGTGATCTAAATCTGCTTTCAGCGGAGAACATAAATGAAATAAAATTTAAGGTTACTAAGTATGCTAATTTTATTTCAAGAATAATTTACGATATGAAATGGTATGAACCTCCGGTTCAGACTATTCGAAATCCTATCTTCAAGACAGATTTAAATGAAGTTATTAGCTTTATTGTCAATCATATTTTCCTTAGGACTTCAAGAAAGACTAGTATTTATAATATACAACTTCAGCTTGATAAAAATATTCCCCAAATTAACGTTAATGAATTTGTTATCTGGGAAATAATTGAACCGCTGATACAAAATAGCATTGATCATGCCGGGATACCGGATATTTTGATTAATATCAAAACCGGGTATGATCAAAAGTCTAAAATTTCAACTATTAAAATTAGCGATAACGGAAAAGGAATCGAAAGCGAACTTCTTAAAACAAATGAGTATGGAATAAAAAGAATTTTCGAAGAAAATATTTCTACGAAAAAAAACGATATCCAAAACACTGGGTATGGTTGTTATATAGCTTATGAGATTACAAAAAGGTGTGGTTGGCATATTGATGCCCAAAATCTCCCTGATTGTGGCTGTGAATTTACTATAGTTATTAATCCTTAATTAAATTTCTGGGAAAATCTATGTTTATAAATAATGTTATTCAAGTTTTGCTAATTGAAGATGAAGAGTATGATGTAATCAGAGTAATGAATACGGTAAAACCATTTCGCGATAAAATAAATGTATCAAATATCGTTTCGGATGGTAATGCGGCTCTCGAATTGATTAGAAAAAATAAATCCGCCTTCGATGTTGTTGTTATGGACTTCCACCTTGCCGGAGGGGTTATGGGCGAAGAGTTAATCCAAAAAATTAAAGAGATAGATCCTTCTATCCAAATTATTGTAATTACTAAGATGACCATAAATATTAGTGACTTTGATTTTGCCAATAAGCTCATGAGAGCAGGAGCTTTCTGGTATTGTACCAAATACCCCGGGGATATTGAAGACTATATCTATCAGCCTACTGATTTTGTTCTCAGCATCTTTAATGCCTATGAAAAATGCAGGCTCGAAAAGGAAAGATTAAAATCAAATCAAAAGTTGATAAAGAATATCGAAGATCTTCTACTTCAAAAAATAATCATAGGCGAATCCCCAACAATTAAAAAACTCAAAGATGAGATTAAAAAGTATGCCCGCAGTGATGTTAATATTTTAATAAGCGGTGCTTCCGGTACCGGAAAGGAATTGGTTGCCTACAATATCCATTACAACAGCGAAAGAAAATTTGAAAATTTTGTTCCGATAAACTGCGGCAGCCTCCCGCATGATCTTATCGAAAGCGAATTGTTCGGCTATGAAAAAGGAGCATTTACAGGAGCCGATAAAAAGAAATCAGGATTATTTGAAATTGCCCATAACGGTACGGTTTTTCTTGATGAGATAACGGAGTTACCCCTTTCTGCTCAGGTAAAATTGCTTCGGGTAATTCAAGAAGGAGAACTGGAAAAAATTGGGCGAACTGAAAAAATCAAAGTTAATATTAGAATTATTGCCGCAACTAATAAGAATATCGAAGAAGAAGTTAAGGCAAAAAGATTTCGCGAGGATTTATATTACCGCCTTAATGTAATCTTTATTGAAGTTCCTGAACTTAAGTTTAGAAAGGGGGATATCCCGGTTTTACTTGAATATTTTATTCTGCAATTCAGCAATAAAATGGGAAGGGAAGCTCCGACTCTAAAGCCGGATGCTCTCGAAGTGTTCGTAAATTATACCTGGCCTGGAAATGTAAGGGAATTAAAAAATGTCGTTCAACGATTACTCTTTAGCGAGGAAATAGAAATAAGAGCAGAACTGGCAAAGCTCTCTCTCGGTGCTTTTTATAATAACAAAAGCGGTGGTCCGTTAAGCGGCATTGAAGCTGTATTTGAAGATAATATTCTGCCTCTTTCTCAAATGGAAAGAATGATTAGAGAAAAATATTTAACTTATGTTCGTCAACATTCGGATTCCGATACTGATGCTGCTAGAAAACTTGGACTTGCTCCGTCTAATTATTATAGAATGGCTAAAGAACTTGGACTGAAATAATTTTAAAAATTTAATAAATCGGTAATCTGAATTTCAATTATAATAACTCAAGTTGACCGGCGTTGAAGGTAAGCCGTTAAAATGGCTGATTTATAGTGTTCCGAATAAGTAGCCCACAACTTCAAGTCGTGGGTTGCTTAATATAAAACCTTATTCATTAACCGTTTCAACGGTTTTTAATACCTAAATAAAAACTAGCGATAAACTCAGATAAAATAATTAGTATTCTCTTCTTTTAAGGATTTAATCTCTCTTAATGTAATACCATTGTTATTATAGAGTGCGCAGGACTAAGTGTTTTAACTGCGCTTCCCTCAATCCACGTCCTAAAATCAATTCCTTTGTCGGTTGTGTTAAGAACAACTACAGCTATCTTTCCATCTCTATTTTGGAAAGCAGTTGCCAAAAGGTCATCGGAGTTTGAAGAGCAGATAATTCTCCGTGCGCCGGGTCGAATAAATTTTGAAAAATGTCCTAGGTAATAAAACGAATTCATGTATGTCAATTCACCGGTTTTTGTGTTGCATATAATCGGCGCCATGCAGTAGTTTCCTACATGATTGGGGCCTCCATTTTCATCAAGAATTACATTCCATGCAGTCCAGCCTTCTGCCCAATTGTTTAAATCCATAATTATCGACCTTCCAAATATTTCTCCCCATTTCCATTCATGTAAGCTATCTGCAAAAAAAGTTGATTCTGTGCCTTCCGTAAACAGAAGATGTTTTGAGGGGAATGCATCATGAACTAATCTTACATTATCAAAATGATCTCCGACGTACCAATGAAAGCCTGTACCCCAAACATACTTTGCTGCTTGCGGATCATCGTAAACTGTTTCAGCGCGTTGATACATTATTCCCCGGTTATGATCCCAAATGATCAACTTTAAGTTTGATAAACCGGATATTTGTAATGTCGGCCCTAGGAAATTTTTAACAAAATCCCTTTCCTCTGCGGCGGTATAAATACATGATTCCCAGGGCTGAACTGCCATCGGTTCATTTTGAACTGTCATTCCCCAAACAGGTATCCCCGCTTTTCCATACTCTTTTGCAAATAGAGCTAGATAATTTGCCCATGTTTGGTCATATTGATTTTTAAGTTTTCCGCCTTCAAGCATATTGTTATTTGTTTTCATCCAGGCGGGTGGGCTCCATGGCGATGCAAAAAGTTTAATTTCATTTCCTGATTTTTTAAACGCGGCTTTAATAAATGGTATTTTGTATCTTAAGTCATGCTCAATCGTAAAGTGTTTTAGGCTTGTATCCCCCGCAACTTCATCATAAGCGTAACTTGAACTCGAAAAATCACAGCTATTTATATTGGTTCTGCAAAGAGAAAATCCGTCACCTTTATCTTTATCAAATAAAGCAGTCAGAATTTCCTCCTGTTTATCAGCAGGTAATTTGTAAAAGGTTTCGGCAGATGCGTCTGTAAGTGCGCCGCCAATTCCTACAATGGTTTGAAATGTCTTGCTTCTGTCTAGGATAATTGTTGGGTCGTGTTCTAAAGGCTGTTCAAGAGGTTCAAATATGATTGAGTCCTTTTTGGTAATCCTTTCAGTCGTCCCTTTTGCGGTAATATAAACATCCGCTATTCTGATTTTCTTTGCACGGGAATTCCTGTGTTCCGGTTTTTCGCTCCCGCCCTTCGCAGAGATGCTAATACAAAATGAAAAAAGAATAAATGTCAATATTAACTTTAAATGTCGTGTAAGTTGTCTATACGTTGAATGCATATCTCCTCCTTAGTTTATTCGGAAAATCCTTAATTTTTTTAATTTCGAAAATCATTTAAGCAAAATCATTTTTCTTACGGAGGTGAAATTATCGGATACTAATCTATAAAAATATACTCCTGAAGAAAATCTGCCCATGTTTGCTTTTACTTCATGAGCCCCAGGCGAATATAGTTGGTGATTCAGTAATGTCATAATTTCATTCCCAAGTATATCATAAATTTTCAATGTAACGTTGGAGCTTTTTTTCAAAGAAAAAGAAATTGTCGTGCTTGGATTAAACGGGTTCGGGTAATTCTGATTGAGTTCATAATTTGTTGGTGCTAATTCGTTCGCCGAAGGTCCCTTAATTGCTGTAATCGTTCCTCCGAATTGAAAATATGGTTTATATGCGCTTTGAAGGATTGGTCCTACTTTTTTAATTGTAGTCCTATCCAAATAGTAGATCCCCATAGTTTGAAGTCCTGTTTGCGCAGTGTACCAATCAAAGGCACACCACCACATCGTTCCAACTAAATATCCATTAGGGTTATATGTTCCGTTAGCATTAACAGCGGCGTTTTGTTGAAATGCCTTAAATGTTAATAGAAATACTTGTGCCTGTTGTAGTTCGGTAGAGCCTGATTGTGTAGACCAATAACCAAACTCAGTATCCATTATCGGTTTGTTTGGATGGTCTGTATTCGCAGTATCTAAGAAAGTTTGTGTATCGGTATTGTATGAACTGCCATAAAAAATTCCGAAGTACATAGTCCATCCCGCAACATCACAAATATCTTGTGAGGGATCTTGTGGACCAGGTCTATCTGCTGCCGCAGATTGTGTAACTAACCTGCCGTCATAATAATTATTTTTTATATCTGATTGAATCGTTTGGATATATTCCGCTCTGTTAGTAACGTCTAAACATTCGTTACAGGTACTCCAGAATAATATAGAGGGGCGATTGTAATCCCGGAAAACCATTTCTCTGAACATTTGTTGAGGAATATGTCTTGTATTATTCTGTATCACCCAAGCCGCGGGATCATCAAACCACCAGACGGGAATTTCTTCCATAATTGCAAAACCCATTCTATCAGCAAGTGTATATGTAAAAGGAGCATTAGGGTAATGACCTGTTCTTATCATGTTAGCATTTAAACCTTTTATAACTTTTAAGTCTTTATATATGACGCTGTCAGGAATTGCTCTTCCATAAATCGGATGATCTTCATGTCGGGCAACGCCGGTGAAAAATACTGGCTTGCCGTTAAGTAAAACCTTTGTCCCACTTGTTGCTATTGTACGAATTCCGAATTGAGTGCAGTATTGATCGATAACTTTACCGCTGTCTGAAACTGTTACCTTCATAATATATAAATTAGGATATTTAGGAGACCATAATAAAGGATCGTTTACCGTTAGCTGAGTTCTCCAAACACCTGCAGAGTCATTGTCCATCGTAATGGCATTATCAACGCTTCCTGTTACCTGTGCAGAAGCCCCGATTAAAGAAGATGCTGTTTCAGATTGAATGTTTGTAGAATCAATGTTTGCATGATAGATATCAATATGAATATTTGCATTTGAGGAATAACCACATTTGTTTAATAGTGTGACTGTGGTTTGAATATTCCCGGCAGTATCTAAAGGTATTACTTCTGTTCTAATTACTGAAATTGGATTTGAAACTTCAAGGTAAACATCATGAATTATTCCTGTGTAATTAAACCAATCGCAATTATAATATGGTACAATATCATTTCTTGTTCCCCATGCAGGATTATCAACTCTTACCGCAATTAAATTTGATGAATTATAATTAAGATATTTTGAAACATCGAAAGCAAATGAAGTATATCCGCCTTCATGATAACCGAGATAATGCCCGTTAATCCATACATCAGCTACGTAATTAACAGCATAAAACATAAGTTTGAAAAATTGTCCTTTTAGGCTGTCCGGTACGGTAAAGGTTCGACGGTACCAAACTCCGTCTTGATAAAATTCGGGAGCGCTGGGAGCAGGATTCATTGTGTTTTCTACGGAGGGAATATTCTTTGCTTGCCAACTGCTATCGTTATAAATAGGTGAAAATCGATTCTGAGCCTCTGTTAATAAATTAGCGTAACCGGCAGAGTCTCTTGCTGCTAATGAAATATTATGCTCGGCTGTAAATCGTTGTTTTTTCCAGGTCCCGTCTAAATCTATAATTTGTCTGTCTTGTCTTTCGAAAGTCGGTACCGGCATTCCATTTTGATATGGAACAATTATATTTCCTTCATTATGTAAGGAGAAAGTTGCCTTGAGTGATGCTGTCTGAGCCGAAGTAAAATCCATTAAGGCAAAAATTATTAAAATAAGAAATAATGTGTTGTTGATAGTAACTATATTTTTCATAATAATTCTCCGGCTAATTTAATTTTAGCGCTATGCATGAATTCATTTTCTATTATTTGGTTAAAAGTTTAAATGACAGAAATTGTGCCATCGAATATTCTAAGTGAAATTACAGAAAGTCAAAGAATTCGAAGAATATTAGCAATTTGATAAAAAGTATTTTATTAAAACAATAAACTGCACTTATCAAACTAATAAAGTAAAAATATCTTTTATCTCAAATATCTTAAAGCCGGCTATCCAAATCTCTTTTATTGGTTTGATAAGTCTGCTTTATCAATTTAATAAATCAATTTGGCTGTCTGGGATTATAGTATATCAAAAAAATCAAAAAAAATACGAAATGAGTAAATTATCATCTTGGCACTTTTTGTGACACGTGTAGTAAAAAAATGGATGAAGTTTGGTTTCAAATTTTACTTTTTTAGACAGCTTAATTCTCTTTGCCTACTTAATTATTACATTAAGTCTTGGCTTTTATTATTCCGGCAAGAAAGAAAAAAATTTTGATGATTATTTTCTTGCAGGCAGGAATATGGGATGGATTACTGTCGGCCTATCAATTTTTGCCACTAACATTTCCAGCGAACATTTTATCGGTCTAGCCGGCGCAGGCGCTTCAAGAGGTTTAGCTGCCGCGCACTTTGAACTGATGGCTATCTTCGTTCTGATAATTTTAGGCTGGATACTTGCTCCTATTTACATTAAATCCGGTGTTAAAACTGTACCTGAGTTTTTAGAAAAACGATTTGACCGTTCAACAAGAAAATTCTTTGCGGTCTTTTCAATTGCAATGTATATCCTTACAAAAATAACAGTTACACTCTTTGCCGGGGGGATTTTATTTTATAAAATTTTTGGGCTGAATCTATATACTTCAACTATTATAATAGTCCTAATAACGGGTATTTACAGCGTGATCGGCGGCGCTACCGCTATAATGAAAACTCATGTTTTCCAGGCTTTAATTTTAATCGGCGGAGCAGTAACTCTAACATTATTCGGCCTAAAAGAAGTAGGAGGTTTTGAAGGCTTAAGACAAAAATTACCTCCTGAATTTTTTAATATGTTTAAACCTGCCTCAGATCCTGATTTTCCATGGGTAGGGATTATTTTTGGAGCTCCGATTATAGCATTTTGGTATTGGTGCACCGACCAATATTTTATCCAAAAAATATTAAGTGCAAAAAACATTGAGCATGCCCGCCGCGGTTCTCTTTTGGCAGCATTTCTAAAAATTCTACCGATCTTCATTCTGGTCTTACCGGGACTTATTGCTGTTGCATTATATCCCGAAATAACCGGAGACGAAGCATATCCCGTCCTATTGGCAAGTAACCTCCTTCCTATTGGTATTAAAGGATTTGTCGTATCCGGAATTCTTGCTGCAATAATGTCTTCTCTTAGTAGTGTCTTTAATACAACTTCAATGCTGCTCACAAATGATTTTTATAAAACAAAACATAGCGATGCAACCGATAGGGAATTGGTTTTAGTTGGTAGGCTTTTTACTACCGCAATTGTTGTAATGACAATTTTGTGTATTCCTCTTGTTAAGTTAATTAATAACCAGGTTTATTTATTTCTCCAAGGTGTACAATCTTTTCTTAGTCCTCCCATTGCAGCTTTATTTATTGTCGGATTATTAATGAAAAAAGCAAATGCCAAG
The DNA here is from genome assembly GCA_021831685.1 of Bacteroidota bacterium. Lineage (GTDB taxonomy): Bacteria > Bacteroidota > Ignavibacteria > Ignavibacteriales > Ignavibacteriaceae > FEN-1297. The sequence goes on along the minus strand of JAKBMG010000199.1, from coordinate 77,284 downwards.
GGAGCCATTTGGATGCTGATAATCGGTGAAGGTATAGGCTTTTTACGTTTGTTGTTAGAAATGTCAGTTAATGCTAATCAAATAAGCAATCCGCTGCTTCTTTCAATAGTTAATATAAATTTTTTGTACTTCGCGATATTCCTTTTTGTTCTTAGTGTGTCATTAATGGTTATTGTTAGCTTGAGTACACAGGAAAAATCTGAGTCGAGAGTTGTAAAGGTTCAGTATCTCTTTCCTGATACTATTCACGAAATTGGTTTTGGTATAAAAAATATAAATACTGTAAGTGGATATAAGACTAACCTTCTTATGTCTGCATTTATTCTTCTAATCATTCTTGGTTTATGGAGTATATGGTACTAATGGTTTTCTTGTTAGAGGTTCAATTAATTAACTGTTTATAAATCAATAAAAAAGGAAAGGAAGATAACCAATGAAAAAAGTTATTTTACCTGCTCTTCTAGTTCTCTTTTTGTGGTCATTTAAATCTTATGCGCAAGTGACTACAATAGAAAGCTTTGATAATATTTCCAAAGACACAAACTATGTGTGGACTGGAAATGTTGAAGGTGCTCCTAGTTATATTACGGTAAAGGAAGATTCTACCGATAAGGTAACTGGTAGTATGGCTTCTTTGGACGTGAGAACATCCATAGGCGCCTTTCATCCTTGGGGAAGTTATTCGCAAATAATGTGGAGAACTCCTACCGGGACAACTATGGATTGGAGCTCGAGTGATACTGTGAGCTTAAATCTGAAAGTTACTATGGGCCCTTCTCAGCCTCAATATATGGTATTCAGAATTCAAATTGAGGATCGAGATGCTCCTGGTGATCCAATGGAAACTTATATTTATGAAAATGATTCCATCTTAACCAAGGTTACAAACGGATGGGTTCAAATTAAAGTTCCTTTGAAAATGATTACTTCTGATGGAACGATAACTCCGGGTGATTCTGGTTTCGTTATTGCTCCTTCTTCGTGGGGAGGATTTACTTACAATGATCATAAATTAAATCTCGATAAACTAGTTGGCTGGGACATGGCTTTTGTTGTTTCCGGTTATACTGCGAGTGTAAATCTACCGGCTGATTCGATTGAAGTTAAACTTGATGAATTCCAAAGAAGCGGAAATAAACCTATACCTTTTGTGATTTTTAACGGAATTTCTTCACCTTCTCAATTAGGGACACCATGGACATGGGGTGGTTCTGCAATTACTGTTGCCAATGGAGCAGGTCCTGTTCCAAATTCAAATGCACTTATGTGGACAATGGGTGATGATTATGGGAACGGGTGGTGTGGTTTCGGATGGTCGCTTTCTTCTCCCTTTAACTTATCAGGCGGCTGGCAGACAGACAGCTTAAAATTTTTGATGAAAACAAATGCCGTTAACGATTCCTTAAGGCTTCAATTTGAGAGTGGTGGCGGAAAGGTAGGATTGATATTTAATACCGCAGCCGATACAAATTGGCATCAATATTCTTTTGCTCTTAGAGATATTAAGTTAGATGAATCCACGAACCCTTCTGGTCAAATTTTTGATCCTTCACAAATTGGTACTTTTGGTATTATGACACAAAACGATAGTGCTTCTCCAAGCAGAATTTTAGGCAAGGTTGCTTATATTACTAATGTTTGGACCGGCAATCCTGTGATTAATGTCCTTCCTCCGGTAGCTCCAACAGGAGTTATTGCAACTGCAAATACAGACAATTCAAATACTGTAGTGTGGACCGATGTACCGGATCAACCGAATGGAACATATAATGTTTATTATTCTTTAAATCCGATTACGGATATTACTGCTCCCGGTGTTGAAATTGCAGCTACAGGTATTGTTCACGGAATTCAATCTGCTACAACACTCTTAAAGGCTCCCGGATCAGATCAAAATGTTTCCTATTATTATGCTGTAGTTTGTCGTAGTGATGCTGGAATCTTAGGAAACCCCGGCGTTACAAGTCAAGCTTTAACCAATATGGCAAAAGGCGTTACTGTAATTCATTGGGGCGCTCCCGCAAACTTTGTTGCCGATGCTGATTTAGGCGAGTGGACTGGAGTTACTCCTTTTAGAATGTATCCAAGCGACCATAGCGGTACTGTCGTCCAAAATACAAAAATTCCGAATGATACGGTTTGCTCTGCTGATGCATATATAGCAGTAGACCAGACTTATTTATATGTTGCCTTCCATGTTAATGCAAGCAACGTATATTACGATCCAAATTTGGATGCTACTGGTCTTTCATATGAAAATACATCTCCTGATCTTTTTATCGGATGCTATGATTGGCATGGAGTATCCCATACTGGTTTAGAAGCAGGCGCTCAACCAGATTATCATTTAAGATTTTCTCAAAATCATATAAGAATTGATAATATGGGAGTTGATACTTTAGAAGCTTACGGTACGGATTACGCTTGGAATCCAGCAAGATTCCCCGATCCTCTTGCAGGCTATAATGTTGAAGCAAAAATTCCGTGGACAGATTTAGCTCATAAGGGAAGTAACGGCACTACAAGATCTGATAATTTATTTGCTCCACAAGAAGGAATGAGGATTCCTATAGATTTCGAAATCAATAGTGTTAGCCCCGGCGCAACTTCAAGAGACGGACAATTAGATTATTCTCCAATTGCTCAAGGTAATTCATGGAGTAACGTAGCTCTCTGGTCATATACCTGGATAGGTAATAAGTGGTATGTAACGGGTGTAAAAGACAAAGGTAATTCTGTTGTTAATAGTTACCAGTTAGAACAAAATTATCCAAATCCGTTCAATCCCTCGACACAGATCAAATATTCTATAATGAAACCCGGAATGGTATCATTAAAGATATATGATATTTTGGGCCGAGAAGTAGCAACATTGATAAATCAATTTCAATCACAGGGAACATACACGGTTAATTTCGATGCATCGAAATTATCAAGCGGAGTGTATTTCTACAAAATAGAATCAGGTTCCTTTCAGAACGTAAAGAAAATGATGCTGCTTAAGTAATAATCAGAGCACAGATGCAGTCCCGGGTAAGCCGGGACTGCATTTATTTATCATTGGGTTCGTTTGAATAAAAAATCATTATAATATTTGGGAAAAAAAGATCATGTGTAAATGCGATAATCGGAAATTATTAAAAGCAAACCGCTTTCTGATAAAAATGCAGAAACTGTTTTTCATCTCAATTTTGTTTCTAACAGGCATGTCTTATGCGGGCACTACCGGAAAGTTATCCGGCAGAATAACGGACGCTCAGACAGGCGAAGCGTTGATAGGTGCTAATGTAATAATAGAAGGCACATATATGGGTGCAGCCGCAGATGTAAACGGGTATTATTACATTAACAATATACCGCCGGGAGACTATACCGTAATGGTAAGCGCGGTTGGTTATGAAAAAGTAGTAGTGCATAAAGTTCCGATAAAGATAGATCTGACATTTTCACTTGATGTAAAACTTAACCAAAAATCAGTTAGTGCAAAGGAAGTAGTAATTACAGCTGAGCGTCCTTTGGTTCAAAAAGATCTTACCTCCTCTTCGGTAACGGTATCTGCCAGTGAAATCAGCATGATGCCTGTGGAAAGCGTAGGTCAGATAATAAATCTACAAGCGGGAGTTGTGGGCGGACATTTCAGAGGCGGCCGTTCCGATGAAGTATCATATTTGGTTGACGGATTACCGGTGACGGATCCTTATGACGGAGGACTTCCTCTACAAGTAGAAAACTCATCGATCCGAGAAATGGAAGTTATCAGCGGAACATTTAATGCTGAATATGGACAGGCAATGTCTGGTATAGTTAATATAGTAACACAAGATGGATCGCAAACCTTTCATGGTTCTCTTTCGGCATATATGGGAGATTACGTAACAACCCATACAAATATTTTCCCAAACATAGGCAGACTGACATCCTTCAGAACAAAGAATTATGAATTTAGCCTAAGCGGCCCGACGAAGGTACTAAGTCATCTTACATTTTTTATGACAGGCAGGTATTATCACGATAACGGTTACTTGTACGGAAAGCGGGTATACAATGTTTCGGATAAATCACCTTTTGCACTAAAAGATCCGAATGGTTTTGCTATACTAGATCCTAACGGTAATCCTGTTTATATCTACACTCATACGGGCGACGGATCATTTGTTCCGATGAATCCTACGGAAAGATATTCATTTAACGGAAAGCTGACCTACTCACTGCCAGATTTAAAGTTTACATACAGTGCATTTTGGAATAAGGATTGGAATAAATATTTTAGTCAGGCCTGGGCATGGACACCGGATGGTATAATGAATAATTATATGAACAATCTAATTCAAAGTTTCCAGATATCTCATGTTCCCTCGCAGAGTGTTTATCAGACATTAAAATTTTCTGTTAACAGATATGACTATACAGGCTATGTTTATGCAGATCCTTATGACAGCCGTTATGTTGATCCATATCAGGGCGCACCGATATCAAATTATACATTCCAATCAGGCGGTCAGCAAACTGGCCGTTATAAACGCACCACGATACAGAGCACATTGCAGTGGCAGTTAAACGCACAGGTCTCGAGAATACATAAGATAGGCGTAGGAGCAGAGGCTGATTGGTATAAGCTTTATAACCATGATAACAATGTGGTAAATTTAACGCCGAATGACACGGCCTTCACACTAGGCTACAGGCAGTTAGGGACGACAGACAATGAGGAATATACAAAGTATCCTATGGCATTTTCGGCTTATATCCAGGATAAAGCAGAATATGATATAATGATTTTGAATTTTGGAGTCAGGTTTGATTATTTTAATGCAAACTCAAAATATCTAGCCGACTTAAGAAACCCGATGCGAGATACAAATTTTGTGAATGCGGGACAAATGATAAAAGCCACACCAAAGATGCAGATAAGTCCCCGCTTGGGAATTTCTTTTCCTATAACCGACAGAGGAATAATACATTTTTCTTATGGACACTTCTTTCAAATACCGAGCTTCTCTAATCTTTATGTAAACCCGGATATAATAGTTGTTCCGAGTACAACACTGTCATCGGTAGTCGGAAACCCGGACTTGAAGGCACAAGAGACAGTAATGTATGAGATAGGACTTCAGCAGGGGTTAGCCTCAGACTTGTCATTGGATTTTACGGTATACTACAGAGACATCAGAAATCTTTTGGGCATGGAAATTATCAACACATATCAGGGTGTTAATTATGCAAGATTTGTTAATAGAGATTACGGAAATGTAAAAGGATTTATACTTACACTGGATAAAAGGTTTGGAGACTTTTTTAGCGCTAAATTAGATTACACCTACCAGATAGCCGAAGGCGATGCCTCCGATCCAATGTCAGTGTTTTATAATAATCAAACAAGTCCACCGATTGAAACAAATAAAACATTTGTACCGTTAAATTGGGATCAGCGCTCTACGTTAAATTTATCATTCAATTTTGGTCAGGCCAACAATTGGAATGTGGGATTGATTTTTAATTATGGTTCAGGATTTCCGTACACAGAAGACGTAAGGGTATCCGAAGGAATCAGGTTTGAAAACGGAGGATTAAAACCGCCGACATATAATGTAGACATGAGAGCGGAGAAATACTTCAAAGTCGGCGGAATAAATTTGAATGCTTTTTTACTTGTGTACAATCTGTTAGATATAAAGAATGAAGTAAATGTAAACTCAGCAAGCGGCCGGGCAAATATAGATTTATATACAAATCTTGCAGGAACGCTTTACGCCTTAAATACAATTCAACAATACTTAAACGATCCCACAAGTTTTTCGGCGCCAAGACAGGTACGCATTGGCTTTACTGTAGGATTTTAGATAAATCGATTAGGAGAATATAGAATGAAACTGAAGATTTTAATTATTCTTTTTTTATTAGGCACGGGGTTAAATATAACCTTAGCACAAATGGACATTGGCCAGCCGGACCCAAGAATTCAGCTGTACCGGAACGATCCATATGGAAACTTTTCCTACAGAAGGCAGAGTATAATGGTCGGAAATAGAATAAATACATTATTCTACAACGACGGCGAGGTCGGTAAATGGCTATATGCCCCAACAATCGAATGGCCAGCAGGTTCAGGTCATAACTATCTCGATGGTCAGGCAATTTTAATTGGTGCAAGAGTAACCACGCCAACCGGTATGAGAATCGATCCAATCATCTCAGCATACAGAGAAGAGTACAGCATGGATCCAATTACTCAAGTACCATGGGGTTTGGAACCTGTGCCGGGTTATGCAAATCCTAAAAGTACAAATATTGCTATAAATATCGATCCGACTTCCTTCCCGCCTACCTGGCCTATTTCATTAGGATTAGACCCTTCGTGGAATGGTAAATGGTATGGTTATTTTGGTAAAGGGGTAATGAACGCCGACTTTGAAACTTTCTTTGTATTGGATGATTCACAGGATAAAAAATTCACTAAAACTCCTTATTTTTTCTATCCATTAGCCAACGATTCCAACCGTGCGGGTTTAGGCTTAAGGGTTGAAGTGAGAGGTTTTCAGTGGTCTCATGTGTTAGCCGAAGATATAATCTTTTGGCATTATGATATCGTCAACCTTTCAGACTATACATACGACAGTACTGCCTTTGGGTTTTATGCAGATCCCGGAGTTGGCGGCGCCAATGCTACAGAACCGGGAAACAGCGCGTACTTCAATACGGCATTAGACATCGCATATTCATGGGCTCCCGGAGGACTTGGAAATCCGGGTAACTGGAAGACCGGCTATATGGGTTATGCATATTTGGAAAGTCCGGGCAATCCCTTTGACGGAATTGATAATGACCAGGACGGAATGATAGACGAAAGACGAGATGATAATATCGATAATAATCATAACTGGGTTTCATTTGGAGATTTGAACGGCAACGGTAAATGGGATGCCGGAGAGCCATTGAATGATGACGTCGGGCGCGATGGTCTTGGTCCCTGGGATCTTGGCTATACAGGTCCTGATGAAGGTGAAGGCGATGGACTGCCGACTCACGGAGAGCCTCATTTTGACGAGACTGATAAAGATGAGTCAGATCAAATAGGATTAACTGCCGTTTCTATCTATGTGCTTGCAGATAAAGGACCTTTGGCTGGCTGGCCTAAAAATGATGGACCGATGTGGCAGAAAATGAATAATGGATTCAAAGATACACTTCAGCAGAATGTTAATATCAGTATGGTATTCGCATCAGGTCCGTTTCCTCTTGGTAAAGGCTTAAGAGAGAGATTTTCTTTAGCTCTGGTAATGGGTAATGACTTAAATAATTTATTATTTAATAAAGAAACGGTACAGCAAATATATAATGCAAATTATAATTTTTCGAAACCGCCTTATACACCGACAGTAAGTTCGGTTGCCGGAGATAAAAGGGTTTTCTTGTATTGGAATAGTATCGCCGAACAATCAAGAGACCCATACCTTGGTTTTGAGAATAATGACCCCAAGCAAGGATATAAAAAATCTTTTGAAGGCTATACAATTTACAGAAGCTTAGATCCTCAATTTAATGATGTAAAGTTGATAACTGACTCACAGGGAGAACCTAAATACTGGAAACCGATAGCCCAATTTGATATAGCTGACTCAATCTCCGGTCCTGATCCAGTTGGAATAAACGGCGCCCATTTTTGGAGAGGCAGCAATACCGGTCTTCAGCATTCGTTTGTAGATACTACGGTTGAAAACGGTAAGACATATTATTATGCAGTATGCTCTTATTCAAAAGGCGATCCTAATAAAGGAACAACCGGTCTGCAGCCTACAGAATGCTCAAAAATCATTAGGGAGGATTACGCCGGTAATATTACCTTTGTAGATATCAACTGTGCGGTTGTTACACCGAATGCCCCGGTAGCAGGTTATGTCCCACCTCAAATTGTGGGAGATATAAGCAAGGTTACTCAGGGCGTTGGTACGGGTTCTATAAGCGCGCAGGTATTAAACCCGGAAACAGTAAATGACGGCGCGCAGTATATCATTAAATTTAATTCTCAAGGAACTTTCCCGAATTACCGTACATCTTCTTATAGTGTAGTAAGAAATTATAACGGCACAGCGGACACTCTGCAAAGTAATGTTGACGCAACAGTATTTGGTCCTACCATTTTTAGTCCGCCGTTTGACGGGATGGTATTTTCATTCAGCAATGATACGACTGTGGCAATAAACGATTCATTGACTGGATGGTATGTCGGTAAAAGCAATCTGAATATGAGTGTAGTGCCCGATATGACATCTCCTAATTTAGACTTCAAATGGCCAACCGACTATGAAATGGATTTCTTTGATCATAATGTAGATACAACAAAACAGACAAAGATACCGGTCGACTTTACAGTAACGGATATTTCAACCGGCAATCCAGTAAGCGCTGAAGTTTTGGATAATGATCATTCAAAAACACTGACACTGGGTGATTTTATAATCTTTACTCAGAAAATAGGGACTCAAACCAAATACACTTGGAGAGTACTGTATCAGCCACCACAAAATCCCGGTCTGACTCCTGTATTTCCGCAGGCAGGTGATAAGTTCCGTATATATACTTTGAAGCCGTTTGAAAACGGTGACTATTTCTCATTCACTACAAAATCGGCAGCTGTAAATGTTTCACAGGCAAATAAGGATTTATCAAAAATTTCAGTAGTGCCGAATCCTTATATAGCAGCGGCCACCTGGGAGCCAAGGACACTTTTTGCTACCGGTCGCGGAGATAGGATGATTGATTTTATAAATCTACCTGCAAAATGTACGATAAAAATATATACTATGTCCGGAGCTCTAGTAAAGACATTATATAAAGATGGTTCTAACCTAAACAGCGGCGGCGCCATTACCTGGAATTTGGTAACTGACGATGGAATGGATATAGCTTACGGTGTCTATGTGTTTCATGTAGATGCCCCGGGAATAGGTGAATACATTGGCAAATTTGCGGTAATTAAATAGCGGAGATGAAGATGAAAATTAGAATATTAGTTATTTTTTCGGCATTATTCATAACCACGTCAATGACATTTTGCCAGAGTGATTTTGTATCGAATGTTTCAAAAAGAGGAACAACGGCAGCTACGTTTCTATCAATAAGCGAGGGAGCAAAAGCAACAGCTATGGGAAGCGCCTTCGTAGCTATAGCCGATGATCAAAGTGCATTTTACTGGAATCCTGCAGGTCTGGCAAAGATAGACGGCACCGGAATTATGTTCGACCATACAAACTGGATAGCTGATGTAGCTTATAATTACCTTGCAGCATCTTATAATCTTGGCGGAATGGGAACGGTTGGCTTTAGTTTTATATCATCTTCTTACGGAGATATGAAGGTAACAACCGTAGATCAGCCAAACGGTACGGGACAGATTTTTAATGCCTCTGATATAGCATTTAGCTTAGGATATGCAATTAACTTAACTGATAATTTTGCAATAGGTTTTAATCCTAAAATAGTTTATCAGTCTATTTGGCAGACAAGCGCTATCGGCTTTGCTATGGACCTTGGTGTACAATACAAAACTCCTTTTGACGGGATAATGCTTGGTATGTCTATCTCTAACTTTGGTACAAAAATGCAGCTTCAGGGTAATTCAACTCTGGTTACTTATGTCCAAGATCCTACGACTACAGGTATAAATAACCGGATTCCGGCAAATTTAAGTACAGATTATTGGTCGCTTCCGTTAAATTTTAGGGTGGGTCTTGCATACAGTCCATTATCAACTGAAAAGAACAAGATTACTATTGCTATTGATGCTTTGCATCCGAGTGATAATTATGAAAGTATAAATGTCGGAGGTGAATATGTCTATGACGATATTATTGCTATCCGGGGCGGATATAAATCATTGTTCTTAACGGACTCGGAGGAATCCTTTACGCTAGGTTTTGGATTGAAACAAATATTGTTGGGTAACGTCGCCGTTAGGTTAGACTATGCATACCAGGATTTTGGCAGATTGAATAATATCCAAAAGTTTACTATTGGTGTTGCCTTTTAATGAAATGATATTATGATTTGGAGAAATTAAATAGTGAATATGTAATTAAAGGTTTATTCGTAAAAAAATTAAGGTTATAAATATGAAAATGAAATTTTTACTTTTTATTCTATTAAGCATATTGACATTCAGTCCAAGCCAAATATTTGCTCAATGGACAAATACAGTGTTGCCAAATCCTCCATATGGTCACGGGGCATTACCCGGTAAGGTTACAGTAATGGCAGTAAACGGTTCAAATCTTTATGCTGGAACATTGGGTGGAAATCTTTATTATTCGACCGACAGCGGTTCAACATGGGCATATATTGATTCAGGGCTAACCACTTCAGATATAAATGCAATAGCAGTTAATGATTCGATGATTATGATGGGAACATACGGCAGCGGTACTTACGGAGGCATATGGGGAGGATTATACATGTCTTCCAATAACGGGAAAAGCTGGACTCAAGCCAAAGGTTTAACAAATAATAATATATATTCAATCGTCTTTAAGGGGACAGATATTTTTGTTTCAACATGGGGAGGGGGAATCTTTGTTTCTTCAGATAATGGTGTGACTTGGAGTGCTACAAATACGGGTTTAACAAACTTGTATGTCCGTACACTTCTTGTATATGGAAATTATCTATATGCAGGTACTTGGGGTGATGGTGTATTCTTCTCAAATGATAACGGGAATTCCTGGATACAACTTAATAGCGGATTAACAAACCTTAACATTTATCAATTTGCAGTAAAGGGGACAACACTTTATATGGGAAATGATGCCGGCATTTTTACTTCAACAGATAATGGAGTAGACTGGGTATCCTCCGATTCGGGAATGACCACATCTTTTATTCGTTCATTTGAAGTAATTGATCCCAAGATTCTTGTCGGAACCTCAGGCGAGGGAATCTTTCTGTCGGTAGATAACGGTGCATCATGGGCACCGGTTGACTCAGGATTAACGGAACCGTTCATTTATTGTTTCGCTAACATAGGAAGTTCTGTTTTTGCAGGTTCTTGGAACGGAGAAATTTGGATTAGGTCTGTTAATGAAATACTAAAGACTATGAAAAAAACAACCGCTGCACAGCCGGTGCCGCAAAACTATGCGTTGAATCAAAATTATCCCAACCCGTTTAATCCAAGTACCGTAATAAGTTATTCAGTACCTCAGAAAAGTGCGGTCACTTTGAAAGTATATGACGCTTTAGGAAGATTAGTATCGACTTTAATCGACGGAGAGGTTAAACCAACAGGAAATTATAATGTATCGTTTAACGCTAGTAATATTTCAAGTGGAATATATTTCTATCAGTTAATAACGAATAATTTTGTCTCGACTAAGAAGATGATCTTGATGAAATAAAATATGATAATTATATAAAGAACATAGATGCTTAAGGTGCATTATGTTATTATTTGAGAATGTTTTTTAAGGGTTATCCAAACAAAACATGGGCTTTAGCCCCATATTTGCTGTTTATGTGGCTAAAGCCATAATTTATCATCTTGTTTAGTCCACCTCCTGAAGAACGTGGTTATTAAATCTTAAATTTTGCGCAAAATGAATTACTTAAAAATTTTGATTTATAAAACAACAAATTTTAATTGAAAAGGCATAAGCCTAAAGAAATAAATTTAATACCGTCAATGGTGATTATTGCTGTGGCCAATATTATTATTACAGTGAAAAAATTCTTAAAAGATTTGCTGCGAGTTTAAAAGGATGTTGAAAAATATATTTCTAATTACATTTATTACTTTTACAATCTTATCCGGCGGATGTAACAAATCCAATCCTGCAGAAAATAATTCTTCGACTAATCCGCCTCCGCAGATTAAAAACGGCTGGCAGTTGGTCTGGTCTGATGAGTTTAACTACAATGGCCATCCTGATTCTACAAAATGGACTTATGATGTAGGAAATAACGGTTGGGGAAATAACGAACTTGAATATTATACCAGAAACAGGCTTCAAAACGCGCGTGTTGTAGATAGTGTCTTAATTATAGAAGCCGATTCCGAAAGTTATAATGGTAGTAATTATACATCCGCACGTCTGGTTTCTACCGGTACCGGCAATTGGACTTACGGACGTTTTGAGGTCAAAGCAAAAATTCCTTTCGGAAGAGGCACCTGGCCTGCTATCTGGATGCTTCCGACGCAATGGACTTATGGAAACGGAGGCTGGCCTGATAACGGTGAAATTGATATTATGGAACATGTCGGTTATGATCCCGAGGTAATTCACGCATCAATCCATTGTGATAATTCTAATGCTACTTCTACTTTGCGGGTGAATGATGCTACTGCTGCATTTCATGTCTATGCTATGGAATGGTCTAAGGATACTATTAATATTTATGTAGATTCTACAAAATATTTCACATATATAAATAATCATACCGGTTATCAATCCTGGCCATTTGATAAGGACTTCCATTTCGTGCTTAATCTTGCTGTGGGCGGAAATTGGGGCGGTATATACGGCGTTGATCCGACTGTTTTTCCGCAGCAATTGGTTATTGATTACGTTAGAGCTTACAAAAAAGTTACACAGTAATTAATTTTTGTAAAATAGCACACATTAGTTTTTCCAATATTCAACACCGGAAGAATTTATGTAACCAAATTTTCCATTATCAATTACAAGGGCTAATCCGTTTTCAAATTCTGTAGCCGAATTATATTTTATTGGAATTATTATTTCCCCAATTTTATTAACATATCCCCACAGCCCATTTTTTTTCACTGCGGCAAGTCCTTCGGAAAAATTTCCCGCTCCCTCATATTTAATTGGAACTACAACGCCTCCGACTTTATTAATAAACCCATATTTGTTATTAAATTTTACTCTTGCCAAGCCTTCACTAAAAGAATTAGCATCCTGATATTTAACCGGAATTACAATTTCTCCCTTAGTATCAATAAAACCGGTAGAATCTTTTATCACGACACCTGCAAGTCCTTCATGAAAGAAGTATACTTTATCAAAAATAAATTGAGTGATAGGTTCTCCCTTTTTATTGATGTAACCCCATTTTTTTCTAAAACTCATTTTAACACTTGCATAACCCTCTCTGAAAGAATTAACAGCATCAAATCTCATCGGAATAACCAAGTCACCCTTTGAGTTTATGAATCCGAATTTTTCGTTTTGACGAACGGCAGATAATCCATCTCTAAAAACCTCTTTATAGTAGAAAGGTATTTCGTCAAACATAAAAGGTACTACTGCTTCTCCTTTTAAGTTTAAGAACCCTCCTTTGCCGTTTATTTTAGCTCCGGCTAAACCATGCTTAAAGCCGTAAACAAAATCATATTTTACTGGGATAATCACTTTTCCTTGTCTGTCAATAAAACCCCATTTATTCCCGATTTCAACGGCAGCCAATCCTTCACTAAAGGAATAGGCATCGTCAAATATTAATGGAATAATTTCTTTACCCCCAGTAGTTATAAAACCGGATTTAACGCCGGCAGAAACCTTTGCCCGTCCTTCCGAAAAATCAAAAATGCGATCATACTTAATTTTTACAATTTCTTTTCCATTTGAATTTATAATACCTGTTTTTCCGTTTAGAATAACGCGTGCAAAGTCACCCGAAAAAGTATTAACACTGTCGTATTTTGGCTGAATTATAATTCTTTTGTACTTATCACAAAACCCCCAATTGTCATTATACCGAAAGGGGATTAGTGAATAGTTTTGTGCAAAAATCTGTAAGGGAAATATGACAAAAAGTATTAACGGCAGAAGATTTTTTCTTACAAACATAATTTTATATCCGGCTGTGATTTTTATTTCATTGTGATGGAAAAATTAGTGTATTTAATATTGTCAGATTGACTTTTATCTTCAAGTGAAAATTACAAAATTATTTTTTGATTAATCCTTTGGAAATGAATTTTGGGTGAAGTAGTATTTTGGACAATTATAGGAGCTATAATTACAATCCCTATTGTTAATCCCATGCTCGGTCTTCTTCAAGAAAGAGTGTAGATAGTTCGCCCCATTAAGCTAATAAAGTCTTACTCATTCGTTTTGTCCTTAGAGTTTTGCTGTCTGCCAAAATTGAGATAGTGGGGCCATGGGATTTACTAATTTTTTCCATTATTCCAACGCTGCTCATCTGAAGATAATACTAAATAGTATGGATGTGTCATCTGGCACAATCATAAAGGATTCAAAATTACTTTTTGTGTCTAGTTCTTAGCACTTCTGATGTCTGCCAATTTTGTCACAACTGCAACCTTTTTCTTCCTGTCTTTCCCTTAATTTCTCCTTCACTCCACCAGGCATCTAACAAGCCTATGACAAGCCTCCACCAAGCCTATAATTTTTATTTAAATCTTTCAAAAAAAAGTGTGTCAATTTTGTCACACACTACTATATCACGGACATTAAAATTTTAGTCAAATATATCAAGTGAACTGGTTCTTGGAACTGTGCCTGTCTAACGAGGCTGTTGCACAACTCCAAAATGTCATTTCGACCGGAGGGAGAAATCCCTTTTTAGACCTCTCTTTACGTTCGAGACTAAATAGGAGAGTTCTGCAACGCTCTCTACCGGCAGGCGGAGGGCCTGCCCCGTTTGCCCCGTTTGCGGGAAGAAATCTCTTTTTAGTCAGTTCTGAAACCCCTATCTTCTTTCGAGACGAAATAAAAGAGTTCAACAACACTCTCTGCCGGTGGGAAGTCTTTAGCGTGCTATAAAACTCATGGCAATATACCTGCTCTCACTCAGAACGTGCAGTTTTAAGTCCATTTAATTTTATTTGTAAGAATGAATTATTTAACTTAAATTGTATCCAAAGAATTAGAATCCAGGATAAAAAGCAATTAAACATCCCTTATGTTTACCAAATTTGTTCAGTAAGATTGTTTCTCCTTTTTTTCAATGCTTGCTAATTCTTATAACTTATTAACAAATTATTTTTTAGGAGTCAACATGAACATTTTTGTAGGCAATTTATCTCGGGATGTTTCCGATGATGATTTGAAAGAACTTTTCGCAAATTACGGACAAGTAAAAAGCGCTAAAGTCATTAGAGATATGTTTAGCCAGGAATCGAAAGGATTTGGATTTGTAGAAATGCCAGGTCTTTCGGAAGCTCAAAAAGCTATGGATGAACTTAACACAAAAGATCTTAAAGGTAAAAAAATTACCGTTAATGAAGCTAGACCTCGTACCGGCGATAGACGCGGCGGCAGCGGCGGCGGCGGAAATAATCGTCGTGGCGGCAGTAGCAGCGGCGGCGGAAACAGAGGCGGCAGCGGTGGTGGCGGTAGACGCTGGTAATTTCCTGCTTTTCAATCCCCGGTTATTTATTTAATCCGGGGATTTTTTTTGAGTATTATCTTCTCTAAAATATTATTCTTTACCTATATTACATGAGAAAATTATTTTTATAATCTTTCTGTCATTTGATTAAAAAAATGCTGTCATTTAATAAAATTAGTAAATTAGACTCCCATCATCGGTCGGCCATTGCATTATTGATATCACTTCTATTCTTACTTATATCTCAAAGATTTCTGTCTATTCCAAACCTGATTACATTGGGTTGGGACGTTTTTGCCGTTATTACTTTGGTCTTAAGCTGGATTTCAATATCAATCACAGAAATACATCAAATTAGGCTAACTGCAAAGAAGCAAGATTCAAGCCGTACTACAATTTTTTCCTTAGTTATAATTGCGGCTTGTATTAGTCTTTTCGCCGTTGGCTTTGTCCTCGGCTCAAGCAAAGGTCTTCCGGCTAGTGAACTAACGTTTCACATTTCTCTTGCTATTGCTTCTGTAATTTGTTCCTGGCTTTTAATTCATACTTTATTTGCCCTTCGATATGCACATGTTTATTACGGTGATAAAATCACTCTTGACAATAAAGAAAATGACGGCGGATTGGATTTCCCTGGGAAAAGGGAACCGGATTATATGGACTTTTCTTACTTCTCTTTTGTCGTAGGCATGACCTGCCAGGTCTCTGATGTTCAAGTAACTTCAAAAAGAATGAGGCGCTTGGTTTTATTGCATGGTGTTCTTTCTTTTGCTTTTAACACAGCGATCCTTGCGCTAATTATAAATATTCTTGCCAGTTTAATTTAACATCACATTTGATAAATAATTTGTATGTTAAAATTATTAAATCATTTTAAAATTTGATGAAAGATTAGTATGGAGAAACCGGATACAACTTTTACTGAAACTAAGGATTTTAAAAGGGAACTTGGTTTACTTGACTCTACAATGATTGTAATTGGCTCGATGATTGGTTCTGGAATTTTTATCGTAAGCGCTGATATTGCAAGGACTGTCGGGTCACCAGGCTATCTGCTTCTTGTATGGTTGATTACAGGCGCAATTACAATTACTGCAGCTTTAAGTTACGGCGAGCTTGCCGGAATGCTTCCTCATGCCGGCGGGCAATATGTTTATCTCCGTGAAGCATATAATCCCTTAGTTGGATTTTTATACGGCTGGACTCTTTTCCTTGTAATCCAAACCGGAACTATTGCCGCAGTTGCTGTTGCATTTGCAAAGTACACCGCCGTCTTAATTCCATGGTTCAGCGAAAATAATATTTTGTTCTCATTATTCGGATTAAAAATATCGGCTGCACAAATACTTGCTATATTAAGTGTAGTTGTTCTTACATCTTCGAATATTCGCGGAGTGCGCACCGCGAAAATTGTCCAAAATATTTTTACCTTTTCAAAAGTTGTCGCTTTATTCGGTCTAATACTTCTTGCCTTTTTTATCGGGAAAAATGCCGCTGCGATCGGAGCTAACTTCTCAAATTTCTGGAACGCAAGTTGGACTCATATTTCTAACGGGAAAATAATTTCTGTTGAATCTTTATCAGGTTCAATGCTTCTGGCAGCAATTGGAGTAGCGATGGTCGGTTCATTGTTTTCAAGCGATGCTTGGAATAACATTACCTTTACCGCGGCAGAAGTAAAAAACCCTAAAAGAAATATTCCCTTGAGTTTGTTCCTTGGGACTGCAATTGTTACGCTCCTTTATATCGGTGCTAATGTGGCTTATATTTTAGTTCTCCCTTTGAAAGGAACTCCTGAAGGAGTTAGCGTAGTTGGCAGGGGCATTCAATTTGCCTTAAGCGATAGAGTTGCTACAGCAGCATCCTCAATGATATTTGGAGCACCCGCAGTAGTAATTATGGCAGTCCTAATTATGATCTCAACTTTTGGATGCAACAATGGTTTAATACTTGCCGGCGCACGTGTTTATTATGCAATGGCAAAAGATAATTTGTTCTTTAAAAAAACCGGAACGATAAACAAAAATTCGGTACCGGGTGTTGCGCTTGTTGTGCAAGCTATTTGGGCTTCTCTTCTATGTCTTTCGGGGACGTATGGCGATTTGCTTGATTATGTAATATTTGCTGTTCTAATTTTTTATATTCTTACTATTGCGGGAATTTTTCTCTTGAGAAAAAAACGACCTGATGCCGAGCGTCCATACAAAGCCTGGGGTTACCCGGTAGTTCCAGCCCTTTATATTTTAGCCGCCTCTGCAATTTCAATTGATCTTTTAATTTTCAAACCAATGTATTCCTGGCCCGGAATGATAATCGTTCTTTTAGGAATACCGGTCTATTTTATCTGGAAAAGATTTGCAGAAAAAGAAAACAAATGATGAATAATTTAACTAACAATTTTTGATAGTAAAAGAATCATCGAGTTATTCTTTTTCCAATTTCTCTTGACATATTTTTAAGTCTTCAAGTTGTTGCTTATTCAATTTTGGATATTGAAGATTTAACTTTTCCATCGTATCGATTATAATTGAAGAAACTGAAAGACGTGCAAACCATTTTACATCCGCAGGGATTATAAACCATGGAGCATGCTTCTTGCTTGTTGCTGAAATAGCTTCGGCAAAATATTTTTGGTAGTCATTCCAAAAGCCCCTTTCTTTTAAATCAGTTTCAGAGAACTTCCATTTTTTTGAGGGGGTGTCAATCCTTTCAAGGAAACGGCGTTTTTGCTCATCCTTTGAAAGATGAAGAAAGAATTTTAGAATTATCGTACCGTTCTCGTAAAGATTTTTCTCGAAATCATTTATTTCTCTGAAACGGGTTTGCCAAATATTTCCACTAATAAGCTCGGCAGGAATTTTCTCTGTCGCAAGAAGGTTATGAACTCGAACTACCAATACTTCCTCGTAGTATGAACGATTAAAAATTCCAATGCGCCCTCGCTCCGGCAAAGCATTATTTACTCTCCAGAAATAATGATGATCTAATTCTTCGGCAGACGGCTGTTTGAAACTGGTAACTTGAGTGCCTTGTGGGTTAAGACCACTCATTACGTGTTTGATTGTTCCGTCTTTCCCGGCTGCATCCATTGCCTGAAAAATTAAAAGCAATGAGTATTTATCTTCAGCATAAAGTTTATCTTGAAGTTCAATCATCTTTTCAACATTTTTCTTTAGAAGTTTTTTGGCTTCCCCTTTAGATTTTATCCCGCTTGAATTTGACGTGTCAATTTTTGACAAATCAACCTTTGAACCTGGTTTAACTTTGAAATCCGAAATTTTCATATAATGTCTTTCGTATTATTGATCTATCCAAAGATAAATATTATGAATAAGATTTGTGCAGATCAAAATAAATCCCCATTTTCACTTTCAATAATGAAAGTAAGAATTTTCCGATTAGAATTTATTAACACAAAAAGAATTACTAATTTTACAGTTAATAAATAATAACTATGAAAATGAAATGCAAAATATTAAGCGATGCAGTTGGACGACAAGCGATCCGCTTTATTTAAAATATCACGACGAAGAATGGGGTGTTCCGGTTCACGATGATAGACTGTTGTTTGAATTTTTAATTCTTGAAGGAGCACAAGCTGGTTTAAGTTGGATAACTATTTTGAAAAAGAGAGAAAACTACCGGAAGGCATTTGATAACTTCAACGCAAAGAAAATTGCCATTTATGATGGAAAGAAAATTGAAAGTTTTTTATCAAACGAAGGAATTATCCGGAACAAATTAAAAATCAATGCAGCAGTTCAAAACGCAAAAGCGTATTTAGATGTTCAAAAAGAATTTGGCAATTTTGATAAGTATATATGGCAGTTTGTAGGCGGACAACCAAAGAAAAATTCACCGCAATCCTTAAAAGAAATTCCGACAAAAACTCGGGAATCTGATGCAATGAGTATTGATTTGAAAAAACGTGGATTCAAGTTTGTTGGCTCTACAATTTGTTACGCTTTTATGCAGGCCGTAGGTATGGTAAATGATCACACAGTTGATTGTTTTAGATCTAAAAAATTATGTTAAATTGATATTCAAAAAATTAGAGTTAATATGATAAGCCAAGATTTGTTAGATATCCTTTGCTGTCCCGAATCAAGAACGGATTTGGTTCTAGATGGAAACACATTAGTCTCTGTTGATAAAAACACCAGACGCCGTTATAAAATTGAAGATGATATCCCAATCATGCTGATTGAAGAATCTGAAAAACTTAGCATTGAAGAATGGACTTTAATTATGAAAAAGTATGGAAAGAAAACGGACTAAATTCTCTCATGGACCCAATCAACATATTAATAGGAATAAATATTATTGCTACCTTTGGAGCTAACGCTTCGAGCGCAAAAAAAGGCTTAAGATCATCCATCGCCGTCTCAAAGGAAAAACCTCAAACATATCTACAAAAACTGCCGATAATTTTATCTGTTTTAACCTTGCTTGGAATTATTGTCGGTGTTTTTCAAATCGGAACAATAAACTATTCCGGTAATAACGAAAATCTTAGATTAGTGGGATTTATATTTTATGTCGCCTTTTCATGGTTTCAAATCTGGGCTTTTAAAACTTTAGGTGAAAATTACTCACAAGATGTTTTAATTTTTAGAAGCCACCAGCTTGTTACAAAAGGTCCTTTCAAATTTTTGCGTCATCCCCAGTACATTTCGCAGATCTTAATGGACTTAGGTGCTGGCATTGCGGTATTAAGTTTTATTGTTGTCCCACTTGCTTTGATTGAAATTCCGCTACTAATCTTGCGGGCATCTCTTGAGGAAAAACTTCTTGAAAAGAATTTTAAGGAAGCTTTTATGAATTACAAAAAGACGACCGGATTTTTCATTCCCTTTATAGGCTAATGTTTTAGAGAAAATGATGAAACCCAAAATATTATTCATTTTCGTTTTGATTCTTACAGCTTCTTCTTTTGCCCAATCAATCAACAGAATTAATTTTATGGTAAACGGAAGTAAAAGCTCACTTCCGGTTTATAATCGCGAAGGAACAATCTATATAGCCATAAAACCCTTCGCTGATGCCCTTTCGTTAGACTACCATTATAATCCCGAATCAGAAAAAATAGAGCTTCTAAATAACGGGAATAAAATTTATTTCACTTCAAAAAATCCTTTTATTATTTATTATTCAAAATCAAAGGATGACACAAAAATTATCCAGCTTCCCACTTCTACTTATTTCATCGGCGGACAGATATTTATTCCTCTGAAATATAGTCTGAAAGTTTTACAGCAATTTTTAAAGGCGGAATTATCCATAGAGAAAGAAAATAATATTCTTACATTAAATAACTTCAGTCTCAGGAAAGATCAACCGGCGGAAGTTGTAAAAAGCGAAACTGTTCCCAAAAGTAATTATGATATTACTGGTATTTCTCTTGAAGAAAAAGCAAACGGAACTTTGGTACGCGTTAAAAGTAAAATTAAAATTCCTGCATACAGCAGTTCATTTAAGAACGGAATCCTTACAATCATTTTTAGGAAAGTTAATGCCGACATTACCAAAATAGATAGAACCGGGGAGCAAGGAATAATACAGAGGATCGAAGCAAAAAATCTGCAATCTGGTGCTGAGTTAAAATTCTATTTGAAAAAGGAATATACAAGCAGTGAGGTAATGAACGACAACGGCAGCAACGATATTTTAATTGCTCTACATAATAAGATTTTTGATAAAAATCTTAGTCTTAATAAAGAAAAGGCAAAATGGGATTTCAACGTAATTGTTATTGATCCGGGGCATGGCGGAAAAGATTCCGGTACAATCGGCGTTGATGGTATAGAAGAAAAAAATATTAATCTTGCAATAGCGTTAAAGCTTGGAGCAGATATTAGAAAAAATATGAAAGATGTAAAAGTAGTTTTTACGCGAAAGACAGATAAATTTGTTGAGCTATACAGGCGTGGTCAAATTGCTAATGAAAATGGAGGGAAACTTTTTATATCTATTCACTGCAATGCGACACCGCATAAACCAAGCAGCAGTAATGGTTTTGAAGTTTATCTTTTAAGACCTGGCAGAACTAAAGAAGCAATTTCTATTGCTTCAAGAGAAAATAGCGTAATTAAATATGAAGATAATCCGGAGCGTTATAAAAAACTCACAGATGAAAATTTTATTCTTGTGAGTATGGCTCAAGCAGCCTACATGCGTTATTCGGAACAATTTGCCTCTTTCGTCGATAAAGAAATGGCAAAAAAAGTATCGGAAGAACCACGAGGCGTTAAACAAGCAGGATTCTATGTTCTTGTCGGCGCTTCTATGCCCAGTGTGCTAATTGAGACAGGATTTTTGTCTAATCCTAAGGATGCGCACTATCTTAACAGTAATACCGGTCAAACAAATATTGCTGAAGGGATTTTTGATGCAATTAAAAAATTCCGCGATGTCTATGAAGCAAACATGCAAGCTGAATAAACAATTCCCTTTCATACTTAATTCTTGACATCTATCACAACCTTCTGCCCTCCCAAAATTTTTTCACATCAATTCTTGACAAAATGGAATATTTTTATTTATTTTGGAAACCAGATAAACACTATTGGTTTCCAAAGTGGAAATCTTATTAATAAAGCAGTCCCAGACTGCAATTTTTTTCGCCTCTGGGAAACCAGGTAAACGGAAAACGTTTTCTAATGAAAGGAAAATATAATGTTAGATGAAAAGGATATGAAGGAAAGAATCCTGGAAAAGGCGGAGCAAATGTTCCTTCAATTTGGTTATGCAAAAGTTACGATGGAAGAAATCGCTTCAGGTTTGGGAATGAGCAAGAAAACTCTGTATAAATTTTTTTCAAGCAAAGAAAATTTGGTTAGAGAATTAACAAATAATAGAATCTGCAACAGCGAAGAGCAAATCAATAAAATATGGGCAGAAGAAGGTATAGACTTTGTCGGCAAACTAAAAAAGATGCTGGACTTTATAGGAAAAGAATCTTCAAAGTCAACCGGACCGTTATTCGAAGACATTCAAAAAAATATTCCTGACTTGTGGAATATAATTCGTGAATATAAAAAAATAAGAAATTTGAAAAAAGCAGAGGACATTTTTATAAGCGGCGTTGAAAACCGAGTATTCAGGAATGACATCGGGAAGGACATAATACTTCTCATGTTCACAAGTGCTGTGCAGGGAATTGTCAACCCCGAAACCTTATCACAGCTTCCATACTCAGAAAACCAGGCAGTTGAAGCAATTTTCAAAATTCTCTTTGAGGGAATTCTTACCGAAGAGGGAAGGACAAAGTATACTTCATATAAAAATGATGACCACGAAATTAAGGAGTAAAATATTAATGAAGCAAAAAATAAATAAATTTATAATTACATTATTTGCAGGAATTCTAGTGTCTTCTTCTGCATTTGCGCAGCAAAAAGAAATAACACTGGAAGAAGGAATACAAATTGGTTTGCAAAATAGTAAGACGCTTCATTCGTCAAAAATGAAAGTACTTTCTGCCGAAGCAAATTTAAGCGCAATAAATACTTTGCGGCTTCCTTCGCTTTCCTTAAATGCTTCTTATACACATCTTAGCCCGGTTAATCCATTTGCAGTTGCAACACCTTTTGGTGTTTTTACTATTTCACCCTCGATCTTAGATAATTATAATCTTAAATTATCACTTCAACAGCCCCTGTTCACAGGCTTTAAATTATCAAGCAGCTCTAAAATAGCCGAGGATAACTCTCTTGCAGCAAAACAACAATACACGCAAGACGAGCAGAATTTAATTCTGAATATTAAAAACGCATACTGGGGTTTATTCAGCGCTGAAAAACTAAAGAAAGCAGTCGACGATAATTTTCTACAAGTTAAAGCACATCTTGCGGATATCCAAAATTTCTTTAAACAGGGACTTTCAACAAAGAATGATGTTCTTAAAGTTGAAGTGCAACTCTCTGAAATTCAGCTTCAACAAATTGACGCCAAGAATTCAGTAAAAATAGCGATAGTAAATCTTGATAACATTATCGGACTTCCATTATCAACAGATTTACAGATTCCTCAAAACGTTAGTGTGAGTAATAATACCGAATATGATTTAACCCAATTAATAAAAGAAGCTATCCGAAATCGCCCTGATCTAAAAGCATTAGAATACCAAGTGGAAGCAAGCAAAACAGGCATTGCCTTAGCGCAATCAAACTGGTATCCACAAATTTATTTGACTGGAAATTATTATTACTCTAAACCAAATCAAAGAATATTACCAAGCCATAACCAGTTTGATGCAACATGGGATGTCGGAATAGGACTATCTTTTAATATCTGGAATTGGGGAGCAACTAAAGATCAAACCACCCAAGCAGAAGCTCAATATGAACAGTCGAACGACGGTCTTAAATCTATGCGGGATGCGATTACTCTCGAAGTAACACAAGATTATTACAACATGATTAAAGCAAAAGAAAAGATTTTGGTAGCAGAACAAACGGTTTCACAGGCGGAAGAAAATTATCGCGTTACCGACGATAAGTTTAAGCAAGGTTTAGCATTAAATTCTGAGCTTCTTGATGCAGAAACTGCTTTACTTCAGGCTAAAACAAATCAAATTCAATCTTTGGCAGATTATGAACTTGCAGTTGCAAGAATCCAAAGATCAATAGGTACAAAATAGAAATTTATTAAGAGGAAAAAATGAAAAGACTTAAAATTTATTCAGCAGCTACAATAATTCTAATTGTAATAATCGCAATATTATTTCATAATAGGGCAAAAATTAAGGCTGAAACCAAAAATCAAACCTTAAATTCATTTCCCGTAAATATTACCATAGTCTCTAAGAAGATTATTACAAATAGTATTGATCTTGTGGGAAATATAGCCGCCTATAACGATGTAGCAATTGTATCTGAAGCCCAAGGCAAAGTAACAAAAGTTTTGGCAAATGTTGGGGATTATATACCAGCAGGATCAACGATAATTCAAATTGATGACGAACTTACTAGCGCCGCATTAAAAGCTGCTAAAGTAAATCTAGATAAATCAAAAAAAGATTATGAGAGATTTCAAGAATTATACAATGAAAAATCTGTAACCGATTCTCAGCTTGAAGGCGCTAAGCTTGCATATCAAACAGCCAACGATCAATTTGTTATTGCTCAAAAACAATATAACGATACAAAAGTTTCAACTCCGATTTCAGGCATAGTGACCTCACGAACAGCCGACTTTGGCGATTATGTTTTCAGTAAAACTGTTGTAGCCGATGTGGTAGATATTTCAGAATTAAAAATTAATCTTAACGTTGATGAACATGATGTCTTCAAACTTAAAGTTGGAGACAAAGTTGATGTAACAACTGACATTTATCCCGGTGTAATTTTCCCGGGCGTCATAAAAACAATTAGCGATAAAGGCGATGCTGCCCATACATATCCCGTTGAAGTTGACTTATCAAACAGCAAAGAACATCCGCTAAAGGCTGGAATGTTTGCCCGCGTTGTTTTCCATTCCGAAACAAACGGTAATAGGCTTTTGATACCGCGCTTATCATTGATAGGAAGCGTGCAACAAGCGCAAGTTTTTGTAGTGAATGACGGCGTTGCTAGGTTAAGAAATATAATAATTGGTAACACATATAATAATTATCTCGAAGTTCTTAGCGGATTGAATGAAGGCGATACAATAGTTGTCAACGGACAAAATAATTTACAAGACAGCAGCAAAGTGAATATTGTAAATTAATTATTGTCTTCTTTCATACACTGATGATATAAAGTTAACAAGGAGTTTTGAACATGACGATTACAGAATTATCCATAAAAAGACCATCTCTTGTGGTTGTAGTTTTTGCCGCGTTGGCTTTACTCGGAATATACAGCTACACGCAGTTAAACTATGAATTACTTCCCAAAATATCACCGCCGATAATTACAATCGCAACAATTTATCCGGGAGCTTCCCCTAATGAAGTTGAGAATTCAGTTACAAAACCCATAGAAGATGCCGTATCAACTCTCGATCAAATTGATAATATAAATTCAACTTCGCAAGAAGGAGTTTCTTTCGTTACTATACAATTTAATCAATCCGCTGATGTTGATCTTGAGTTACAAACAGCTCAAAGAAAAGTAAATGAAATATTAAACACTTTCCCCGTTGATGTAAAGACTCCTTCAATTTCGAAATTTGCTTTAGATGAAGTTCCGATTTTAAGAATGGGTGTAACAAGCAATATGCCCTCAACTAAATTTTATCAGTTTATTGTTGACAGAATTCAGCCAAGAATTTCTAAAGTCGCCGGTGTAGGGCAGGTTACATTAATCGGCGGTGACCAAAGAGAAATTAGAGTAAACCTAAATGCAGGTAAACTTCAGAATTATCGATTATCTGTGCTTCAGGTGCTTAGTGCTATAAAAAATTCAAATTTAGATTTTCCTACCGGTAAACTTCAAAACGACCAATCTCAATTAATTGTTAGGCTTGCGGGAAAATTCAAATCAGTCAATGCAATTAGAAATCTTATTATATCCAAATCTAAAGACGGCGGTAATATTAAGCTTTCGGATATTGCTGAAGTCGAAGATGGGCACAAAGAATATTCAACCATTAATAGAATCAACGGAATAACTTCTGTTGGTATCCTTGTTCAGAAACAAACAGACGCAAATGCAGTAGATGTAAGCAGATTAGTTCGAGCTGAGCTAAAAAAAATTGAAAAGGATTATCATACTGAAAATATTAAGTTTAATATTGCTCAAGATGGGTCACTATTTACAATTGATGCTGCTAACGGAGTAAAGTTCGATCTACTTCTTGCAGTAATCTTAGTCGCAATTGTTATGCTTTTGTTCCTTCACAGTTTAAGAAATTCTTTTATTGTTATGCTTGCAATTCCCGCGTCAATATTATCGACATTTATTGTAATGTACCTCGCAGGTTTTACTCTTAACTTAATGACATTATTAGGACTGTCTCTCGTGGTTGGAATATTGGTTGATGACTCGATCGTAGTTATTGAAAATATTTACCATCATCTCGAAAAGGGTGAAGAACCAAAAACAGCGGCAATAAAAGGTCGAAATGAAATTGGTTTTGCTGCACTTTCTATTACAATGGTTGATATAGTAATATATGTTCCACTTGCTTTAACTGGGGGATTGATAGGAAATATTATTAGGGAGTTTGCCGTTGTAGTTGTTATCTCGACTTTACTTAGTTTATTTGTCTCTTTTACAGTGACTCCGCTTCTTGCTTCAAGAATAAGCAAGCTTGAAAGGCTTTCCGGTAAAACAGTAATTGGCAAATTTGCTTTGCTCTTTGAAAAATATTTCCATAAGGTGGTCGAACAGTATATAAATATCTTGAAGTGGAGTCTTAAAAATAAGTGGAAAGTAATCACCATCTCCTTTGTCTTATTTATAGCGTCTCTATCATTAGTCCCACTGGGCTTTATCGGAGCTGAATTTATAACTCAATCAGACAGAGGTGAATTTGCAGTTATCCTTGAGTTACCACCCGATTATACGCTCGATAATACTAATTTTGTTACGCAAAAAATTGAACGGTATATTAATAACCTGCCTGAGGTAAAAAAAGTTTTCGTGGAGGTAGGTGCATCTAATGAAGGCTTAATTGGACAGTCTTCAAGTAATACTTCGGAATTAGATGTTGAGCTTACCCAAAAAGATCAAAGGAAGCTTTCAAGCGATCAAATTGGTGAGCAGATAAAACAATTTGCTCAAAAAATCCCGGGATTAAAAGTGCGAGTAAATCCAATCGGTATCTTTGGAACAGCTAACCAAACACCGATTCAATTAATTGTTAATGGTCCTAACCGGGATGATGTTATGAAATCTGCTTTGCTTCTTGAAAGCGTTGTAAAAAAGGTACCCGGTACTGCAGATGTTCGATTGTCTACTGAGGTCGGAAACCCAGAAACGCGTGTTGATATCGACCGACAGAAGCTCGCTGATTTTGGCTTGTCAATTGCTGATGTAGGAGCAACACTTCAAGTAGCCATGCAAGGAAATGATGACGCAAAATATAGAGACGGAAATGACGATTATAATATTCTTGTGTCTCTTGATAAATTTGATAGATCAAAAATCTCTGATCTAAAACAGATGACTTTTGTAAATAACCAAGGACAAACAATAGAACTCCAGCAATTTGCAAATATTTATCAAACCACTGGTCCAACTAACTTGCAAAGAATGAACCGTATCAGTGCGGTTACTGTATATTCTCAAGTCATCGGGAGACCGAGCGGAAGCGTTGGAGATGATATTAAAAAAGCGATGGCAAAAGAAAAACTTCCTGCTGGTGTCGATATAGCTTATTGGGGAGATCTGAAAAATCAATCCGACTCATTTGGAAGCTTGGGACTTGCATTAATCGCTGCACTAATTTTTGTTTATATGATTATGGTTGCACTATATAATTCTTACGTTGATCCGTTTGTTATCTTTTTCTCAATCCCTGTTGCAATGGTAGGAGCATTCCTTGCTCTTGCGCTCACAATGAAATCTCTTAGTATATTTTCAATTTTAGGGATAATAATGCTTGTCGGATTGGTCGGTAAAAATGCAATCCTTCTTGTTGACCGTACAAAACACAACCAGGAACAAGGAAAATCGACTTATGATGCCTTAATTGAAGCCGGAGAAAGCAGAATAAGACCAATCCTAATGACCACAACAGCAATGGTAATTGGAATGCTTCCGCTTGCACTCGCTACCGATGCCGGTTCGGAATGGAAGTCGGGACTTGCCTGGTCTATAATTGGTGGACTTTTAAGCTCAATGTTTTTAACCCTGATTCTTGTACCTGTTATGTATGTTAAAGTTGAAACCTGGCAGGTAAAGCTAAAAGCTTTTTTACGAAGAAAGCAAAAAGAAGAAGTAATTTCTCCGGAGATAGTTAATAACTAAAATTTTAAGAGAGTAATCAAATTATCTTATAGATTACTCTCTAATTTTATCGGTTGAGCTTAAAGATTTATTGGTTATCTAAAAATGGATAGGGATTGTCATTCTTACTTTTACAGGCACCCCATGCTTTTGTCCTGCCTCAAACTTTGTCCACTTCACAGCGTTTATGGCTGCTTGGTCGCATCCATAACCCAATCCTTTTAGAAGCGAAATTTTCCTTACAGTTCCTAATTCATCAATAAATGCTTCCACGTATACGGTTCCATGAATATTATTCGCAGCGGCAGCAGGGGGGTAAACGACGCGCGCATTTATATTTGACATTCCACCTACCGGCACTGGCATTTGATCAACTGCGACATAATAAATATCCAGGCTTGCAATTTTTCCCGCTTTAGGGGGCCCGCTTCCATTTGCACCATTCCCCGAACCTCCGTTCCCTGGTTTTCCATTTGAACTCCCTCCCCCCGCATAATCTCCGGGCTTTGCCAATACTTTCCCCGTGTCAACTGCTATAGGACTTAAGCTGCTTTTTGATTCTCTAACTATTTCCTTTTTTTTTATGCTTTTTTCCTTCTTCACCTTAATCTTTTTCTCAACAATTTTTCTTACTTCAGCAATACCTCCCCCTGGAGAGCCTGGTGAATTTGACTCAGTTGCTCCTCCAAATCCAATCTCAACATACTTGTCTTTTTCTATCTTCTGTGATGGATTAAATGATAATGAAACGAGTAATATAATTATTACATGAAAAACAATTGAAACTATAAGTGAGAATTTTGTGTTATTCAATTTATTCATGAATTTAACTATCTAGCGTTTGAAAAGAAATATTTCCCCATTCAATCCTCGAGGGCATCTTTAAACCTTGCATGAAATAGACTTTCTTATCTCATACCTAATTATAAGGGAAAAAATTCGATCGATGAACATTTTATCATTAGCGGTAAAAATGATTAGCTGAAAACAATTCACTAATATTGAATTATTTTTTCATAGTAGCCATTAGAAGCTTAGTAGCTCCCGCATTTTTAAGGGCATCAAGAAGTTGCACCACGCTTCCGTATATTGCATTTTTATCAGCCTTTACTATAACATCGTGGTTATTTTTTTGAATAAACTCTGTCTGAAGTTCTGCAGGTAACTGGCTTATATCAACTTGTTTATTGTTTAGGAATATTTGGTTCTGATCGTTCAAATATACTTCAATATTATTACTTACAGTTGTTTGAGACGCAGACGATTGAGGCAACTTGACTTTTAAGGCTCCAGTAATTAAAAAAGGGCTGGTAATCATAAAAATAATCAACACGACTAATATAACATCTGTAAACGGTGTAATATTTATTTCGGAAAATTCTTTCTCGTCTAATTTATATCTTCTCATTTATTTCTTCTCATTTCAACATCTTAATGTATCGCAAAGTCTTTTGAATTGCTTCATCATAAAGTGGCATACTTAATTTTAATCTTTTCATAAAATAATTATAAAACATAACTGCAGGCACTGCAACCAAAAGACCCGCTGCTGTTGCAATAAGAGCATCTGCTATACCGCTCATAACCATTGTATAATTTGAGCTGTCTTGAACTGAAAGAGCATTAAATGACTTAATAATTCCTACAACTGTTCCGAACAATCCGATGAAGGGAGAAATACTCCCTAGTGTTGCAAGAATGCCTAAGCCTTTTTCCATCTTTGCGATTTCTTTATCTAGCTGAGTGTACGCCATTTGCTCAAGTTCTTCTTTTGATTCTTTTGATTGTTCAATTATATAGGCAACAACATTTGTAAGCGGGCATTTGACTTTTAGAAACCACCAATTCCATGTGCTTGATTTACAAACATAGAGTGCATCATTTAAATCATTAGCCTTTAGACTGCGATAGATGTTGTGCATAAAATCGCTTATCACTTTTTCAGTAATGCCTTTGAATGTAATTAATTTTTCTATTATAACCTTTACAGATAGTAAAGAGCAAATAACTAAAATAAATATTACGTAACCTCCTTTGGCAACAAGATCAAGGAGACTGGGGTTATACATTATCTAAATCCTTTCTCAGAAAATTAAGCTCATAAAATTTTCAAATTATAATAACAACATTCCTTTAGATGCTTAGGAACATTGTTTTGTTTTACCTATGACTAAAAAATATTCTAAACCAACTATTGTTTAAGTGACGCTTTTAACAATAAAAATTATTTCCCTTCCTCTTTCATCAATCTATGCATAATGCTGTGATGTCTTCCGTAAAAGAAATAAATCACTAAACCAATTGCAAGCCATCCAAACAATCTTAACCAATTTTCTTCTGGAAGCGAAAACATTAAGAGTGAGCAAATTATGATCCCTAATATTGGAACAAGCGGTACAAACGGTGCCCTGAATGGTCGTTCGGCTTCCGGGTGTGTTTTTCTCATAATTATTACTGCGGCACATACTACTACAAAAGCAAATAGAGTTCCTATGTTTACCAAATCTGCAAGAACCCTTAAAGGTAAAAATCCCGCTAAGATAGAAACAAAAGCACCCGTGAGTATGGTCGACTTCCATGGTGTTCTGTATTTTGCATGCACATCTCCGAAAAATTTAGTAGGAAGCAGCCCGTCTCTTGCCATTGCCAAAAATATTCTAGCTTGGCTCAACATCATAACAAGTAGAACGGATGTTATTCCTGCAACTGCTCCTAACGAAACTAAAAATTCCGCCCAAACTAATCCAACTTGCTTGAATGCATTAGACACTGGCGCATTAATATCTATTTTGTTGTATCCAACCATTCCTGTTAATATACCTGAAACTGCAATATATAGAATCGTGCAAAGGATTAATGAAGTAATAATTCCTATGGGTACATCTCGTTTCGGATTCTTAGCCTCCTCAGAATGTGTAGAGACAGAATCAAATCCTATATATGCAAAAAATATAATTGCTGCTCCTGCTAAAACTCCTACCGGAGCCCCTCCGGGACCTGTCTGTCCCCATATTGTTTTCCCGAATAGGCTAAGTCCGGAATAGCCGTAAGGCGCGAACGGGTGCCAATTTGCTGGATTTATATAAAACGCTCCCACAATTATTACAAGAAGTACTATTGCTAATTTCGTTATAACAATTCCTGCGTTGAAGCCGGCACTTTCTTTAATTCCTTTTACAAGAATAAAAGTGATTAAAACCGTAATTAAGATTGCCGGAAGATCCAGGACTGATCCCGTTGATGCAAGAAGTCCGGTAGTGGGATTAAAATCAAAAGGAGCATTTGAAATAGTAGGCGCAAATTTTACTCCCAATATGCTAATAAAATCCTGAAAATAATGCGACCATCCGTGCGCAACAGTAGCAGAAGCCACAGCGTATTCTAGAATTAAATCCCACCCGATTATCCATGCAAATAATTCTCCTAAAGTTGCGTATGCATAAGTATATGCTGACCCCGCAACCGGAACCATTGAAGCAAATTCTGCATACGATAATGCCGCAAAAACACAGGCAATCCCGGAAACTACAAATGATAAAACTATTGCGGGACCACTTTTATCGTGGGCTGCAACGCCGGTTAAAACAAAAATTCCTGTACCGATTATTGCTCCAACGCCAAGACTTGTAAGTGCAACCGGCCCAAGAACGCGGCGCAAGCGGTTTTCGCTTTTAACTTCATCCAATAGAACACTCAATGGTTTTGTCGCAAAAATTTGCTTCATGCTATAGCTCCTTTTTATTGTATTAGCAAATCAAAAAGTTTAGAAATATATTTTTAAGCTAGTTTGTTTAGCGGTTAAATAAAAGATTGCAAAAACTATTCAAATCGAGTTCCTTTGTCAAGTAGATTTTCAATTTAGATGAATTTTTTTGATACTAAAAAAATCCCGATTTCCTTTTCAGAAAATCGGGATTTGGTCTTGATTTTTCTAAAATTAAATAAACAACGGAGCTAGTACAAGCGTTAATGTTGCCAATAATTTTATTAAAACATGCAAAGATGGGCCTGCTGTGTCCTTAAACGGATCACCGACAGTATCGCCAACAACAGAAGCTTTGTGAGGGTCGGATTTTTTCCCGCCGTATGCGCCGGTTTCGATAAATTTTTTGGCATTATCCCAGGCTCCTCCGCCATTGTTCATGAATAACGCAAACAGAATTCCGGTGATTGTTCCGACCATTAAGTATCCTCCGATTACTTCAGCGCCGAGTGCGCCAGTAGGATTATTTACTCCTCCGCCCCAATAATAAATCCATTTAAAAACTAACCCTACTCCTATTGTCATTCCAACAACAAGCAATCCGGGTACAACCATTTTTCTTAAGGCAGCTTTGGTTGCAATATCTACACATTGACCGTAATCCGGTTTTGAAGTGCCTTGCATTATCCCCGGATTATTTTTGAATTGCTCTCTAACATTATTTATTATTGCGTATGCAGCTTTTCCGACAGCTTTTATTGCAAAGGAAGAAAAAATAATTACTAGCATTGCTCCTAAAAGAGCGCCTACAAAAACTTCCGGCTTATCAAGATTTATTACACCCTGGAAGGAAGGCATATAATTTTTTACTTCGTCAATATAAGCTCCGAATAAAAGAAATGCTGCTAAAGCTGCCGATCCAACAGCATATCCTTTTGTCAATGCTTTTGTAGTATTACCAACAGCATCAAGTCGGTCGGTTTTTATTCTTACGGATTCTTCTTGCTGGCTCATTTCAATTATTCCGCCAGCATTATCCGTGATCGGTCCAAAAGTATCCATCGCTAAAATATAAGCTGCTGAACCAAGCATTCCCATAGTAGCAACTGCAGTCCCGAAAAGACCTGCATCTTTTAACCCTGTAGCCTGACCTATAAAATATGTACTTACAATTCCGGCGCCGATTACCAATGCAGGGAAACCAGTTGATTCCATTCCAATAGCCAGACCGGCTATTATATTCGTAGCGGGACCTGTCTGAGAAGCATCGGCAATATATTTTACTGGTCGGTATTTATATTCTGTATAATATTGAGTTATATAAACAAACGCTAATGAAATTAAAACTCCTATTGCACCGCAAAAGAAAAAGTTCAGGTAATGTGAACCTAGCAGCCACTTTGATGCAATAAAGAATCCTACAGTTGCCAATGTGGCAGTAACGTAAAATCCTCTGTTCAGAGCTTGCATCGGATCTTCTTTGTCATTAGTCCTTACAATCATAACGCCAACGATTGAGGCGAGAATACCAAAGGCGCGGGCAACAAGCGGAAATAATAAAACTCCTAATAACGTTAACCCCTCATTATTCATAGAAGCAAAATTAGCTTTGTATAAAGTTGCAGCTAAAATCATAGCACCAATATTTTCTGCAGCGGTTGATTCAAATAAATCTGCTCCACGACCTGCGCAATCGCCAACGTTATCACCTACAAGGTCAGCAATAACTGCAGGATTTCTCGGATCATCTTCGGGAATTCCTGCCTCTACTTTACCAACTAAATCTGCACCTACATCCGCTGCCTTGGTGTAAATTCCCCCACCAAGTTGTGCAAACAATGCAACAAAGCTTGCACCAAATCCATATCCGACAATCATTAAAGGTATTTTTGTAACATCCTGAGTAACGCCGGAAACTTTAACAAGAGTAAATAATCCGGCAACACCGAGCAAGCTCATTGCAACTACAAAAAATCCTGAGACAGCTCCACCGCGTAAAGCAGTCTGCAGTGCGCCGTTCATACCTTTCATTGCTGCCGACGCAGTTCTGATGTTTGATCTAATAGCTACCCACATTCCCATATATCCGGCGGCAACAGAGCAAAGCGCACCAAATATAAAGGAAATGGTTGTCCATAAAGCAAGCTGACTTGGACTGGCTGGATCGTTCGCAGTAGGTGTTCTGAAAATGGCATACATAATATAGATGAAAGCCGCCAATGCAATTGCCATATAAAGAATGGTTTTATTTTGTCGACGCAGAAATGCTTCAGCTCCCTCTTTAATAGCATTCGAGATTTCCTGCATTTTTTCGCTTCCCGTATCGCGCTTAAGAACATCTCTGATTAGATAAACAGCAAACAATAGTCCAATAATACTAATGGCAAAAATTAACTGAAGTTCCATCGATCACCTCTATTTTAGTTTGAATTAGATATTTATGAAATTATTTCTATAATATACTGCATCTGTTTAATCAATGTTATAAGTAACAAGGAAATTTTTTGTAGGCAATTTTTTTAGTTCAACCATAATAATCATAATAAAGCAGTAAACAATTATCCCTTAGGGTTTTAAATTTGTCGTGCTAAACATAATAACCAGTTCTTATTCCGCCAAATTATTTTTTTACAATATTTTTATGTCTGGAACAAAATTCGACGGGTAGAAATAATTGTTGTGCAAAAAATCAACTATAAAAATTCGTAAACTAAACTATGAAATGATATTCAGTTAAATTTTTTCTATCGAAGCAAAGGATAATTTTAACTCTCTATAACATTATTATTTAAAAACCGATCAGCCAAATGTTGGGGGTCTATTTTACTGAAGGCAATTTTCGTGTTGCAAGAACTTCTTTCAATGAAAAAAGAAAAGCCGGAATTGCAACTGTGATCATGAAAAGCGCAATAAGCGTATATCCCGGATCAATCGGCAAGTAACGAACTAAACCCATCAGTGTCGCAACTCCTGCAACTCCGAAAAGAATTCCGCCGAAGAACAATGTCCGTCCACCAGTCTGTGAGCCGATCCGTTTGATTTCTTGTTCAGTAAGCACATGCATCCATCGCAAAGAAGCGCCAAATACACCGCCTACAATTACCAGCATGATCATGGTGCCGAGCCCGAAGACAAGTCCGGGTAAAAATCCGAGCCATGGACTTGGCATGGCAGGAGCTGCAACGGTGTTGACAAATATTGAAAATCCACCGAAACCAAAACCAGCTATGAATCCGTGAATGATTGTCCAATGTACGGGAGGTACCGTTACCTCAGCCGACTTTTCTGTATGGTGTTTAGTGAGCACTTGACTCGTTCTCTCAATTTCTCCTGCATTATCATGGTGATGGCCTAATAAGTGAATGTGAAGATAACGATTCTTGCGAAGAACAATTCCACCGGCAATGGACATTGCAATCCCAACAATAATGTAAACAATACCATTTACAGTTGGTTTTAGCAAAAATGGAGCTAATGCCAAGTAGGCAAGTTCTGAAACAATAGCACGCTGCAATGTGAAGGCTGCAGAAAAGTACAATCCTGCTTTCATTCCCTCTTTGCCGCTTGCACCGCCAATGGCGTAACTAAATGTAATCGGCCATGTGTGTTCGTCCGGAAGAATCCCGTGCAGCAATCCAAAAAGTAGTGAATAAATTAATGCGATAAACGATGTCATTCTAAAACTTTCTTTTTATATGGGGTAGCAACCTAACATTCTTTCAAGATTCTCTTCTTGTGTAAACTCATCTTCATTTTACTGGTTCAAGTACTGCGAATCAAATAGACCACAAGAAAAATCCCGACTGAAAGAACAGTCAATGTAAGCAGCATGTCAAGTATTGATGATGGCCGATATGTATCCTCGTCTATTTGTTTTTCAATATTCTTATACTTGATAAATGAAAACACTCCCATCAAAGCACCAAGCCCGACAAGGAATATTCCAAAGATTGATGAATATCCATGAAGAGGGGGAGGAACATGGGTTTCTGGTAAACCAGATTTCCCCAAAAAATATGATATTTGTTTTATAAACAGTGAAAACTTTTCAACAACAAAACCGAATGCCATTATTCCGATGCTAGTTCTTATCCATGCAAGAAACGTTCGCTCATTTGCCATGTGTACACTGCGATTAAGAATTTTGGTAGAGGATTTGTCTTTTTTAATCTCATCCATGAATTACCTTATAGTATAAAAACCCTTGAAATCAGTAAATCTACAATGATATACATTACTTTTAAGCCATATACGTAATTGAACAGTGTTATTCTAAAATTAATCAAAATCTAAGATTTTTTCTTTTAACCAGATAAGTAATTTATTGGAAAATGTAATCAAAGAAAAATATTATAGCAAATTCTCTGCAGACAGGGCAAACAATTTTATTGTGAAGGCTTAAAAAAAAGGACGATTCGGAGAATCGTCCTATAAGAATTTATATTTTAACTTTTGATAGAATAGGAAATTTCAACTGAGCTAATTCAAAGGCACCGAAGAAAACACCGGCGTAAAACAAATCGCCTAACATTGTGTAATGGAAAAATGGAATAGCTGCAACAAAGCATTCAGTTAAACCGGCAAAAGACATAGGATATATGCTGCCGGTAAGCCAAACTGCAAAGTTTGTTATTAAAAAGAATAGGACAGAAGATGAAACAGTTGCGAGGAAAATATTTGAAATTTTCTTTCCGTTTCTTAATGAAAATCCAATCGTAACAATCAAAGCAAAGCTTAAATAAACTGCCCACATTGTTGAGTGGAATCCGAGGATCAAATCAGAGAGCAACATTGCAGCAAAGGGAATAACAAATGCAATTTTCTTATTGGAAAAATAAGCGCCGCCAAACAGTGCCATACCAGCAACGGGAGTGAAGTTGGGATAGTGAGGTAAAAGCCTTAATGCAGCGGCAGCCAGTACCATTAATGTTATCATAAAAAACCGCGGGTTTAAAAATTGTTTATTCATTTTATGTTCCTTGATAAAAATTAAAATATGTTGATTTCATATAAAAAAATCTAATTGTAATTCAGTGAAATTAAAATAGCAATAATTTCAGTGCTATTCAAAAGATTTATGAATATCTTAAAAGTTAAGCTTTATTCCAAGGTATTCCGATTGTCCCGGCGTTGCGTATCCAAGAACATCTTCATAATATTTATTGAAAAGATTATCTATTCTTCCGTAAAATTGTACTACTTTGGTAAAATTATAAGAAGCTGATAAGTTTACTAATGTATAATCCGGTAGTTTTACTCTTGGAACGGGATACTGGTTGAAATCTTTATCATCTCTTTCCCCGACGTAAATGATTTCTATGTTAGCATTGACTTTCTCAAGGAAATTGTAATCGGCATTAAAGCCTAATTTATTTTTCGGTCGTCTTAGAAGAGGAAGATTTTTGTCCGGAGAATTATTACTAAGATCTTTGGCATCCGTGTAAGTGTAATTGAATTTCAAATCTATATTTTCTGGTAGCTTTGCAGAGACATAAAACTCAACTCCTTTTGTTTCCGCCTTATCCACATTAATAGTCCTGAAATTGTTATCGAATCCGAAAAGATCAGTAAAAGAATTATCAAAATAATTTAAGCCTGCGTCTAATTTGTCTTGAAATAGAAATTGTTCGATCCCCACATCCCAGCCTGTGCTTTTTTCAGGTTTCAAATTTATATTGCCGTAAGCAGGGTCAAACAAATAAAAGAGTGAAGGTGCCTTGAAGCCGGTACCGAAGGTAGCTTTGATTTTTGTTCCAGTTTTCCAAAAAACATA
This sequence comes from Bacteroidota bacterium, assembly GCA_021831685.1. Classification (GTDB taxonomy): domain Bacteria; phylum Bacteroidota; class Ignavibacteria; order Ignavibacteriales; family Ignavibacteriaceae; genus FEN-1297. The sequence goes on along the minus strand of JAKBMG010000199.1, from coordinate 39,624 downwards.
TGTCGGTGCGATTCTATAAGTTATCACCGAGCCGAAGCGGCTGTGTTTATCATACCTAACTCCGAATGAGCTGAAAAAACTTTTTCCTTCGTTTAGCTGGTCTTGAATATATATTCCAAATGTTGTTGCACTGTTTTGAGGAAATATGCTGTTAAAATTTCCGTATACAGATGAATTGTAAAAATAATCAGAGATAGCTATTTCCTTTTCTTTATCAACACCTAGAGAAATTAAATTGTTTGAGAGTTTAAGATTATTTTGCCAGTTTAAATCAATTTTATTTCCGTCATAAAGACTGTTTGATGAAGCGGGATTAAAAAGAGTAGAATCGAAATTGTACTTTCGGACGTTTCTATAAAATGAAACGCTAAATGTTTGGTCCCATATTCCACCCAGCAATGAAAGGTCTCCCACGGTGCGATAAGATTGTTCCTCGGTGTTGTAAACGAAAGTCGGATCATCACCTTCGAAGCCTCCGTGCTGATCTAATGCAGTTTGGGCTTTTGTAAAATGGGCGAAAAAATTAAGGTTAAAATTTGATGAGAATGTCTCTCCGAATCTCGATGAGATATTATAATTTGAAGTTCCGTCTTTTTCTGTATTGCCATATTTAGAAGAGGCGGAAGAAAATCCGTCACTCTTAAATCTACTGTAAGTTAGTGAGTAATTAAATTTATCCAAGCTTCCATCAAAACCGGCATCTGCATTGTAACTGTTATATGAGCCACCTTCTGCTGAAAGGAAAAATTTTGGTTTGCCGGAACCTTCTTTTGTAATAATGTTTATTACACCGCCAAGGGCATTGGAACCATAAAGAGTGCTTTGAGGGCCTCTTAAAATTTCTATTCGTTCAATATTTTCAACAGGAAGATTTGCAAAGTCGTAAGTATTGTCGGGATCATTAGTCATGTTGAGGGCTATGCCATCTAAAAGAACTAACGTCTGTCCGGGATCAGCACCTCGTAAGTAAACATAAGAAAGAGAACCTGGCGCTCCTTGCTGCGTATAACTTACTCCGTATTGATCTTTCAGTAAACCAAACACACTTCGTTTGTTTAACGCTGCAATTTCAGTTGAGTCAATAACTGTTATAGAACTAGCTGCTTCAATTGCCGGAATTTTAGTCCTGGTTGCTGTTACAACAACTTCAGACATACGAAAAATTTTTGATGAATCACTCTGCTGTGCAACAGATAAGATTGGAAAAAAAAGAATGAGAACTGCCAAAGGCAAAAGAATTTTTTTGAGATACATTGAAGTTACTCCTATGAATTATTGATTAAGGTTGTAACTTCGTGGGGAGATAAAGAAAACAGAAACCAAATAAGGTTGCATTTTCTTTAACCTAACCTCGCCCGCGAAGGTTGATTATAATTATTCTACGGCAGGTCTCCTGGCTTAAAACAAATAATTAATTTGTTTATCACAGTTGCGCGTCAGTTCCGGAATTTCACCGAATTCCCTATAATTCCCGTTACGACCGGGACACCGTAAAAATGTTTTATGAACTAATGCAAGATAATAAATTATTTCTTCACTTGTAATATTCTCTCTTCTTCTTTACTTTTCTTTATAAAGATTAGGAAAAAGATGCAAGGTCTAATTTATCATTTCATTTCTGACGACGAGATGCTTCGTATCTCGAATCGGATTAGAGAAGTTGAAAAAACTACTGCGGGTGAAATTTGCGTTGCCGTTAAAGAACATCTTCATTTTCTTCAACGAAACAAACCCATTCATGCTCTTGCCGAAAAAGAATTTGTCCGGCTTGGAGTTAATAAGACGAGAGACAAAACAGGGATATTAATTTTCGTTTTACTTCCAAGAAGACAATTTTTTATAATGGCAGATACAGGTATAAACGAGAAAGTACCCGAAAATACTTGGGATGCTATCAAAGATGAAATGCAGAAAATGTTTTTAGCAGGCGAATTCAGTAAAGGGATTATTCACGGTGTTCAAAGGGTGGGTAATATTTTAAGTGAACATTTCCCGGTTAAGCCGGACGATATGGATGAAATTTCTAACGAAATAATTATTGATTAACTAATCATTTTCAGAATCTTAAAGAAAACGGCTATTCAATATTTTTGAATAGCCGTTTTCTTTTACTGGTGATCTGTTTGATTTTCTGAGGGGATAAACGATTTAATTTTGTTTTCGATCATTTGTTTGTGTACCGCTCTAAGAAGCCCATAGTATGATAAAAATTTAATATTAAAAGTTCATAGCACAGCAAGCCGCTAATTTGGTTTTTGTATGAGACTCAAGGATGTACGGATGAGTTTTTGTCATTTTTGTCACACTATTTTTTCTGCAATTTTTAGATAAGAATTATGGGCTTGGTGGAGGCTTGTCATAGGCTTGTTAGAAGCCTGGTAGAAATGGGGAAAATTTAGGCAAAAAACAGAGGAAAAAGAGACCAGGGTGTGACAATTTTGGCAAAGAAAGACTGAGAAATATTAAACCCCAGTAAAAGTTATCTTTTAGCTGAATTTTTTCTTTGTCTCAAATATTCGAAAATTCCAGGGAGTGTTGAAATAACGATAATTGCAATTATTACAAATGAAAAATTATCTTTTATAAATTGGATATTGCCAAAGTAAAATCCGGAGTATACTAAAAGTGCAACCCAGGCAGCAGCACCGATAATATTGTACAATATAAATTTTGGATATGTCATACTTCCGATCCCGGCGACAAATGGTGCAAATGTCCTAATGATAGGAATAAATCGGGCAAGAATGATTGTTTTACCGCCGTACTTTTCAAAAAACTGGTGTGTCCTCTCAAGGTACTCTTTCTTTAGAAATTTTATTTTTTCTTGATGAAATATTTTTGGGCTTATTAAATGTCCGATCCAATAATTTACAGTATCTCCAACTATGGCAGCGAGAGCAAGGATTAAGAAGAGGTAATTCTCGTTCAAAGAACCTCTTGCAGCAAAAGTTCCGGCAACAAATAAAAGCGAATCGCCTGGAAGAAACGGAGTTAAGACAAATCCTGTTTCCGCAAAGATTACCGCAAACAGAATAGCATAAGTTAAAGTTCCATATTGAATAATAACATCATTTAACTGAACATCAAGATGCAGGAAAAGATCAACAGCAGTTTTTATGAATTCCATAAAAGTATTTTCCGAATTTAGTAAGGTTAAATATTTTCTATATAATCAAGGTCTACGCCGTAAGTTTCTCTTAAGAAATAAAGAGAAATAAATGAAATAATAAAAACTATTATTCCTACAATTACCGCGGAATAAATCATCCCAAGCGGCAACCGTAAAAAATTAAATGCAAGCGTTATTGGTATTACGGAACCCCGAATAAAATTTGGAACCGTTGTGGTAACAGTTGCTCTTAGATTTGTTCCAAACTGTTCGGAAGCAGACATAACGAAGACAGCCCAGTATCCATTTGCAATACCTATCAAAGTGCATAAGATGTAAAATTCAGTCGGATTTAAGTTGTGTGTAAATAAATAAATTAGTGATAAAAAAGCAGTTAATGATACAAAAATTAATATTGCTTTTTTCCTGCTTTTCAAAATTTGGCTTAGAAAGCCGCTTGCAAAATCACCGATGGTTAATCCTAGGTAAGAAAAAAGAATTGCGTTCCCGGCATTTATTTGACCTGTGACGCCAAGGGCTTTTGCAAATTCCGGAGAAAAAGTGATTAGTATCCCAATTACAAACCAATTTGGCAAGCCGATCAAGATAGAGTTTGCATATCTTAAAAATCTATCTTTAGAATTAAATAAGCTAAAGAATTTTCCTTTCTTTACAGCTGAAGCTTTAATAGAGTTGTACATACCGGATTCAAAAAGGCTTATTCTGGTAATCAATAATATTATTCCGAGTACAGCACCGATTATATAAGCTGTTTGCCATGAGAAAACATCTCCGATTATTCCGCCAAGAATTGCACCCATTACTCCGATTGTTGCAACCATAGTAGTACCGTAGCCGCGGGTTTCTTTGGTCATGACTTCGCTAACAAGAGTAATAGCGGCACCAAGTTCACCGGCTAATCCAATGCCGGCTAAAAATCTTAAGCCAGCATACATTCCGATTGAAGATACGAAAGCGTTAAGAAAATTTGCAACTGAATAAAGGAAGATAGAGCCAAATAGAACAGAGATTCGCCCCTTTTTATCGCCCCAAATTCCCCAAATTATTCCACCGATAAGCATTCCGCCCATTTGCATATTAAGAAGAAATACACCGGAATCGATTAGCTGGTTTCCGTGTAAGCCCAAATATTTTAAACTGGGAATGCGGACAATTCCGAAAATCAATAAATCATAAATATCTACAAAATAACCAAGGGCTGAAACAAGAACGGTGAGGTTGAGAATTTTTGTTGTCAATTCTTTTTTCTTATCATTCATTATAATATTCCTTTATTAGGTTGATTTTTTTCTTGCCCAAGCGAAATAAATAAGTTTTTCAAGAACCTGCTCATAGGAATAACCGGCCGCTTCGGAGGAACGCATAAAGCCGGCGCCTTCGGTTAAATCGGGATTAGGATTAACTTCAAGCACAAAAATTTCATTATTTTTTGTCAAACGCATATCAACTCTTCCATAGTCACGGCATTCCATCGTTTTGAAAGAAGCAACAGCTATTTCTTTTGCTTTTAATTCAATTTCTAAAGGAAGATTTGCGGGGCAGCTTGGGATTGTTTTGTGGTAAGCTTCATGAAGAGGGTCCCACTTTGCCTGGTAGCTAACTATATTATATAAATGATCGGGCATCTTACTAAAGTCAATTTCACTAATAGGAAGCGCGACTGGATTTTCGTCTCCAAAAACTGCAACGTTAAGTTCTCTTCCGTCAATAAATTCTTCAACAAGAGCCGGTTGTTGAAAAGAATTTATTACATGATTAATTCTATCTTTAAGCTGTTTATTATTTTCAACGATGGATTCATTTTCAATTCCGACACTCGCATCTTCGAAAGCAGGTTTTACAATTAGTGGGAATTTTAGATTGTGGTTAAAATTTTTAGGAATTTCTTTGACAAGAATAAACTTGGGAGTCTCAATTCCGTGTGAGTTAAGAAGTCTTTTAGCAAGAACTTTATTTTGGCAATTTGCCAAGGAAATGGGAGAAGCGCCGGTGTAAGGAATTCCAAGAAGGTCTAAAAGACCAACCACATTCATTTCAAGCCTGGAATTTTCTTTATAGAGTTCTATAAAATTGAAGACAACATCAGGTTTATTTTTTTTGAAGTCTTTCAGCAGATAACTTATATCGTCTTTTATATTAAGAGAATAAGCATCAAAGCCAAATGAGCAAAGACGTTTTACCAATATTTCGAATTCTTCAACTGGAGTAAGGTTTTCTACTTCAAAGAAAGGAATGAAATTTAATTCCTTTGAACTGGCGTCAAACGGCTTAATGTATAAATCGGGATTAGCCTCATTAAAAACTATAGCGACTTTTAGTTTTGATTTCATAATAAAATAAAAATAGTTAAAAATCGCTTTTTAACAAAATTCATTAGTGATTTAATCAAAATGATTCTTTATCTTTTCAAATAAAAAATCACAGATTTATGAGCTTTTATCCACAACCCTATAAATACCAATGCGGTCCGTTTGCATTGAAATATGCATTAGTTATGCTTGGAAGATTTGAGAATGAAAGAGAAATCGGGAAAAAAGCAGGCAGCACATGGTGGTATGGAACGGATGAAATAGGACTTGCAAAAGCCGCAAAAACTTTTGACTGCAAGATGAAATATTTCCGCCGCGAAACTCCGGATGAAGCAATTAAAGCTTTGAAGGATCACCTTAAGTTAGGTTTACCCTGCATCCTTAGTGTTGATGACTGGGAACATTGGTTTACAGTTATTAATGAACAACAGGATAAATTTATTGTTGTGGATAGCGGTCTGGATAAAGTAATTATTATTTTAACTAAAAATCAGCTTTTAAAGCGATGGAAATATATTGACCAAGAGACAGGGTATATAAGCTATGACGCTTATGCTTTAACACCTAAATTTAAAACATCAACTAAAGCAAAATTTTCTTTAGAGAAAGCGCGTTTCGTAATGCGTGACCGTAATAAACAATTAGCTGAAAAATGGGATACTTACTTTAACGATTTAATTAATATCTGCCGACCAAGAACTCCGATTTCTAAAAGAACTATTTCCTTTAATGAATTTTTAAGAAGGCATGAGAACCTTCTTATTAAACAAGTCGCCAACTGGCATGGAACCCCGACATATCTGGAACTAAAAAAAATTTTAACCAACATGCAATTTGTAGCAGAAGTTTATGACCTTGTAATTTATCATGAAGATCAAAAAAAGGCGCTAGTAGATCTTGCCTCAATACTAATGATGTATGCTTGCGGTAAATATGGAATGGACCCAATTTATTAGAATATTTTTGGAGATGTTATGGAAGGAATAATTGAACGAAATAAAAAAATTCTTATCCGCGATAGTGCGGCTCTTCTTTTAATCGACATCCAGGAAAAGATTCTTGCCGTGATGAAAGACCATGAAATGGTAGTAAAAAATTCATCAAAACTTATCAAAGGATTTAAAGTTTTAAATGTTCCTATTTTTTATACGGAGCAATATCCGAAAGGACTCGGTTCAACAACGGCGCCGCTATTAGCAGAGCTTGAGGGGCTGAATGCAATCCAAAAAATGAGTTTTAGCTGTTTCGGAGCCGGTAATTTTTTTACGCGACTAAAAGACAATAAAATTACCCAGGTCGTTGTCGCCGGTATAGAAGCTCATGTATGCGTGCAGCAAACAGTTTTGGATTTAATAGCGAGCGGATTCCAGGTGCACGTTGCCGCTGATGCAGTTTCTTCAAGGAAAGAAATCGATTGCAAATTTGCATTAAAAAGAATGAGAGAACACGGTGCAGAAGTTACTACCGTAGAGGCAATTTTATTTGAACTTCTTGCAGTAAGCGGCACCGATGAGTTCAAAGAAATTTCACAAATAATAAGATAAGACTAATTGTGGAATAGAATTTCATTTTTATAAAAATCTTGAAGCAATAAGTACCAACAAGTAAAGTAATTTGGTATATTGATTAGGAATTTAAGTTGAGTTATTTTTATCGAAAGAATTTTTTTTACTCTTAAAATAATTGGAAGAATGTGAAAATTTCTGACCATAGAGAAGATAATCTTCTAACTGAAATACTGAAAAATTTTTTAGATAAAAATGATTTTGCAGTTATAAAAAAAAAACTTTCTGTGGAAAGGAAATCTTCCGCCGGAAAATCTACCCGGATAAAGTCCCACGTAGAAGAAATAAATCAATCTAAACTTCAATCAAAAATTGACTTGCTTTTGACATTCGCTAAGTCAAGACTTGATAATGTGAAATTTCTTGAGCTACTTCTTCATGTTGGGCAGTTTACTATTATAACTGGGGAATTTCCATCGGCAGTTTATATTCACGAAAAAATATTAAAAGAAACAAAAGGGAAAAAGAATTTTGAAGGAATTGCTGCAAATGCCGCACTTGCTCTTGGAGATGTTTTTAGCCGTCAAGCTTTATGGCAACTAAGTTTAAGTTATATTAAAAAGGCAAGGGCGCTTTTCAAAAAACAAAATGATGTAAAAGGCGCCGCAAATTGCGAAAATATTTTGGGAACAATTTACGGAGATTTCGGTGACCTGAAAAAAGCTAAGATGCATTTTGAAAAAAGCCTTGCATTCTTAAACTCAAACACCGACAGTTCCCTAATCGGAAAAATTGAAATAAACCTTGGAATTATTAATAACATTCAAGGCGATCTTAATTTAGCTTTTGCTTATTACAACAGAGCGCTTTTAAATTTTGAAAAGGTTCGAAATATTAAGCGGATAGCCGAAATTCATCACAATATCGGAATGCTTTTTACAAAGAAAAATTCTTACAAGGCAGCTCTACGTGAGTTTGATAAAAGCATTTCTAACGCTCAGAAAATTAATTACATTCAATCAATTGGAATGTCCTACTCGGGCAAAGCATTTATTTATGCAAAGCTAAATGAAATTAACCTTGCAGAAGCGTTTGCAAATGAAGCTTTGGAAATTTGTTTTCAGGTAAACGATAAATTATCGATCGCCGACACATATAAAATTAAGGGGATGATACAACGGAATCTTAAAAATTATTCTCTTGCCGAAGGTTATCTCCTTACGAGTATAAGAATTAATAAAGATTTAAAAAATGAACTTAACCAATCGGAATCTGAATTTGAGCTTGCTGTCTTGTATAAAGAAAAGGGCATGAAATCAGACAGTAAAAAATTACTTCAAAACGCCTTAAAATATTACAAAAAGATAAAATCAGGTAAAGAGATAAAAGAAATTCAAGATTATTTAAAGTTGGTTTAATCAGAAATCTCTTCCAATCTTTAATTTTAAAAAATTATAACTATTTCTGCTTTGTTTTTATTTCAACTTTTGATTATTTATTACAGATATAATTTGAAATAAAAATGTTTAGAACTCTTTTTACAACCTTAAAGGCGAAAATTCTCACCGGCTATATCGTCGTTATTTTAATCATGATCGGTGTTATGTTCTGGAGTCTGTATAATTTTAACAGGCTTAACGAATCGTTTAGATCAATTATCGTTCAAAATTATTCCAGCATAGTTGCTGCTGATAATATGGTGAGGTCTTTAGACGATCAGACAAACGCCTTGTTTATGATTATAGATAAGGAAAATCCCGCCCGCGGTGAAAAGCTTTTTCAATTTGCCAAACAGGATTTTTTTTTCTGGTTCGAAAAAGCAAGAGAAGCAGCTAATACTCCGGATCAAATTACTTTTTTGGACAGCTTAAACGATCAATACAGGGTTTTTCTTTCTGAAATAAGTTCTGTTGTAAACAATTCTTTCATTTATTCCAATCCATCAGAAAAAAATCAATACGTCCAAGCGATAAATTTAATTTCAAACATCAAGTCGAAATGCTACCATATTTTTGAGACCAACCACAATTTTATTAGCCGTGCAGATGAAAGAGTTCAATCAATTACTAGGATTGCAGCTTTTACAATGTTGTTTCTAGCAATACTTGGAACAGTGATTAGCCTGGTATTTAGCACAAAGTTTTCCAATTTTATTGTTAAGCCTGTAAGTGACCTTACTAGATCCGTAAAATACGTTGCCGCCGGTAATTTTGATCAGGAAATTCAGACAGATGATTCGGATGAGATTGGAATTTTAGCCGATGAGTTCAACAGCATGGTCGGCAAACTAAAGAAATATGAAGAGCTGAACATCAATAAAATTCTTTATGAAAAAAGAAAATCAGATGTTATTATCGAAAGCATTAACGATCCGGTATTAATGGTTAACAGCAGTATGGAAATCCTCCTAGCAAATAAAGCTTTCAAAGAAGATTTTGGAAATTTGAAATCCGAAAAAGTATTTTTAAATGAAGTTATTAAAGACGAAAAAATTTATAAGGATATAAAGAAATATGTAACTTCCGCCTCATCAATAAATTCAGATGAAGATGAAAATGTTTTAAGAATTATTGATACGAATGGAAGAGTAAGATTTTATAAAATAAGATATTCTTCGATTATACTACCGGAGAGTGATATAAACGCTGCTTTGATTGTCTTTAGCGATATCACAAAATATGAAGAGCTTGATAGACTGAAGTCGGAATTTGTTGCAAAGGTTTCTCACGAGCTTAAAACACCTTTAACTTCTATGGGAATGGCGATAGGAATTCTTGAAGACGGTGTTGTAGGGGAACTTTCCATAAAGCAAAAGGAACTTATTTTTTCCATGAAGGAGGATTACGACCGGCTTAATCGTTTGGTAAAGGAGATTTTAGAATTGTCTCGCATTGAATCCGGAGGAATCCAGCTTAATTTTGAAGCGCTTAAGGTAAATCCTTTAATTGAAGAATGCATCAAATCATTTTCACTTCAATGTAAAGAAAAGAAAATTTCGCTTAACTATTCTACGGATGAAATGCTGCCGCCAATTTTAGCAGACTATGATTATTTAATAAGAGCAATCGGAAATTTTATCGGCAACTCAATAAAGTTTACAGATAAGGGCGGCGATATAAATGTAAATGCTTCGGCTAAAAATGGTAACGTTATAATTACGATTTCTGATACAGGTACCGGAATAAGCCCGGAATATATTGATAAAATTTTTGATAAGTTTGTTCAGGTAAGCGGAAGCCGTCCCGGCAGTGTTGGCTTAGGATTAACGATTGCAAAGGAAATAATCGAGCTTCACAAAGGCTCGATAAATGTTTACAGTGAGCCCGGCGTGGGCAGTAAGTTTGAAATAATTTTACCGGTTCAAAGGAATGAATAGAAGCAAAGTTTTAGTTGTTGACGATGAGATAAATATTTTAAAGGTGATAGAATTATCTTTAAGCTCGCAAAATTTTTTACCCGAAATTTTCAGCAGTCCGGTAGAAGCATTAAAAAGAGCGCAGGAAATTTATTTTGATATTGCTTTTATAGATTTGAAAATGGAACCGATTGACGGGCTACAGGTTCTTTCGCAATTAAAAACCATTTCACCAGACACAACAGTTGTTTTAATGACCGCTCACGGATCAATTGAAACAGCCGTCGAAGCAATCAAAGGGGGAGCGTACGATTATATAACAAAACCTTTCACGCACAAAGAATTTGTTCATCTTTCCGAAAAAGTTTTTGAACATCACATGCTCTTAAAAGAAGTACAAGGTTTAAGAGCGCAGATAGAAGAATCTATTGGAACCGGCGAAATCATTTCCAATAATTATCAGATGCGCGAAATTTTAAAATTAAGCAAAGATATTTCCGATAGTGATATCCCAGTTTTAATTGAAGGTGAAAGCGGCACAGGAAAAGAGATTCTTGCAAGATTTATTCATCAAAACAGCAAAAGAGAAGCAAACGCTTTTATTACAATAAATTGTGCAGCAATGCCTGAGAATCTTTTCGAAAGCGAAGTATTCGGACATATTAAAGGATCGTATACCGGAGCTTCCAAAGATAGAATCGGCAGATTTGAAATGGCAGATCAAGGAAGCGTTTTCCTAGACGAAGTAGGCGAAGTTCCTAAGGCAATGCAAGTTAAGCTTTTGCGGTTTCTCCAAAGTATGGAGTTTGAAAGAGTCGGTGAAAGCATTACAAGAAAAGTAAATGTTAGAATTATAAGCGCAACTAACAGAAATATAGATGATGATATAAAAAGCGGCGATTTAAGGGAAGATTTTTATTACCGGTTAAGTGGAATTAGAATAAAATTACCGCCTTTAAGAGAAAGGAAAGAGGATATTCCGTTGTTAGTAGAGCACTTTCTGAAAAAGTATTCTCCCGATAGCGAGATTTCAATGTCTGCAGATGTAATGAAATTATTAAACGAATATTCATGGCCTGGCAATATAAGAGAGCTTGAGAACGTTATTAATCGTTCAATAGTTTTGGCAAAGGATAGAGTAATTAAAGTGGAAAACCTACCCTCTGAAATTTTTCATGGCAATAATAAAGAATTTGGCTTACTTATCCCCAGCCTAGCCGAAGTAGAAAAAAATTATATAATTGAAATGTTGAAGAAATTTAACAATCCCAAAGACGCGGCAAGAATTCTCGGAATCTCGCTTACAACTCTTTGGAGGAAAAGAAAAGAATATAAAATTTGAATCAATATTCTATTTCAAATTGAAAGTAATTGAATGAAATCCATTTCAATTTGAAAGAACTATAACGAAGTCAAAAATAAAGAGTTAAAAAAAATCATTTCTTTTTGAAAAAAAATTAATATATTTTCACCAAGTTGATTACACACAAAATGTTAACTGCGTTAAAATAGGCACAATTCAAAGGAAATTTCTTTGATAAATGAGCAAACATCTCGGCATAACTTTTGTGAAACAATAATAGTTAAATAATTAACATACATTAAACAAATTATGGAGAACTATCACCCATGAAACAATCTGTTTTTATCACTGTCCTAACTATTGCTGCATTCTTAATTGCTTTAGCAATTTATAATTTTGTATTCGGAAATCCTGCCAACTTTGTTGACGGCGTTGGACGTACGAACTCAGGCGGTAACTTATTAGGCACAATTTATACCGGCGGTCCACTCGTCGTTTTATTAATTATGCTTTCACTTATGGATGTTGCAATTATTTTTGAAAGAATACTTACATTAAAAAAAGCTGGTGGAAAAAGAGCAGTACCTAACTTTTTTAAAGATGTTATTGCTCAATTAGAAAGTGGAGACTACGATGCAGCTATTGAAAGCTGTGATAAACAAAGAGGTTCTGTAGCAAATGTTATTAAAGCCTCTCTTTTAAGATATAAAGAGCTTACCGGCAAAGGCAAATCAGTTGATGCTGAAAAACAATTAGTCGAAGTTCAAAGAGCCGTTGAAGAAGCATCTATGCTTGAAACCCCACTATTAGAAAAAAATCTTATTACACTTTCAACAATAGCTTCAATTGCAACAATGGTTGGTCTTTTGGGAACAGTTATCGGTATGATTAGAGCTTTTGCTGCAATGGCACATGCCGGTACTCCGGATGCTATTCAACTTGCAACGGGTATTTCAGAAGCACTAATTAATACAGCCGGTGGGCTTATAACTGCGATCCTTGGAATTGTTGCATATAACTTCTTTGTTAATAAAGTAGATAATTTTACTTATATGGTTGATGAAGCAAGCTATAATGTTATTCAAATTCTAAAATCGAAATAAAGAGGCTTAACTATGCCAAAAATTAAAAAAGGACGTATAGCTGTAAAAATTGATATGACTCCTATGGTTGACGTTGCATTTCTATTGTTAACGTTCTTCATGCTTACTACGCAGTTTTCACCTGCCCAACAGGTTAAAATTGAAGTGCCATCATCGCATTCCGCTTTTAAACTTCCCGATGCAGATGTTATGACCATATATGTTGACAAAGCCGGGAATATTTATATGGGCGTCGATGCTCCAGCATTGATGGCAAGATTATTTGGTCAAGAAGCCAAACTTAAGAGGATGGTTCAGGTAAAAGTTGAAAATCTTGCAGACCTTCTTGTTCAAGCCCGTATAAGCGACCCTAGACTTAGAACTGTTATAAAAGGTGATATAGATGCAGATTATGGAACTATTGAAGATGTAATGGGCACTTTACAAAAGACAAACATTACAAGATTTGCCATGATCACAAATTCAATTGTAGATAAGAAATAATTTAATTATAGAGGAAATTAAAAATGAGTGGAGTTGACGCTGGCGGTGGAAGAGAAGGAAAGTCAAAAGGTCACACTAAGAAAGGCAAGAAAAAAAGAGCCGGTGTTAGGGTAGATATGACACCAATGGTTGACGTTGCTTTTCTCTTATTGACGTTCTTCATGCTTACTACCGTCTTACTTAAACAACAGACTCTGGAGATAAACTTACCTCCGGACGCTAAGACAAAAATAGAAATCGCGCAGTCAAACTTATTGACAGTTTATGTAGATGCTAACAATAAAGTTTATTATGCAGCAGCTACAGACAAGCCTCAATCTATCGACTTCAGCGGATTGAAAACCTTTTTCGATAAGGAAGCAAAAGGAAATCCTAAACTTGTTATTCTGTTAAAGTTCGATAGAAAAAGCAAGTATCACATGATGGTTGACTTAATTGACCAACTAAATCTGGCTAACTTGCAGCGTTTTTCAATTGCACCTATGACTGATACAGATACAAAAGCATTATTAAAGGCATCTTAAAAACGAGGTAAAAAATGAATAATAACACAATTGCCATAGACAAGACGGAATACGGTGCCTTCGAATTAAAGAAGTTATATCCGAAAAATTTCAGCATCGGGTTTACAATCGCTGTACTTATTCACGTTTTTCTAATTGGCACATACATTTTCATCCAATCAATTTCCAAAGATGATGAAAGTAATATCGATACGGTTAGAATATTAAAATACAGTGATCTCGGACCTCCTCCATCTCTTAATAATCAAACACAACAGCAACTTGCGGTTTCTGCACCGGCTGCTAAACCTACTGTTGGTACACCTGTCCCTGTCCCGGATGCAGAAGCACCTAAAGAGCAGACAATAGCCACGCAACAGCAAATGAGTCAGGTTTCTTCTCCAGTGGGAGAAGGCGCGGGTGGCGGTAATGTACAAATCACAAAGGATTTAAAAGTCGATGCTCCATCGAGTGATGTACCGGGAATGAATGAGTTCGTGCCTGTCGAAAAACAACCGGAAGTTGTAGTTTCGGCACAACCTGAGTACCCAGATCTCGCAAAAAGAGCCGGCATCGAAGGAACTGTATTCGTAAAAATCCTTGTTAATAAAGAAGGCAAACCTATAAAAGCCGTTGTTATTAAGAGTGACTCGGAAGTATTTAATCAACCAGCTGTTAATGCCGCTATGAAATTTGTTTTCACTCCGGCAATTCAGCATAAAGCACCTGTAATGGTTTGGGTTGTAGTACCTTTTAGGTTCAAGCTTAATCAATAACCGGGTTAGAAATGTTTTGGATGAAGTATCTTGCATATTTAATGGCGACAATTTTTATAATTCTTGGCGCGGCTTTTCTTGCAGGATATTTCATTCCAATAAGTTTTCCGTTAAAATTCCGAATTATTTTGGGTGTAGTCTTTATCCTTTACGGTACGTTTAGAATTGTCATTACATATTTCAAGAATAACAACAGAAATGAAAGTTAATCTCTTATCTATTGTCTTAGTATTTTTATTTACTATCATATTTTTTGCCGGCTGCCAAGAACCAAAAGTAACGCCGACTAAAGGCTACCTACTTGCCGCTGTTGATGAAGCTGTTTTTCCTATTGTTAACCAAGAGAGTGTTGTTTTTGATTCGCTTTATAAGACCTCTAAGATTGATTTGAAAAAAGTTACCCCCTATGATGGAATAGCAGGAGTATTAAACGGCAATTATAAAATGTTTGTTAGCACAATGGGCTTAAACGAAAAACAGCAGGATTTTGTTAACAAAAATAAAATTGGACTGAATATTTTTAAGTTTTGTTATAACGCAATTGCCGTTATAGCACCTAAGAATAGTAGCATCCAGAATATAAGAATAGATGAAATACAAAGTATATTGTCTGGAGAATCAAGCAACATTAGAGTTGTAATACCACAAACCAATACAGGGACCTATCAATATATTTCAGAAAAGATTTTAAAAGGAAAAATTCCTAAAAATGTTGAAGTAGTCCCAAGCGACAGCGCAGTGTTTGCGGTTGTAAAAAATAGTTCTGATAAAATCGGATTGCTAAGTTTTAATACTGTCCAGGATTCTTCAAAAATAAAATTTCTCAAAGTTGGAGAGTTTAATCAAAACAAATTGGATGATAATTATTATGAACCCCATCCTGGATTAGTATACAAAGATTATTATCCATTCAAGGAAACCATTTTTATCTATTTAAATGAAAAGGGAAGAAGTGTTGCGTCAGGCTTTACTACATTTTTGACAAGTTATATTGGGCAGAAAATTGCTCTCGGTCAGAATTTGGCTCCCGCAGCTGTTCCTGTAAAAATTAATCAAAATCAATAACATGGATTAAAAGATGAAAGCAATAACCTTCGTTACACTTTTTGTAGTCATAACAAGCATTACCTTTGCGCAGCAAAAATATGATGAGGCATCAAAATTTATTAGGAATAAGGAATATAGCAAAGCCTTAACGATAGCTCAAGATTATCTTAATCATGACTCGACTGATATAGCAATAAAAATCTTGGTTGACTTATCTACCAACGATCAAAATAATCCTAAAGTTTATGAAGCATTAGGCGATGCTTATAATAAAATGGGAGTTTTAGAGCTTTCGATAAGTGATTATCAAAAAGCGGAAAAGCTTGATTCACTTAGCACTATAATAAAATTTAAATTAGCCAAGGCATTTGAAAAACAAAAAAGTTATACTGATGCTGCAAATAAATATCTTCAGGTAATATCTCTTGATTCAACCTATTCGCAAGCTTATTACAACCTGGGAACATTGCTTTATTATGCAAAGCAATATCCTAATGCTTCATTTTATCTTGAAAAATATCTTACCTTCGATAATAAGAAATATGACGCCTACTTTTTTGCAGCAAGATCTTTGTTTCTAATGCAAAATTTTTCCCAGGCTATTGAAATTACCCAAAAAGGATTAAATGCATTTCCAAACGATGTAAAGTTGGAAAGAATTGAAGCCTTATCTTTAGCTTATAACAAAAACTTTTCGGAGGCTTTGAAGGTTTTTGCCGTTGTTCCTGATTCACTATTTTCTGCTACCGATTTTTCTACTGTTGGAAGTGAGTTGCAACATGCCAATCAAGATTCGGTTGCAATCATTTATTTCACCAAAGCTTTGGCAAAAGATTCTTCACTTACGGAATTAAATCAAGAAATAGCAAATATGTATTTGAGCACCGGGAAATATGAACAAGCAATTGTTTATTATGATCGTAGAATAAAATCAGATTCAACCTCGGTAAGTTCTTATGTAAATAAATCTCTTTGCTATCTCCAAATGCAAAATTATGATAGCGCAAAGACTGCATTAGAACAAGCCATTAACATTAAAAGTGATTACATGCCTGCTTTAACTTGGCTGGCAAGAACGGACCAATATATGCGGAACGATGCTGCTGCTGCCGATGTTTACACAAAGATTTTAAAAATTACTTCCGGCAATGAAGACAAATTCAAAAGCGAAGTTGCGGAAGCTAATGGATTTTTTGGTTATACCAATCTTGTAAAGAAAAAATATAAGGATGCAATAGAAAGTTTAAAAACAGCTTTAAGCTATACCCCAAATAGCGCACAATATCATTTATGGCTTGCGCAGGCTTATGCTTTTAGCGGAAACAAAGCTGAGGCTGCAAAGGAATATCGTGCAGTTCTTTCTATTGACCCAACTAATGCTGACGCAAAAAAAGGCTTGAAGCTTCTTAGTTTATAAATAAAGGAGTTAGATGATTAAGATATACAACTTCCGAAGTTTTCTTGCTTCCACTTGGATTAAAGTATTGGTTTGGATCTTGATAATAGTTGGCGGTTTATTCTTAATTGCTGCATTAGCCAATTATTTAACTGTTGCGGTATTTCATCTTTAATTGAATTTGAAATTTAGTTTTTTATTGAAGCGGGAGAGCAAATTAAAATAAATTGCTCTCCCGCTTTTTTAATTTTAAGCTTTGGCTTGGTATCTTCACAAAAATTTTTATGCTATTTTTTAAATGATATTATCAGCAACATTAAGATTCAAAAGAATTTTTCTTATCTTTGCTTAAATTAAAATCAAAACAAATTTCCGGATCGAAATGAATTATTTTAACTCAGAATATTTCACTTACAATAATAATGAATTATTCTGCGAAGATATTTCCTTAAAAAATATCCTTAAAGAGACCGGCACACCTGTGTATATATACAGTAAAAAATATTTTATCGATAGGTTTAACGAGTTAAATTCGGCTTTTAAGGAAATAGACCACACAATTTTCTATGCAGTTAAATCAAATTTTAACCTGAGCGTTATAAAAATATTTACTGACATGGGAAGCGGTGTAGACGTAAATTCTGAAGGTGAATTACTTCGTGCATTAAAAGTTGGTGTGAGTAATGATAAAATTATTTTTTCAGGCGTAGGAAAAACTCCCGCCGAAATAAAATTAGCTATTGAAAATGATTTGCTTATGATAAAAGCGGAATCGGAAGAAGAACTAATTTTAATAAATGAAATAGCTTTCTCTTTAAATATGACAGCGCGTGTTGGGATAAGAGTCAACCCTGATGTCGACCCCAAAACACATCCATATATTTCTACCGGTTTAGCGGAAAATAAATTTGGAGTTGATGTAGCTTCTGCCATCAAACTTTATACACAAAAAGATAGATTTAAAAATATTGAGTATACCGGAATTGACATGCATATCGGTTCTCAAATAACTACTGTTGAACCTTTTGTCTCAGCAGTTGAAAAGCTATCTAAAGTTTTTTTTGTGCTTAAATCGGAAGGAATAAATCTAAAGCATTTTGATTTAGGAGGAGGAATAGGAGTTGAATATCACAATGAAAAAACTTTTTCCGCACATGAATTTGCAGAAGCGCTTATTCCGATATTAAAAAAATTAGATTGTAAGGTTTTCCTTGAACCCGGCAGATACCTGTCTGCTAACGCCGGTATTTTAGTAGCACAAGTTCTTTATGCAAAAGTAAATCATAAAAAAAAATTTATTATAGTTGATGCCGCAATGAATGACTTAATTAGACCTAGTATTTATGGCGCTTATCACCATATTCAACCGGTACAAATTAATAATAATAGTAAAGATATTATCGCTGATGTAGTCGGCCCCGTTTGCGAAAGCGGTGATTTTCTTGCTAAGGATAGAAATATCCAAGATAGTAAGCGCGGAGATTATTTAGCTGTTATGTCTGCGGGAGCGTATGGAATGGCGATGGCTTCAAATTATAATGCCAGGAGACGTCCACCGGAAATTTTAGTTGAGGGCTTTAATTTTAAGGTTATTAAAAACAGAGAATCTTTTGAACATCTCTTTTTTGACGAAAATATCTAAGGTGAAAAATGAAAAAATTTATTTTGGTTCCGGCTTTGATTATTTCGACCGTGTTTTTGTTAACGCTAAACGGCTGCTTGGTTTTTCATAAAATCAGCTACGAAGTCCATCTGGATACTCCGGAAAAAGGTTATGCTATAGTTACTGCTTACGATATGCGCTCCGAATCTGAGACAGAGGATGATTTTCAAAAAGATAAGGATAACCTTTTCCAATTTATGTTGAAGAGTAAAGAGTTTGTCGATCAGCAGAAGAAACAAGGAAAAGATATTTATTCCAGAAAACTTTTTGTTAAAGACGGAATTCTTATCGGGCAAGGAGAATATAAGTTTGACAGTATCAGCACTGTTGAAAATATCAGATATGAAGACGGTTTTCATTATCTGAACCTTGCGCTTGACGATAGTGTGCTTTCCACAAACGGAGTAATAGTTATGTCAAAAGAATTCAAAAGAATTTTGTGGGACAAAAATATAAAAATATTAAAGTTTGAAATGTTCAGTGAGTCCTTTAAGAATAATCCTTACAGACCGCTGGCTCCGTTCTATAAAAAATAAATGAATTAAATGTTTGTTGAAATTGTTTTCCCTTTACCATTCAGGAATGCTTTTACTTATTCAGTCCCGGAGGAACTCGAAAGTTCTACCCAAATTGGAGTGAGGGTATTAGCACCATTCGGTAAAAGATCGCTTACCGGTTTTATCATTAACATTACCAGCAAGCCTGAGAATTTAGAGAAAATTAAATCTATAGCCGATGTTCTTGATATCGAGCCAATCTTTTCAAAGACCTCTTTAGAATTTTATCAATGGTTGTCTGACTATTATTTATCGTCACTTGGCGAAGCCCTTAAATTAGCAGTTCCATATGGCACCGACGTTGAATCAAAAAAGAAGATTATCACTGATAAAAATCTTTGTTTAAAATTATTCCGGGAAGAGAAGAAAAAGGAAAGTGTAAAAGGAAAGATTTTGGAAATTCTTTCTGAACGCGACGAATTAAGCTTTAACTTTCTTCAAAAAAACGTTAAAAAGAAAAATATTTACTCTATTATCAATACGCTTCAAAAGAACGGTGCAATTACTGTGCTTGATGAAATTGAGCAAGCAAAAGTAAAAATTAAAACTGCACTTTTTGTTGAACTTAATAAGTCTGTTGGTGAAGTTTACGCACATCTCCCTGCTTTAGAATCAAGATCACCGAAGCAGGTAAAAATTCTTTTAGAATTAATTTCAAAGAAATCTAAATCAATTTCGCAGGCGGAATTACTTAAAAAGGCAGAAGCTTCCCCGACTTCAATAAATTCTTTGGTTGAAAAGAATTTAATTAAAGTTGTAGAAAAGGAGATTGAAAGAAAGTATTCTGAGGAATATAAAGAAAATCTTGTTGATTTTGTTTTAAGTGGGCAGCAAGAGTTAGTCATAAATGAAGTATCCCAAAATTTGTCAGATGGGAGATTTCAAACCTATCTTCTGCACGGTGTAACAGGCAGCGGTAAAACTCAGATTTATATTGAGCTTGTAAAAAAAGCTTTGGCTCAAAAGAAAACTGCTTTGCTTTTAGTTCCGGAAATTTCCTTGACTCCGCAAATAACGTCAAGGCTATATAATAATTTTGGCGATACTGTATCTGTAATTCACAGCCGGATGTCCTTGGGGGAAAGATATGATTCATGGCGTAAAATTCTAAAAGGAAAATCAAAAGTTGTAGTCGGTGCCCGATCTGCATTGTTTGCCCCACTAAAAAACTTGGGAATTATTGTCGTGGATGAGGAGCACGATGCAAGCTACAAGCAATTTGAATCGGCACCTAAATATAATGCACGTGACAGCGCCATTATTCTCGCAAGGTTTGCAAAATGCCCAGTTATTCTAGGATCTGCTACGCCATCGATAGAAAGTATGTACAATGCGCTCAACAATAAGTACAAATTACTTGAGCTTCCAGAAAGAATTGATAACGCCAAACTTCCCAAAATTTCTCTCGTTAATGTTGCTATTGAGAGAAAGAAGAAAAAGATGGAAAATGTCTTTTCTAATATTCTTTTGGATAAAATTGAAGACCGGCTTAGGAAAAAGGAAGGAATAATTATCCTCCAAAATAGAAGAGGCTTTTCGACTCAAATTTACTGCGAAGATTGCGGTGAAATAGAAACTTGTGATAACTGTTCCGTTCCGATGGTATATCATATCAATCAAAATATTATCGAGTGCCATTACTGCGGGCTTATAAAAAAAATTCCCAACGCTTGTACAAATTGCGGTTCGCTTTCAATTAAATATTTCGGTACGGGGACTGAACGTGTGGAAGATGAACTTTCTTTTTACTTTCCTTCCGCTGTAATAAAAAGAGTTGACTCCGACTCCATTTCAAAAAAATCTTCCTTAAGTAAAATTCTTTTTGAATTCGGAAAGGGAAATATCGACATACTCGTTGGCACTCAAATGGTTTCAAAAGGATTGGACTTTCCAAGGTTAACTTTGGTAGGGGTAATTTCAGCCGAAACAACATTATGGCTGCCTGATTTTCGTGCCGATGAAAGAACATTCCAGCTTCTCACACAAGTTGCCGGTAGAGCCGGAAGAAGCAAAGTCGAAGGAGAAGTAATTATTCAGACACAAAATGAAAATTATTTTACGCTTCAAAAAGTTTTACAGAATGACTACGCGGGATTTTATCAAAAAGAAATTGTAGATCGAGAAAAAACAAACTACCCGCCTTTTTCAAGACTCTGCTTAATCGAAACAAAAGATGTTAGTGAAGAGAAAGCTAAAGGAGCAATCATGGATTTTTATAAAGAACTAATCAACTACAAAAAATGGCTAACAATTTCCCAGCCGACAACAGCGATAATTACGAAATTGAAAAGAAATTTTAGATTTCATATTTTAATTAGAAATTTTAAGGATACCGATCCCGGAGGAGCAATAATGAGGAAGGCAGTTGTCAATTCTTATATCGAGTTCAATCGTAAATCTCGTTACAGAGATGTAAAATTGATTTATGATATAGATCCGCAAAGCATATTTTAAAGGAAGCCCACATTTCAGTGGGCTTCATATTATTATTAAAACTTACTAACCTCTGAACATACTAAAGAATGGTACCGCATTTGCGAGTAGGAAAAGCAAAAGCCCACCTATAATCCATATTCCGAAGACAACTGCAAAATACGGAGCCGTTCCTTTTGATTTAAACATTTTAGCCAAACCGATACTTAAAACAATATAAACCCAAATTGAAAAGACATCCAGCTTAGAAAAAATAAATCCGGCAAGAGTTGCCTTATCTGAATCAAGAAAGGCTGCAACGCTTGTGTCGCCGAAAAGCCTTCCAAATGCGAAAGCTAAAATAGCCGCGATAATAACCTGAACAATAACAATGTAAGAAGTTAAGCCGCTTGCGACTAATACAGAGCTGTAGTTTCCATCGCCTTTCAATAAAAACTTAGCAAAGAGATAATAAATTCCACATATTATAAAAAACACTATAAAGCCGCCGATAAAAATACCCAATACAGTTAAAATCATTTGCAAAGGTCCAAATTTTTGCATTCTGTCCTGTATAGTGCTAATCTGCTTGTCAGCTTCCTCCTGAGTTATTTTTCCTTCAGAGACTAACTTATTAAAGTTCTGTTGGATTTTTGTCATCTGCTTGTCAACAATTTGGAAATGAATTTCCTTATTACTCATAAGTAGAAACTGTGTTATAGTAACTACAACAAGTAGAAGTGCAAAGGGAAGAAACCAGTCGATTGTCTTTACCGGATATTTAGAAATATTTTCATAAGTTTTCCCTGGTTCTGTAAAGATGCCAATCATTTTATCGGAGTGCGATAACTCGGTTTCATCGTTTGATTCAATATTCTGAGTTGTTTGATCACCGTTCTGTTCAAAGTTATCCATATCTTATTTCCTTTAAATTATTGAAAGAAAAAGAATTGACTATGAGAAATTATTTAAACTTTTCTCAAATAGCAATAAAAATAATTTGATGAGAAATGAAGCTTTTCTTAGAAATACACTTAGGAATGAATGACTTTACTTGCTTAAGTTAAGATTTCCTTTTGTTATCCAAGTATTAAATTAGCAAAGAGAGAAGGTAAGTTTGTTAATGATTGGATGTTGTTTTGGTCTCAATTTTTGATGAAATTTACTTTCAAACTTTATCCGTCTTACTCACAAGGTAAGGATTTTAAAATATTAATTGAGATAAATTTATGAAAACAATTATCGAACCATTCAAGATAAAATCCGTTGAACCAATTCACTTTACAACAAAGGAAGAAAGAATTGATATTCTAAAACGGGCAGGTTATAACCCATTTCTAATTCGCGCAGATGATGTTTTAATTGATTTGCTTACCGACAGCGGAACTTCTGCGATGAGTTCAAAACAATGGGCTGGAATTATGGACGGGGATGAATCATATGCAGGCTCAAAAAGTTTTTACAGGTTTGAAGAAGCCGTTAAGAAAATTACAGGAATGAAATTTATTATCCCAACTCATCAAGGCCGTGCGGCTGAGAAAATACTCTTTTCAATTACCGGAGGAAAAGGGAAATTTTTTCCGAACAATACGCACTTTGATACAACACGCGCCAATATTGAATTCTCTGGTGCTGAAGCAGTTGACCTGCTAAATGAAACCGGCAAACATCCGGAAGTGCGTGCCGACTTTAAGGGTAACATGGATGTTGAAAAACTTGAAAAATTTATTATTCAAACCGGGAAAGAAAATATTCCTTTCTGCATGATTACAATTACCAATAATTCCGGAGGTGGGCAGCCGGTATCAATGAAAAACATAAAAGAGACAAAAGAAATTTGCAGTAAATATGGAATTCCTCTTTTTCTTGATGCCTGCCGCTTTGCAGAAAATGCTTACTTTATAAAAAAACGGGAGCCAGGCTACTCAAATAAATCGGCTCTTGAAATCGCTCAAGAAATGTTTTCTTATGCAGACGGTGTTACGATGAGCGCTAAGAAAGATGCGCTTGTAAATATCGGCGGCTTTCTTGCTCTAAACGACGACAACCTGGCAATGCTGTGTAGAAATCTTTTGATCGTTACAGAAGGCTTTCCGACTTATGGCGGTCTTGCAGGGCGCGATTTGGAAGCTATTGCACAAGGCTTGGAAGAAATTCTTGACGAACATTATCTTGAATACAGAATTAGGAGTATTGAATATCTTGGTGAAAGATTAGTGGCAGCAGGAGTTCCGATAATTGAGCCGCCCGGTGGGCACGCAATTTATTTAGATGCGAAAAGATTCCTTCCTCATATTTCGCCAGAAGAATTTCCCGGGCAGTCAATCGTTGCTGCATTGTATATTGAAGGAGGAATAAGATCGGTAGAAATAGGCAGCGTTATGTTTGGAAAGTATGATAAAAAAGGAAAGCTCATTCCGCCACCGATGGAATTAGTTCGCCTTGCAGTTCCGAGAAGGGTTTATACACAAAGTCACATCGATTATGTTTTAGAAATTATTATAGAAGTATTTAGGCAAAGAAATTCTCTAAAAGGTTATAAGATAATTTATGAGGCTCCCATGCTTCGTCACTTTACAGCAAAGTTCGAAGAAATTAATTAGTCTGACTTAAAATGAAAATTAAAAAAGAATATGAATATTCAAACAGAAGACAAATCTGGAGATTGATTCCGACAGATTCCGGCAAAATTATTATTGAAGATAGAAACGTTGAAACAAAAGAAGCATTTTTTAACTGTCTTGATATCTATACCGGTAAAAAAAAATTCAGTAACCTTCAACTTGATGAAAAGTATTGGATTGGGATTGAAACTATTTATAAAGATATAATTTTTTTTCACAAATATCTTAAGCCTGATATGCCGGGGCACATAGGCATAATTGCATACGATACGATTACGCAAAAAGTCTTGTGGAATACCGAAGAATTTATCTTCCTGTTTATTTTGGAAAACAAATTGTATGGTTACAGGCAAATGTTTGAAGGAAGAAAATTCTATACTCTTGATTATAGAAACGGGGAAATGATTGAAGAACTGGGTGAAGATGCATTTTCTGTGAATATAATGCGTGAAGAGGCGATTAGCCGTCAAAATTATGAAGGATATTTTTTCCCAGAATATTTTGATTCAAAAGCAGACATTAATGATTCAACTAAAATTCTTTTAGAAGAATTTTATGAGAGCAATTTTATCACAGGCAAAATAGAATTTGTAAATTTAGAAAACCTGCTAATGTTAAGCTATCATAAACCAACCGATGGGAACAGTTTAGAAAATAAATTTGCGGCTATTGATATTCTTTCTAAAAAGACTATTTTTGAAGTAACTTTAAATGCTCGCGTCAACGCATTTGTTCCGGATTCCTTTTTTGTCAAAGACGAGCTAATTTTTCTGTTGATTGAGAAAGAAAAACTTCTCGTTTGCTCATTAAAAGAATAATCTAAAAATAACACTGAGGGATTTATGGAACTGACTGAGGAAGAAAAAGGCATTTTAATTTTAGCCGCCCGGGATTCAATCCAATCTTTATTCGGAGAAAAAACAACCCCGGTTGTTGATTACAATTATTTTCCAGAGCTTGGGCAAGTTGGTCCAGGAGCATTTGTAACATTAACTGTCAATAATAAGCTTAGAGGATGCATCGGATATATAAACTCTAATATGACTTTGTTTGATACCGTCTGTGAGGCAGCAAAGCAAGCTTCTACAAACGATCCCCGATTCTATCCGCTAAGTGAAGAAGAATTTTCGCGCGTAAATATCGAAATATCGATTCTATCACTGCTTACTCCAATTTCAAGCTACCAGCAAATTGAAATCGGCAAGCATGGCTTGGTGCTCGATACAAAATTTAATCGCGCTCTGCTACTTCCTCAAGTTGCAAAAGAAAACAATTACAACATTCAACAATTTTTAACTGCACTTTGCGAAAAAGCAGGTATTGAACCATATGCATGGGAGACGGATTTTCTTGATATAAAAACTTTCACGGCAACAGTTTTTTCGGAAGAAGGAAAGCGGAAAAGGACCCATGAGCAAAATTAGGCAACCGGCTGTTGCTGGGACATTTTATTCGTCTGATCCCAAAAAACTTAACCATGAGTTAGATATACTCTTATCAGTTTCTCAGCCAGCTCAAATTCTTACTTCGGTAACCGGGATAATTTCACCTCATGCCGGATACATTTATTCAGGAAAAACAGCCGCATTTGCTTTCAATACCTTGAAGGATAAAAAAATAAAAAACGTTATTATCATTGCACCAAGCCACCGGCAATATTTTGATGGTATTTCGATTTATGATGGCGATGCGTTTGAAACTCCGCTCGGTATTGTGGAAATAAATAAAGAAATTGCTCTTCGATTAATTAAAGGAAGCAATTTCATTTTTTTTGGTTCAGTTGGGCATAAAGAAGAACATGCAATCGAAGTACAAATTCCATTTCTGCAAAAGGTTTTGTCAGGCATCAAGATTGTCCCAATTGTAATGGGTGATCAGAAAAAAAATAGTATAGATGACCTGGCTAACCAACTTTCAAAAGTAATTGATGATGAAACAATAATTTTAGCCAGTTCTGATCTTTCACATTACTATTCTAAAGACGAAGCTAACCTGCTCGATTCGATTGTTGAAAAAAGAATCAGAGATTTTGATATTGACGGATTGCAACTAGATCTTGAGAATAGATATTGTGAAGCTTGCGGCGGCGGACCGATTGTTGCAATGATGAAGGCAGCTGCTTTTTCCGGTAAGAATAAATCGCTTATTCTTAATAGAAGTGACTCAGGAGACACTTCTGGCGATGATAGTCAGGTTGTTGGGTATCTCTCCGCAGTAATTTATGGTGATTAGTTGTCTGAGATAAAATTCAATATAGCTATAATTGGAGCGGGGAAAATTGCCTTCTCATTAACTAATTCTTTAGTTAATTCCGGATATATAATATCAATTGTTGTAAGTAAAAGCATTTCTTCGGCAAAAATATTAGCAAATAAATTTAATATAAACCTTTATTCCGATAACCTTCAAGATTTACCGGCGAGTTGCAATGTCTTTTTTCTATGCGTACCGGATAGCCAATTAAAATTAATGTCCAGGAAACTTTCAGGAATAAAATTTAACTTTCCAAAATCTATTTTCATTCAGCTTTCCGGTGCGCATACAGCTAAGGTTTTAACTGCGTTAGATAAGAAAAAAGCAATGACCGCATCTTTCCATATCATGCAAACATTCCCTTCTAAAAAAATTGTAAGCTTGTCTAAAATTTATGTAGCTATTGAAACTAAAAGCCATCGAGCTGAAGAAATTCTACTATCACTCGCAGAAGAACTCGACTTAATTGCCTTCAAATTAAAAAGTAGAAATAAAATATTTTATCATTTGGCAGCAGTTTTTGCTTCAAATTTTCTGATTGGGAATTATTTCAGCTCCCAAAAGCTTTTTGAAAATGCAAAAATACAAGGGACTGATTTCCGCAAAATAATGATCCCTATTATATCTTCCACAGTATCTAACTTAAAGAAATTCGGTGCCGCAAAATCTTTGTCGGGTCCCGTTGAACGGGGCGAATTACAAATCATTAAGGAACATCTAAATGCTCTTAAGAAAAAAAACCATGCGACAAAGATTAATGTTGAAGCGTTGAATTATATTTCTCAATCCTTATCTCTTTTAAGTCTCATTGAACAAAGTGACGATAAACTATCCGATGCACAAACCCGGATTTATGAGTTTTTGTTAAAAGAATTAAAAAGTATATCCTCTAAAATCTGACCTAAAATCCTATTCCTTTCCGATAAAATGCATTATCATTTTTATTATATTTAAATTCTATTTTTGAAAGATAATCCGGAGGATTTTAAAATCGAAAAGCAGAAGAATAACCAGAATGATTTGATAGAAAAAATTGTGTCTCTATCAAAGAGAAGAGGATTCGTTTTCCAATCAAGTGAAATTTATGGAGGCTTAAACGGTTGCTGGGATTATGGACCGCTCGGCGTTGAGCTCCTAAAGAATATTAAGGAAGATTGGTGGAAGTTTATGACTTACCGTGAAAACGTGGAGGGGATAGATGCATCAATTCTTATGCACCCGCGCGTTTGGGAAGCTTCAGGTCACGTTGAGAATTTTACCGACCCAATGATAGACTGTAAGCAGTGCAAGTCGCGCTATCGACTTGATACGCTTTCAGATTTAATTGCAGAAAAGAAAAAGAGAAAAATAATCGAATCGTTTTTGGATAATGTTTCAAAGACTAATCTTCTTTTCAATCTTTCACATAGTGATGTCCGAAATTTTTCAGAGCAAGAATTGAATGAAACTTTTAATAATATTTTAGAGAATGACGGGTTAAGTAAGCTACTCCGTGTGGAAATAAACTGCCCGCAATGCGGTAATAAAGGAACATTTACTGAAGCAAGGAAATTTAATTTAATGTTCAAAACTTTTGTCGGTCCTGTAGAAGACAGTGGCGCAGTAGTATATCTACGTCCTGAAACTGCACAAGGAATATTTGTTAATTTTTTGAATGTTCAAAATTCATCACGTCAAAAAATTCCGTTCGGCATTGCTCAGATCGGTAAAGCATTTCGTAACGAGATAAACACAAAAAATTTTCTTTTCAGAACACGCGAGTTTGAACAGATGGAAATGCAATTTTTTGTCAAACCAACTGATGATAAAAAATGGTACGACTACTGGAAACACGAACGACTCGAGTGGTTTTATTCGCTTGGTATGACAAAAGATAAACTGCGTTATCATGACCATCCGAAAGAAAAACTTGCACACTATGCTAAAGAAGCTACTGACATAGAATACTTGTTTCCATTCGGTTGGGGAGAAATTGAAGGAATTCACAACAGGACTAATTTTGACTTAAGTCGCCATGAAGAATTTTCAGGCAAATCTTTAAAATATTTTGATGAGGAATCTAAAGAGAAGTATACTCCTTTTATTATTGAGACATCAGCCGGTGCGAGCAGATCTTTTATGGCATTTTTAACAGATGCATATTACGAGGAAGAAGTTAACGGCGAACTTAGATCAGTACTTAAATTTCATCCAAAGTTAGCTCCGATTAAAGCGGCAATTTTTCCATTGGTAAACAAAGATGGCATGCCGGATGTTTCAAAAAAAATAGAAGCAGATTTGAGAAAAAATATTAAAGTTTTTTACGACGATAAAGGCGCTGTCGGAAGAAGATATCGCCGCCAGGATGAAGCCGGTACACCGTTTTGCATTACTATTGACACAGAAACATTAAGCGATCAAACTGTTACTATTCGTGAAAGAGATTCGATGGGTCAAGTCCGGGTGGCATCAGATAAAATATTAAGTTATCTTCTTGAAAAATTAGCCCAAGATTAAGCGGAATGTTAGCTCAAAGTTATTAGCTTTAATTTTTTTTAAGCTTTAATCATATTTTTGTTCTAGGTATTATTTGAAAAAACTTATTGTAATAATCATTCTCTTAATTGTTCCGTCTATTTTACCGCAAAACTCCATTTTCGATTCAACGGTATCTGCCGGGATCAAGCAGATTTATGATATTAAATTTCCGGAAGCTGAAAAAACATTCAGAGGATTGATAGCTGATTACCCGGGTAAACCACAAGGTAGATTTTTCCTTGCCATGGTTGATTGGTGGAAAATTCTTTTAGACCCGGATAACGAATCTTACGACGACGTTTTCTATCAAAAACTTGAAGATGTTATTTTTCAGTGCGATCAAATCTTAAAAAAAACACCAAATGATGTGAATGCCTTATTTTTCAAAGGAGGCGCTATTGGTTTTAGGGGACGTCTACGGGCATTTCGCGAAAGCTGGCTTAAAGCAGCTGATGATGGTAGGGATGCTCTCCCCATTGTTGAACATGCGGCTAAGCTTGATCCGAAAAATATTGATGTGCAGTTAGGGTTCGGTATCTATAATTATTATGCTGCAGTTATTCCGGAACAATATCCGCTAATGAAACCGTTGATGATCTTTTTCCCCCCGGGCAATAAACAAAAAGGGATTGACGAACTAACAAATGTTGCACTCAATGGAAAATATGCAAAATATGAAGCTCGTTATTTTTTGATGACGTTGTATTTTTATTTTGAAAATAATCCGTTCAAAGCAGATTACTTTGCAAATATGCTAACCAAAGATTTTCCTGATAATCCTTTGTTTGAAAGATGGAGTGGGCGCATAGCAGCCAAACGAGGTGATTATTATAACGCTTCAAAAATTTTTTCTGATGTGTTAGAGAAAGCAGATAAGAATTATACCGGTTACAATTATCCAAGCGTCAGGCGTGAATCAACATACTACATTGCCTATCAGTATAAAAATTTGAGTCAGCTTGATTCTGCTATAATTTATTTTAAGGAGTGCGCAAATTTATCTAAACAAATAGACGTTAAAGAAACATCGGGATTCCTAAGTAATTCTTACCTCTATCTCGGAATGATTTATGATTTACAGAGTAAAAGAGAAAAGGCTATTGAGTATTATAAGAGAACTTTGCATCTTAAAGATTATAATAATTCTCGCGCATTAGCAGAAAATTATTTGAAGAGTCCGTATAAAAACTAAGGTATGAGGAAAACTGATTCTAAAAATTTTTATTGTATAGATCTTGTAAAAGGCTTTTCGTGCCTGGCTCTAAA
Source organism: Bacteroidota bacterium (assembly GCA_021831685.1). Taxonomy (GTDB): domain Bacteria; phylum Bacteroidota; class Ignavibacteria; order Ignavibacteriales; family Ignavibacteriaceae; genus FEN-1297. The sequence goes on along the minus strand of JAKBMG010000199.1, from coordinate 9,422 downwards.
TAAGATTATTACAAAGCTGTAGAAATTGTAATTCGGTGAATTGCTCCCATCAAACCGAGGGAAGAAAATCCATAATCAAAATTATATTTTGCTATTACTAATCCAAGCCCGACATTAAAGCCAGCCAAGCCGGCAAATGAACCGATTGTCAAATCATTTCTTCTTTGATTATCATACCCAAAACGTAAACGAAGGACCTGGCTTAAAGTAAATTCAGCTCCAAAAGCAAATGCTTTCAGCTTTGAACCGAAGCCTGCGCTGTTATCATTCAAATTATGAAAGTCTAATGATAATCTTAGCGGAAGATGTTCCATTTTTTTTGCAACTCCGAAAACAATGTCAAGCGGTAGAGCTTCCTTTGTCGAATAATAAGAAGACATTTCAGTTCCCAAATTCATAACGGCAAACCCAAAATCCATTAACTGCGATTTGAGCGAATAATGCAGTCCCAAATCAATCGCAATGGCGCTCGATGATCTGTCGGCAATTTTTGAATAGATAAGTTTGAGATTAGTGCCGTAGTAAAAATTTTGATCAAGTTGGTTTGAATAGCCAAATAAAGCCGCAACTTCGCCGGCTCCAAAAGTACCGGTTTTATTCCCAAACTGATCTGCTTGAGTAAATGTGCCGTAATTTATATATTCTATTGCAGCTCCGACTCTCCCTACATTTTTTAGATCCGTCGAATAAGCAAGGCTGGCAAGATTTATATCAAGCACATGTTTTACAAAGGAAAATGAAACCGGAGTTCCAGTTATCATTTCAAGACCCGCAGGATTATAAAAAATTACATTGGGGTCGTCTCCGTTTGTTACATAACTGCCTCCAAGCGAAGCGGCTCGCGCGCTCATATCTAATTTTAAAAAATCATAGGTATTCTGGCCGAACGAGCTGCCGATTGATAACAAAAAGAAAGTGCAAACGAAAAGAATTGTCTTCTTCATAAAATTCCAAAATTTTCGTCACTTATTTAATTATATTATGAAATAAAGGCAAGGGGAAAGGGAAGAAAAATCAAAAAGTATATAAGGATTTCCCTAAAAACTATATTTTTTGATACCACAGGTTGAGAAAACATACCAAATAGCTTTCTAAAAGTCAAAATTTATCCCTCATTTTTATTGAACGCTGCTTTTAGTGCACTGCAATGAAAAATCTGTTCAAGATGTTGGTTATGTGAAGAAGAGTGTGTCATTTTTGTCACACTATTTTTTCTGTAATATTTAGGTAAGATTTATAGGCTTGTTATAGGCTTGGCAGAAGCCTAGTAGACATGGAGAAAATTTAGGTAAAAAACAGGGGGAAAAGACTAAGGTGTGACAAAAATGGCAAAGGAGGGAATGAGTGAAAAGTAACGAGTAACAAGTGTATTAGCCCATATGATTATGCAGACAATTTCAAAAATAATTAGAGTCTAAAAAAATAGGAATGATAGAATTTTAGTAAAATTGAAAGGTTAAAATTTCATAGCATTCCACTTGATTTAGCTGAGGAGTAATTAGAGTTGCCCTATATTAAAAAAGGGAATAAGAAATTCATTCATACTGCACCAATAAGGATTGCCGTTTGTAATGAATTATATTTGTAACAATAATTTATATCAGATTCGAATTTAACCTTTAACTTAACAAATACTCGTTTTATGGCAAACAATATTAATCCTGTAATTTTGACCGCTTTAGAAATTCAAATTCACTTTGGCGATCAAATGATTCTTGACAAAGCTTCTCTTAGCGTTCATGAAGGAGATCGAATTGGTCTAGTGGGTAAAAACGGCGCAGGTAAATCTACTTTTCTCAAAATTATCTCCGGTCTATTAAAACCAGATTCCGGCGAAATTGCTAAAAAGAAAGAGCTTGTTACTGGTTTTCTATCACAGGAATTTTCTTTAGACGATTCCAAAAATGTTTATCAAAATATTTTAGACGGGGCTAGTAGTATCTCGAGCTTGTTGGATCAATATGTAAATACTTCATTCGACTCGCCGCATAAAATTGTTCTTGAAGAAAAAATTCGTCGCATTGACGGCTGGAATCTTGATAAAAGAATTGATCTTCTTATACGGTCATTAAATGCTCCCCAAGCGGAAAAAGAAATCACAAATTTATCCGGAGGTGAAAAGAGGCGTGTAGCTTTATGTCGTGCGCTTATAGCACAGCCCGATTTGCTTATACTCGATGAACCGACAAACCATCTCGATACAAATTCAATAGAATGGATCGAAAATTTTCTTTCTTCTTATAACGGCACTTGCATTTTTGTAACTCACGACCGGTACTTCCTTGATAGAATTGCAAACAGAATTGTTGAGCTTGCTTCCGGAGTTTTCTATTCTCATCAAGGAAATTATACTGATTATCTAGTCAATAAATCTGAGAGACTTGCTGTTAAGGAAGTAGAAGAAGGGAAACGCCAAAATTTTTTAAGACGTGAACTTGAATGGGTAAGACGTGGTCCACGGGCAAGAAGAACTAAAGCAAAAAGTCGTCTTGATAATTTTTACGAAGTCTCTTCTCAAAAAAAGAATGAAGAGGAACTTGATGTTGAACTTATTATCCCCACTCCGGAAAAATTGGGTAAGAAGGTTGCCGAATTAACTAATGTAGAAATAAAAATTGGCGGTAAAACTTTATTTAAAGATTTTAACTTTGCATTTGAACCCGGTAGAAAACTTGGCATTGTTGGTCGCAACGGAGTTGGTAAAACCACTCTATTAAAAATAATTCTTGGTGAGTTATCGCCTTCAGCGGGGAAAATTGAAATAGGAGAAAAAACAGAATTTAATTATATAGACCAGCACCGGTTATTATTAAATGAAAATGATACGGTTTTTCAAGCAATCGGCGAGGGAAACGAAATTATTAGGTTTGGTAAGCAAGACATAAGTGTTTGGACATACTTAAGAAGATTCCTTTTTACGGATGATAGAATCAATACACAGATTGGGCGGCTCTCTGGGGGTGAGAAAAGCAGACTAACGCTTGCAAGTATTCTTAAAAGCGGTGGTAACTTTCTTCTACTTGATGAACCTACAAACGATCTTGATCTTCCGACTTTGCGCATTCTTGAGGAAGCCTTGATTGCTTTTGAAGGATGTGTAGTTGTAGTAAGCCATGACCGGTATTTTTTAAACCGTGTTTGTAATGGAATTCTTGCGTTTGAAGATAACGGCGAACTATATTTTAGCGAAGGCGATTATGATTATTATATAGAAAAAAGAAATGCACGAAAGAAAGAAGAAAAGCCGGTTGTACAAAAAATTAAAAAGGATGATACTCGTATAAAATTAAAAGTTAAAAAACTCACATGGAAAGAAGTAAAAGAACTCGAAACCATCGAGGATGAAATTCTGGTAAAAGAGTCAGAAGTTGAAAAAATAGAGGCAATATTTTCTTCTCCTGATTTTTACGAAAAATATGCCGCCCGAATTGATGAACTCAACAGGCAGCTTGAAGCTGCAAAAGATCGAATAAACTATCTATTTACGAGGTGGGAAGAGTTGGAGAAAATTAAGAATGGAAATTGAGAATGCCCCTCCGCAAGTTACTGATTTTTATTTTACCATCTGCAGTATAATATTAGTAACCTTGCTTAGACTTTGTTCTTTATTTAATTTTGATAAAGAATTTTTACGGAGAAAAAATGAATACGCTTAAAACAGTTTTCTTAATGTCAATAATGATGATTCTGTTCCTTTTCGTTGGCTACCTTGTCGGCGGAAGAAGTGGAATGACGATAGCCTTTTTCTTTTCACTTGCTATGAATTTTGGATCATATTGGTTTTCAGATAAAGTTGTTTTGTCAATGTATCGTGCTAAAGAGGTGGATTATAACACTGCCCCGGATTTATACTCAGTTGTTCAGGAGCTTTCCCATAGCGCAAATTTGCCAATGCCGAGAGTATACTTAATAGAAGATCAAACACCCAACGCATTTGCAACCGGCAGAAGCCCGGAACATGCTGCTGTTGCTGCAACAACGGGGATTGTCAATACATTAACCAGGGAAGAACTTTCAGGTGTTCTTGGTCATGAGCTTGCACATGTTAAGCACCGAGATATTTTAATTGGCACCATTGCAGCTACGATTGTGGGAACAATAACTTTTATCGCTCAAATGGCCGGTTGGGCAATGATGTTTGGCGGAAGAGGAAGCAGCAGAGACGATGATAACGGTATTGCTTCGCTATTTTTACTTATACTTGCTCCTATTGCTGCAACCTTGCTCCAACTTGCAATTTCACGCTCTAGAGAATATTCTGCAGATGCTGACGGCGCACGTATTTCTCATAAGCCGCTTGCTTTAGCGTCTGCATTAAAAAAAATATCGGCAGTAAATCAATTAAAACCGCTTAATAATGCCGGTCCGGCTACCGCGCATATGTTTATTGTTAATCCTTTAAAAGGAGTGGGTATAAAAAAACTTTTCTCGACTCACCCTCCGATTGAAGAAAGAATAAAGCGACTTGAAGAAATGGCTCATGTAAGAGGCTAAATTTATCAATAAAATAATATTGAATTGATTTGCAGATTTTGTTTAGATTTACTGCAAATATTATTATCAATTTTTAAGGACACACCCCGTATGAATTCTTCCATGAATCATTACAAAGAACCGGCTCCAATATTGGATAAAGAAAATCCGTTCGAATCGATGATGGAAAGATTTGAAATTGCTGCAAAAATTATCGGTTTGGATCAAGGGATATACAATTATCTTAAAGCTCCTACAAAACAAGTAATTACTTCTGTGCCGATTGTAATGGACGACGGTAAATTAGAAGTTTTTGAAGGTTACCGTGTAATCCATAATGATATACTGGGTCCTTCTAAAGGAGGTATACGTTATGCACCCGATGTTACGCTTGACGAAATGAAGGCTCTTGCTGCATGGATGACCTGGAAATGTGCAATTGTTAATATCCCCTTCGGGGGCGCCAAGGGGGGAATAAAATGCGACCCTTCGTTAATGAGTCAAAATGAACTAGAAAGACTAACCCGTCGATTTACTTCTAATATGCTTGATGTATTTGGTCCTGACAGAGACATTCCTGCCCCTGATATGAATACCAATGAACAAACCATGGCTTGGATAATGGATACCTATAGCATGCACTCCAAAAAAACTGAAACTGCTGTGGTTACTGGTAAACCCACTCTTATCGGCGGCTCGCTTGGAAGAAAAGAAGCGACAGGCAGAGGAGTAATGACGGTTGCTCTTGGTGCACTTTCTAAAATTGGTATTAAACCGGAAAACGCTGTAGCTGCCATTCAAGGTTTCGGAAATGTAGGTTCGATTACTGCTCACGCATTATATGAAAAAGGAGTTAAGGTTGTTGCCTTAAGCGATATTAATGGTGCAATTTTCAATTCAAATGGGTTTAACATTGCTGAATTAATTGAACATGTCGAACGGCATAAAACCTTGATCGATTATCAAAATGCGGAAGTAATTTCTAATGAAGAACTTTTAGAATTACAATGTGACATTCTTATACCTGCCGCTAAAGAAGATCAGATTACTTCTAAAAATGCCAAGAAATTAAAATGTAAAATTATAGCTGAAGGAGCGAACGGACCTACAACGGCAAAGGCTGACCCTATTCTTCAGACAAAGGGAATTTTAGTTATTCCCGATATTTTAACAAACGCCGGTGGAGTTACCGTATCATACTTTGAATGGGTTCAAGATAGAATGGGATATTTTTGGACGCTTGACCGTGTTAACCGAAGGCTTGATAGAATGATGCACGAAGCCTTCGTTAATGTTTATAAATCAGCGGCAAAATATGATGTATCCTTAAGAATCGGAGCTTATATTATTGCAATAGAAAAGGTAGCGCAAACTTTAAAGCTTCGTGGAATCTATGCTTAGAGGCTTATTAATATTTCCGGTAGAAAGGAAGCTTTTTTCTTCAATTTTCCTTTTGCTCTTTTTCTTTTCGGGAAATGTTTTTTTGAGCGAATGCCAATCCAAAGATAATCTTACAATTTTTTATAACCTTATAGATTCGGCTTCAACTGACATTATCCGTAATTTACCTGCCGGAAGTAAATTCATAAAGCTGGATCTAACTCTTGGAACTGCATATTCGGTCTTTACAAATAAAGTGATTGAAGATTTTAAAAACAAAAGAATTAATATTTCAAATAATGATCTGCATGACTCCAGTTCAAATGCTGTAAACATTACGATTGAAAAAGCTGACGTTTCTTACAAGGATATGTTTAGAAAAAATCTTTTGGGAAGTTTTTACGTTCCGCGATATTTTAATTTGTCGGGAAGTTATTCAATTATCGGAAAATCTACGCTCGTAAAAAAAATTCAATATGTCTATATTGATACAGTAAATTACGATCAGTTGAAGAACTTGCAAAATATTTCTTACCCGTTTACCGAATCTGAAATTCCGGCCGAACCATTTATCTCAAGCTTTTGGGAGCCGGTAGTCGCTGTCGGTGCGACTGCGTTAGCAGTAATTTTATTTTTTACAATTCGAAGCAAGTAATGAAATTTACCTTTGAAGCCGAAAATAAATTCTTTATAATTGTGTTTTAATTTTTGAAAATCAACAAGAAAATATGAAATATTCTTTAATTGTTTTAGCTTTTGGACTAATACTGTGGGGTTGTGCCACAACTTTTAATACTGCTAATATGACGCCAAGCGAAAGACTTGATTATGCAATGAAGTTGTATAATGACCATGATTATGAACAGGCAGTAAAAGAATTTCAGGGAATTGTTCTTCAGTTTCCAGGCAATGCTGTTGTAGATAGTGCGCAATTTTATTTGGGACAAACAAGGTTTAAACGCGGAGAATATATTTTAGCCGCTTATGAATTTAGTAAATTGATTAAAAATATGCCTTCAAGCCATTTCGTTTCTGATGCCCAATATATGCTTGCTGATTCCTATTACTTGCTTTCACCGAATTATGCTCTCGATCAAAAATATACTAAAAAAGCAATTGAAGAGTTTCAAGCATTTATTGATTTCTTTCCTACCAATTCGAAAGTAGCCGAAGCGGAGAAAAAAATTGCAGCGATGAACGAAAAGCTTGCTCACAAAGAATATCATACCGCTTACATATATGAAAGAATGGAATATTATACTGCGGCATTGAAGTATTATGATTTAGTCCTTGATACATATCATGACACCAAATATGCTCCCATGGCACTTTACGCCAAGATTAAATTGTTAATTGAAAGAAAACACAACGACGAAGCCTCAACTGAAATTTCTAATTTTATTGAAAGATATCCGAATGATAAGAATATAAAAGAAGTTGAGAAAATTAAAGCTTCGTTGCAAAATAAAATTTCCGCATCTAAATGAAAAACCAATCAAAAACGATAAACCAATCGATTATTACAATGACTGAGCTAGTATTGCCTAACAATACAAACCAACTTGGTAAATTGTTAGGTGGGCAGTTAATGCATTGGATAGATATTTGTGCGGCTTTATGCGCAATAAAACATTCCCAATTTATCTGCGTTACGGCTTCAGTAGATAGATTAGATTTTCATCACTCAATAAATCTTGGAGATGCTGTAACTTTAGTTGCGTCAATAAATAGAGTTTTTAACACTTCGATGGAAGTTGGAGTAAAAGTATTTTCCGAATCATATAGAGAAGGGACGCGAATTCATACCAATTCAGCTTATTTAACTTTTGTTAGTGTTGATAATGATGGCAAACCGGTTAAAGCAATTCAGGCAATCCCTGAAACCGAAGATGAAAAAAGACGTTATGAAGAAGCGCTTCAAAGAAGAGAAGCAAGACTTAAAAACAGAAGTATATAGTCTCTACTTTTTTGTTTTTCTCTTTTTCTTTTCCATAAAAATTTTCCCCCAAGTGCCGATAAATGGATTTTGTAAATATAGCAATTGCAAAATTCCTACAGATTTCAATTCTCTATTTACTATTAATTTTAATAATGATTATTATACAGATTTAATTCTTTTTAACCCAGGGATTAAAAAAATTGTTTCTCTTGCCGGGAAAGTTAATGGGAATTTTGGGAAACCGATTATTTCTAAAATTCCTTTAGAGATAACTAACATTCAAAACATAAATGATATAAATAGTCCTGTAAAGAGATATGCATTTACAAGTAGAGAAAATAGGAAAGTCGGAATATATTCTTTTACTAGCTCAGGTAGAGCAATATTATCTCGTGAAGTAAAATTCAATTCTTATCCGGAAAATATTAGCGCCGTTGACATTAACGGAAATGGCAAAGATGAACTTTTAATTTCTGGTCCGGCATTTAACGGTTTATCAATTTTGTATCTTGCTTCCAAAGGAATAATAAATAAAAAAATAGTTGGCGGCAAAAGCTTTTCAAATGCAGTCTTCGCTGATCTAAGCAATTCCGGTCAAAGTGATATTGCTGCCTTTAACACAATGAATAATTCGCTGGTTTTCCTTTATAATAACGGTAATAATAATTTTAAGGAAGTCCGATCATTTAAGATGAATGAAAAAATTCATCTTCTCCAGTCTATTGATTTGAACCTCGATCACTATCAGGACCTAATGTTTGCAAAAGGTAAATCAATCGTAATTATGTACGGTGACTACACGTCATCTTATAGTAATATCCATATAATAAAGACCGACTATTTTCCGGATAAAATAATAACAGGCGATTTTAATCAAGACGGTAAGATTGATATCGCATATATAAATTATGAAAACGCAACTCTTTCAATTTTATTTGGCAAAGGTGATGAGGAATTTTATCCCGAAATAATTTATATACGCAAAAAAGGGTTAAAGGACATAATTCCATACTACAGTAAATTTATTAATGGAATTGAAGCCATTAGCGATGAAGGAGATATTTATTCAATAACAAATTTGACTTCGTTTTCGGAAAATGTAAGTTTGACAGTAAGCCCAAAACCGGGGGCAATTACATTCTTTGACCATGGCAATAATGGAATTATCGATTTATGTTTCATCGACAGCCTGACTCATTCATTGGATTTACTTATAAGAAACAATTCGGGAAAGCCGGCGTGGTTTTATTCATACCCTCTTTTTGAAAATCACGATCAAATTATAATTGATAATACCGATTCGAAGATTAAAACTTTCTATTGCTTCGATAGGGGGAAAAAATTAATAGAGGTTTTGAGAATAAATTTTCAAAATAACACTGTCGAAAGAACAACGCTTTATTCATTAGGACCAATTTCGGATCTCAAAATAAAAAGGAACAATGGTGATTTTGCTTCGATTTATGCGGTATTTATTAATAACGGCAGCTTAGGGTTAAGTATAATCGAATATCACAACTACCGGTATACCTATACTAATTACCAAAATTTAGCTTACTATGTTAAGTCTGCAAACATTTCCTTAGCCAAAGATATTAGCTTAGTTTATTTGCAGGTTAAAGATAGATCG
>JAKBMG010000129.1 GCA_021831685.1 Bacteroidota bacterium | reverse complement strand
TGTTGTGCGAAAAATTATTAACTAAACATCGTGAATCCCGCCCGGGCGGGATTTGTCCACGATCTCTTGCTATTTCCACTCTACTAGTAACTGTCCACGATGTTCTGCTATTTATGAATTAATTGTTAGACCACAACGCGCAAGGTTATCTACTACCTTCGATTGATCGGAAATAAGCTCTTTGCCGTTACCAATAGAGACAGCCACTTTAGCATCTTGAACTCCTGCAACTTCAATCTCAGCTTTTACTCGTCCTTTCTTAGCCCCAAGTATTCTGGTATCCACCTTTATTTTGCTAATGTATTGATGCGGAGTTGCAATTATCTGAACGGGACGGTGAATTCCTCCAAAAGGATAGAAATCAAAACGAGAGGGGGGGTTGGTCTCTTCTCTCAATCTATTCTCTTCTAAGAATTGAGTTGGGGTAATTCCTTGTGGAACTGTTTCGTGGTTTAATTCGTTATTCACTAAAATTATTATTTCGGATTCAACGCCTAACGAAATAAATTCTGTAATTTCAAATTCATATGGAAGGAATCCCAAATGATTTTCACCAACGTATTTACCGTTTACCCACACCTTGGAGTAGTAATCAGCCGAACCAACTCTAAGCCAGATTTTTCTTAACTGAAAATCTTTAGGAATAAAACATTTCCTTGAATACCACGCAGTCCCTATAAAATCCGACAAACCTTCTTCAGCTAATTGTTCGTTCCAACTGCCTGGAACAGCTATTTCAATTTCGGTCTTTAAACCTTTGTACCACTTTTTCTTCTCACCTATTTTCAGAGGGTCGGCTTTAAATTTCCAAAAACCCGATAAATCCAGGATAGATCTAAAATTGTTATGAACTGGATACAGCATAGTGTGCCTTACAAGAATTGTCTGAATGAAAATTATTATTAAATATTTTTTGTTGCCCCTTCTGTAAAATTAATCCTCTCTCTTTTCTTGAAACCACAGGAATCCCTAACAATTAGTGTTGGTCTAAAGATCGTTCTATTTCCTACATCTCCTGCTTCAATTCTTTTTTGAATAATATCAACCGCCATTCTACCTATTTTATCTGTCGGTTGATGTACAGTGGTTAACGGAATTGAAGCGAATTGAGAAAGGAAGATGTCGTCATAGCCAATAATTGCAACATCATCTGGTATGTTTATGCCTTCTTCGCTCGCTGCTTGCTCAAAACCTAAAGCGGTCAAGTCACTATAGAATAACAGAGCGTCTGGTTTTTTCTCAAGCTTCTTAAATTCTTTCCCGAATTGGTATCCCAGCTTAAATCTATCAGTACCAAATTCTATATCCGGAATTTCAGATGTATAGATAAGTTTGGAGTCATAAGATCGATCATATTCTGTCAATGCCCTATAATATCCATTCTTTCTTATCTCACTCAAAAGATTATCTTTCTCAACATGCATATACCCGATGTTTTTATAACCAAGTTTGATTAGGTGCTCGGTTGCAATGTATCCGCCGTATTCATGGTCGGAACCAACATACCAATATTCCGGTTCGTGAATGTAAGACACCATGATATATGGAAAGTTTTCTTGATGAAGTTTTTTGATATAATCTGTTGCTCTATAATTCAAAGCAAGGGATGCAATTATTAAACCATCAACTCCTAATTTCCTGAAATGTTCTATTTGACTTTCTTCTCTTTCAATTTTATTTGAGGAGCTGGATAGTAATACATTGAAACCAAGTTCGTAAGCTCGTTCTTCAATACTGCTAACTATTAAAGAAAAATACTGATGACGAAGATCTCTTAGCACCAGTCCAACTGATTTGTGCCTTGTAAGATTCAGTTTTTGTTCCTTAAACTCACAGACATAAGTTCCTAATCCGACACGAGTGAACAAAAAACCATCATTTATCAAGTTAGAAAGCGCACGTTTGATTGTGATGATGCTAACGTTATAATGTTCGCTTAGTTCACTATGTGAACCAACTTGGTCTCCTGGTTTTAAGATACCTTCTTTTATTTTTCTCCTGATATCCTTTTCAACTTGTTCGTACAAGGGGACGTTGTTTACAAAATTAATATTGTCAGCCACTTGAAGTCCTAATTAGTTCATTAAATTTTCGAATGTCGTTTTTTCACAGCTCCTCATAAGGTCTTTCGATACTACTTAAGCATTATCATTTTTTTAACGGCAACAAAACCTGACGTTCTTAAACTATAAAAATAAATTCCGCTTGATAATTTTTGCCCTGATTGATCACACCCATCCCAAACAATTGAATATATTCCTGCATGTTGCAGATCATCGACCAAAGTTCTTACCTCTTGTCCCAACGAGTTGTAAATAGATAATTTCACAGACGATTGAACCGGAAGAATATATTGAATATGAGTTACAGGATTAAATGGGTTAGGATAGTTTGGCAGTAATTCGAATTGACGGGGGACATTAGCCGAACCTGCATGTTTTGGTAATCCACTATCCGATCTGATAAACATATGGTCAATATAGATATTATCCAGCGAAGTTTTTCCTGCAGTTCTGTCCGTATCAACTACACGAATGTAAACCGTACCGCTCAAAGTGTTGGGAAGACTATAGGTTTGATACAAACCATCATCGCTTGTTTTTGTTACTGCCAACATATTGGAATAGTTAATATTATCTGTTGAATAAGCAAAAATGAAATCATCTCTGTCCGCATTTGCCGTCTTATATGCTTTTAAATAGAATGTTACTGAAGTTCCCCCCGATACATTGATTGTCCATTTATGTTCAAGATAACTATATCGGTTTGCAGGTTTTCCACCACTCAGTATTTCCCGAATTGATTCATAGCTATTATCATTAACTTGAGTATTAATATAACTTCCTGTGATTGTTCCCGCCGCAGCAAGATCATTTGTTGCTGTATTATCTACGGGACCGCCACTGGACTGAGTTGTAGCGTTAGCCACGCTGGTGTATCCTGAGTTACCAGAAGAGTTATATGCGCAAACACGATAGTAATATGTTGTTGAAGCTGCCAGACCGGTATTTGAGTAAGTGCTTACGTTTGCACCTACGACATCAATCTGAGTAAAATTAGTACCATCGTTTGAACGTTCTATTTTGAAGCCTGTTTCATCTGAAGAATTATCTGTCCATGCAAGATTAATCTGGCTGCTGGAAACAGCTGCTGCCGTTAAATTAGTTGGTGCATTTGGTACTGTTCCGCCGCCCCAGCTTTTCTGCCAATTGAAAAACATCTTTTCCGGATGGATATCATCCTGTTTATTTGCAATCATAAGTCTGTATTCATTATCGACCCAAGGAGAAGGGTAATTACCAGGTGCTGTGCCGGGACAACCAAGAATTATCATTTCATCTTCGTCCATTGCAACTATTTCTTCCCGATAATCCCCTAAAACATCAAGACTATTTGCATAAATTTTGGCGCTTATTGACGGCGTGTTCCATTGAAGCAAAGTATTCACAAAGATTCTCGAATTACTAAACGGATCGTATATCATCCCTTGATCATTTGGTGAAAAAATTTCATCTTTTGAACGATCCCCATCGTAATCCATCTGATAACCATCTAACACTCTCGATACAGTTTTTACATCGTTGCCGTTAATATCAAACAAATGTGTCTTTCCATGGTAATCATTATCCCATATACAAAGATCGGTGCCAGCATAAGCAGAACTTAATTCACTGATCGCAATAATCTTTGAATCACTTCCACCGATACTTTGCCAATATAAATTTCCGGAAGTATTATACAATTTAGCACGATAAAACTCATGGCTAACTAAAATTTCTTTTCCCGGTCTATTAGGGTCTATTTCACCAACGAATGCCCTGTCAAGATGATCATAAAAATAATCATAAGTTTCCCATTCTGGTGGTGTAACTCTCCATAGTTTTGTTCCGTTGTCATCAAATACCCAAGTTCCTATAAGCTCATCTTTACCATCATTGTCAATATACCCAGAGGAAGAAGCAAAGGGACCAATCACTTCTGTCTGCCCGTCATTATCAATGTCCCAAATAACATACTTGTATTGGTAATCTGTTGGCGGATCGGGAAGCTGAACAGGTGCCGCATAATCCCACAGTAATGTAACACTGGTACCACCACTGTATACGAATGCTTGCATGCGTTTAGAATTTGAATAACGAATAAAATCAGTATATGTCCCGTCGTTATTTAAATCGCCCCATTGGTTATTCGGTTGCTTAAAATCGTTAGCATTTGCAAATCTCGATAAATCAATATGCATAAGCACGATAGGATCTGTTAACTGCCCATATACAGTGTTTCCTAAAGGGCTAAACAAGACAACCGTTAATAACAAAAAATAAAAAAACGGTTGACCGTACTTTATTTTCATTTTACTTTCCTCTTAAAGCATTATTTATTTTAAAGTTATTTGAAATAAATTCATCGGATTGCCTCAACAACAGAGCGGTTGTAACACAATCTAAACATGAGCAAATGGCAATCAGGCTTTTTGACAGTTTTATTCTCGTTTCTATTATTATAAAAATAAAAGCACTCTCCCCTCTTGATATATGAGAATCTATGAAAGAGTGCTTCTTTGCATTTCATGTGGAGGCACACATGAAGATTTTAATGGTGCTATTTTATTAAAAGCATCTTCTTTGTTGCAACAAAACTACCAGCATTCAATCTATATAAATAAAGACCGCTCGTAACTGCCATGCCGCCATCATTTGTTCCATTCCAGTTTGCTGTGTAAGTTCCACTTTGTTGAATTTGATCAACTAACATAGCAACCTTCTGCCCTAGTAAATTGTAGATGGTCAGCGATACATGACTTTGCTCCGGAATTGAATACCTTATGTTTGTTGTAGGATTAAAAGGATTAGGATAGTTAGCATAAAGTTCAAAGTTTTGTGGAATAGTTGATGTTTCTCTTTTTACATCGTTATACATCCCAAACCAGATGATAGCGCCTAACGGCTTCCCAGCGGTACCAGCAGTATAAGACTTGGCTGTTGTAGAATATTTAAAATAGAAAGGCATAACACCTAACGGTTTTCCTCCATCATCGTAGGGCGGCGTATTGTTTGGATTTGCATAAAATGTTGTTACCACATCTGTAGGAACTGCAGGTCCAATTGCAAATTGAATCGCTTCACTAATTATAGTATTACCGGTTCCGGCAGCATCAATAAAAGCTTGAGCAGTTGCATTGAAATTCGGAATCACAGTTGCAGAATCGCCTTGTGCTGCATCAATTGCTGGATCGGTATAGATATTAAGATTGCTTATAAGTACTGTTTGTGTTACAGGCACCCCATCTATTGTAGGAGTCAACAAACTATCAACTAAAATTACTACTCTAAACGGAGGTTCTGCAAGAGGAGTACTTCCCAACACTCCGTTATTTATGAACAAACTATTAGTAATCTTAACGTCAACAGCCTCGCCAACATCCATACCCCGCTGACCCGTATTCACAACTGTGTTATGATTGAATCTATAATATTTAATCCATCCGCCCCCATCTCGGTATAAAGTCAAACTTAGTTGAGATTCCGTCTGAGCCGGACAAGTCGAGACTCCGTTATTTTTTAAGCTACTTTTTGTTGTTCAAGTTTTAGTACTGCTCTTAATGCCGTTCTCAGCAAATGTAA
>JAKBMG010000219.1 GCA_021831685.1 Bacteroidota bacterium | reverse complement strand
TTAAAACATGTAATTCACAGAATAGTTAGAAAGGAAATTCATTATGAATAGAACTACCATCGTTATTCTCGGTGGCGGTGTTGGAGGGATTGTAACCGCCAATCATCTTGCTAAACTGATTCCCCGAGAAAATGAAATAGTTTTGATCGAAAAAAATAAAGACCACTCGTTTGCCGCATCTTATTTGTGGCTGATGGTTAATAAAAGAACGCCACGGCAGGTCACTTCACCGTTGCGGGAACTTGTTGATAAGCGCGTTAATATTTTGTTTGAAGAAGTAAAACAAGTAGATGTTGAAAGCAAAACAATCTCAACCGGGAAATCAAAAATAAATTTTAATTTCTTGGTTATTGCTCTTGGTGCCGAGCTGGATAAAACGCATTTTGATAAGCAACAATACGGCGTTCATAACTTTTTCACGTATGAAGGTGCTAGAAAACTTAATGATGAATTGCAAAACTTCGGTGGCGGGAATGTCTCGATTGTTATTTCATCGCTTCCATATAAGTGTCCCGGCGCACCTTATGAAGGCGCAATGTTGATCGCAGATTTCCTGAAGTGCCAAAAATTTCAAAACAAGGTAACAGTAAATCTTTATACTCCGGAACCTCAGCCGTTGCCTGTTGCTGGTCCCGAGCTTGGGAATTCCGTTAAAGAAATTATGATCTCAAAAGGGATCGGATTTCATCCTCAAAATAGGTTAACTACCGTTAATTACAGCGAGAGAAAAATTGAATTCGAATCCGGCAGTTCAGTTAAGTATGATTTGTTAGTTTTAATACCTTCCCATAAAGCACCTGAAGTGGTTATAAAATCCGGACTTGTTGATGAATCCGGCTGGATACACGTAAACAAAGACACACTTGAAACAAAACATAATAATGTTTTTGCAATCGGTGATGTAACTTCAATTACAATACCCGGCAGATGGCAGCCCGATAAACCGATGAAACTTCCGAAAGCCGGGGTGTTTGCACATTCACAAGCTTTTACAATTTCAGAAATTATTGCTTCAAGAATTCTAAATAAAGAATCGAAAGAAATCTTTTGCGGTGATGGATTCTGTATGCTTGAAGTAGGTGAAGATTTAGCCGGTTTTGCTTACGGAGACTTCTATGGCTCACCTCATCCTGATGTTAAATTAAAGCGTCTTGGTAAGATTTGGCATTGGGGTAAAGTTTTGTTTGAAAAATGGTGGTTAGCTCCAATCGGATTTAGAAAAAACGTTCTTCAATCATTACTGAAAGTTGGTTCCTCTGTACTTAAAATCCCGGTAAAACTCTAAGTAAGAACATCTATGAAAATACGTGAAAGTGGAATGCCTGAAGAAAATTATTGGGAATCCTTTTTCGATACTCAATATATTTTTTCGCAATTGCAGTTGGATAATAAAATTGATGATGTGGTAGAATTCGGTTCCGGCTATGGAACGTTCACGATTCCGGCTGCCAAAATTATTAAAGGCAGTCTTTATGCTCTCGATATCGACCCGGTTATGATACAGCGATTAAAAAATAGAGTTGTGAAAGAAAATTTGTCGAATGTTGAGGTTCTCGAGCGCAACTTTGTGAATGAAGGAACTGGACTAAAAGACAGCTCGATAGATTATGCAATGCTTTTCAATATACTTCACGCTGAAAATCCTCTTGCGCTTTTGAATGAAGCACACCGGATACTTAAACCCGGCAGTAAAGTTGGAGTTATTCACTGGATCCATTCTTCAATAACTCCGCGCGGACCTTCTTTGGATATCCGCCCAACTTCTCTTCAATGCACCGATTGGTTGTTAGAAGCAAAGTTTGGAATAATAAACAAAGAAATTTCTTTACCGCCATATCATTACGGAATATTGGCAACTAAATAAAAGGAGAAAAATGAAATATCTTATCATCATAAACGAAGCGCCTTATGGAACGGAAAAAGCATACAATGCGCTTCGTCTTGCAATGCAAATTCAAAAAGACTTTCCTGAGAACGAAGTAAGAATATTTTTAATGGCAGATGCCGCTACTTGTGCTTTGCCGAATCAAAATACTCCAAACGGATACTACAACATAGAACGTATGTTAAAATCTGTTTTACTAAAAGGCGGACAAGTTAAAATTTGTGGAACTTGTGCAGATGCTCGTGGAATTAAAAATCTTCCTTTGATTGAAGGAGCACAAATCAGTACTATGGCAGAATTAACTGCATGGACAATTGATTCAAATAAAGTAATAACATTCTAAAGGATAATTATGTTACAAAAAATGATGGAGTTATTTATTTCGCCCACAAAAATGATTGATATGTTTACTTATCAAATAGTATCCGATCAACCAATTGAAATAATTGCTAACAATGTTCAACAAGCATGCGATAATCACAAATTCGCCTTACTTAAAACCTATAACTACCATGAAATAGTTGAGAGCAAAGGTTTTCCTATAAAAAGGAAAGTTTTCATTTATGAAATTTGCCAAGCAAAAACTGCATCGCTAATGCTTACGGATTATCCGAATTTTTCAATCTTCATGCCTTGCAAGTTGGCAATTTATGAACACAACGAAAAAACCATTATCTCTACGATGAATATGGAAATAATGCTTAAAGCAGTTAGTTTAAATCAAGAACTTTATAGCGAAGCAACAAGATTATTCAACACTTTGAAGTCTGTGATGCAATCATTATCTGGCAAATAAAAAATTATACTCTAAAATGGCAATTATTTTTTAAGCATACTCAAAATTAACTCATGAGTATGCTTTTATTTTTTCTCCCTGTCTTAAAATTCTTAAAAATCATTTAAAATTCTTGACATCTCCAACTAATCGGGTTTGGTTTTGCGCAATTTTCAGATGAAAATCATGGCATTAGTTTTGTCCCTATATAATCAACAATTTAATACGGGCAAAATCATGAAAAAGTTACTTGGTTTAATTATTGCGGCAACCGTTTTATCAACCCCTTCACATATTTATTCACAATCCAAAGAAAATTGCTATGAAGAAAGAAATCCGTTTCTTGTGGAGAAAAGGCACGGTGCTGTTTTTATATATTCATACAATGTAAAAATGCAGTCTGATAATCTTGTAGCAAAGACAAATCCTTTTCTGTTAGATAAACGACATCTTGCTGTTTTTATTGCAAGCAGTAACAGCGATGTTAACCTGATAAAGGCAAATCTTGAAGCAGAGAGAAATCCATTTCTAGTTGACAAACGGCACAGCGCAATTTTTATGATGAACAAAAGCATGACTAACGTTGCCGAAGGACTTCAAGAGGTAAAACCAAGAAATATTTTTTTAGAACAGAAACGTCATCAATAGTTGAATATGTTATTGATAAAATGAATGTGGTTATCGAAATAACTGCAAACATTGATAGACATCGGTATGAAAATAAAAAGACAATTTGAAAAGAACTTACTCAACCTTGGAAGAAATAAATTAAAAAGATCTCACCGGATATCCAAAAGCTTTTGTCTGACAGTTTGGTTGTGCGCGTTAATGGATATGGTTACCGAATCGAGGAATAAAACGAGCGAACGAAATAAAGAGAGATTTATCTTGGTCAAAAAATCATTTAATAATACAACTTCGGCAGGAAGAAGTGTGAAAAATATAATTGTTATCTTAATTATGTCTGTTGTGATAATGCCTCTAAGCGTTTATGCTCATGGCGGAAAAGAGCATAACAAAAATCAACACGCCATGATAGACACGTTCACAGTAGCAAATGGAGATACAATTGCCGTTAACGGAAAATCCGTTAAAGCACTCAAAGAAAAACATGTCGAGGCAGAAAAGGAAGAACCGTTTGTATTGAAACCATCGGAGGAAATTTTCGAACATCTTCATAATAAAATGGTTCACTTCCCTATCGCTTTGGCATTTGCTGCATTCTTGTTTTCGTTATTGAATATAAAAAAGCAGAGTCATTGCACTTATCAAACGATCAAAATTCTTTTGGGGATTTCACTCTTTACGGCAATAATTGCCTACTTTACAGGAAATTCACAAATAACAGTATTTATCGGAGATCCCAGAGAATGGCTTGCTAAAACACATCGGTTGATCGGGATAATATCTACAATTTTGATTCTGATCTGGTTTGTGTTTTCACTAATTGAGCGAACAAAGAAACGTTCATGGGTGATCGGCTTAATCGTAGTAATAGCTATTTCAATTACAGGTTTTTTAGGCGGAGTGCTGGCACATTAAATTTAGCAAGAAGCTTATGCACAAGATCATTAGAAAAAATTTAGTTTTAAGCTACTTTACAATAATTCTTGTATCAATTTTTGCAACGCACTTTTTGTTATCAACCAGACATACTCATTTTGCAAACGGATCCTACTATTGGGAGAATTTTCTTGATTCTGTTTTAATGGCCGGGATCGTATTTCCTATTTTATATTACTTTTTCCTTCATCCGCTCACGCTGGAAATAAAAGAAAGAAAAAAGATACAAGTTGAATTGGAAGAAGCAAAAGAAAAGGCTGAATTATCGGATCGGTTAAAAACAGAGTTCTTGGCGCAGATGTCGCACGAGGTAAGAACACCAATTAATGTACTAGTAAATTATTCGCAGTTGATAAAGGAAGAATTGAATATTCCAATTGATTCTAATTTGAGCAACTATTTTGATGAATTGGAGATCGGCAGTAATAGACTGATTAGAACAATCGAGTCTATACTTTATATGTCACAACTTCAAATTGGGGCTTATCATCCGACATTTACTAAGGTTGAGCTTAAAGAAATATTAATACAAAAAGTAAAAAAGTTAGAACGCTTTGTACGAAAAAAGGATTTGCAAATAAAACTGAGGATTAGTGAAGCAGATTATTTTCTGACTGCTGACAAATTCGGCATTGAACAAATATTCAAACATCTACTTGATAACGCCATAAATTTTACTTTTCAAGGATATATAGAAATCAAACTTAATAAAGATGAATCGCGAAAAATTATTTTTTCGATCACTGATACCGGCATTGGAATTTCTAAAGATTTTCTCTCCAAACTTTTCCTCCCTTTTACTCAAGAAGATCATGGTTACTCAAGAAAGTTCGAAGGCAATGGTTTAGGCCTTGCGTTAGTAAAAGGATTTTGTGAAATAAATAAAATTTCGATAAACGTAGATAGCAAAAAAGGCAAAGGATCAACGTTTACTCTTGTTTTCGAAAATGTAACAGATATTTAACTGGAGTATGAAAATGAAAAACAAATTTATCAAATCATTAATTTTATTAACGCTTGTAACAGGCTCCTCATTTTATCTAAATGGTTGTATGATGGCCGGAATGGGAATGATGCACGGCGGTGGTAACCATGGAATGGATATGGAAGAGCATAACATGAGCAACGTAATTATTAAAGAATACAGCACAAGCCAATACAAAATAATAACAGAGTTCCCCACCATGATTATGAGTAATTCGGATGCTTGCAGAGTAAAAATCTACAATAAAACTACTGGTACTTTGCAACCAGATGCTGAAGTTTATCTTGAAATATTGGCAGATGCGGCAGATAAAGACAGCTCTGCAAATAGTTCAACTCTTAGAATAAAATATATGAAATATGAGAACGGCTATTTTGTTTTCAATCCGAGCTTCAGTTCAGCAGGCAGTTACCGATTAATATTTTCGATTGAGAGAATAGGCACGGAAATTTTCAAACCTCCGATCGAAATAGAGCATGCAATTGATAATCAATCAGAGATGAATCACGACCATAACCGGTCCAGCTCCGGCAGTATTTTAAGTTCGCCATATTTATATGTTGGTGCGGCGGCAATGGCTATTATGATGATTTTTGTAATAAGATAGAACAGCAAATGATTTTTTATCAAATCAAAAACATGTTGCAAGAAGCAGATTAAAACAAAATAGAATAATGAATAAT
>JAKBMG010000032.1 GCA_021831685.1 Bacteroidota bacterium | reverse complement strand
CTAAAAGTATTTATTTATCCTCTACGAGGATAGTTTATTTGTTGGATTAATTTGTTTCTACAATAATCAAACATCCACGATGTTTTTAGACCTCGTAGAGGATTAACAAATACTCTTCTTGCTCTTCCACTTTACTTCTTTTATCTTTGTTAAGAAAATTTAACATATGTTAAATTTTCTTAACAATAGTTTTGAACGTTTCTTCAGTTATTTTTATTAAGAAAATTTATCTCAAAATCTTTCGGGATAAATTTATTTAACAATTAATTTTTATGATTCTTCATAATATCTTTAACGAAATATTTTCATCCCCGTCCAACATAGCCGTTTTGCGTGAAATATCAAAAGTGCAAACCGGCTTATCCGGTAGGGAAATTTCCAAACTGGCCGGTATAAGTCCGCCGACATGCCTAAGCATATTAACGCATTTGGAAAATCTATCTATTGTTAAAAGGCAGCGAGGCGGCAGAGATCATCTCTTTACATTAAATAGAGAACACATTATTGTACAAGAAATATTGCTTAGCCTATTCTCTTTCGAAGAAAAATTATTAAATCTTATTATGAATGATATTAAAAAAAAATTCGGCAAATATTGTACAAGCATTTTCCTTTTCGGAAGTGTAGCACGTAAAGAAGAAACAATTGAAAGCGATCTCGATTTATGCTTCATCATAAATTCAATTAGATCTAAAGAACCATTGAACGATTTAATTTCACAAAAACGGTCTTATTATAAGCGAAAATACGGTGTTAATTTGGCGCCTTTCTTTTTAACTGAAAAGGAATTTACTTTAAGAGCCAAACACAACAAACCGCCGGTTCCGGACATCGTTAAAGAATCAATACTCATTTATGGTAAGTCTCTGGAGATAATTTTAAATGGTTAGAAAAAGTATTCGAGTCTCTGTTGATCGTTCTCAATCTGCCAATTACAAATTAGTCGCTGAGAATTTTTACAAAGGCGCTAAATTAGCTTCGGACCATGACTATTTTAACGCCGCCGGCGTGCTTATAGTACACGCCGCAATTGCCTATGCCGATGCCCTTACAATAAGGTATATTGGCGCTAAAAGCAAAGGTGAAGACCACCATGAAGTTATTACATTGTTGGAAGAAATATTCCCCTTAAATGATGACAGAAAAAAATCTCTTAATCACCTCAATGCCATAATTGAACATAAAAATGCTGTCTCATATAGCGGCGATGTTTATGATAAACAAGACATAGACCAACTTTGGAAGCACTTGGAAAGATTTAAATCTTGGGCAATCACTTTGCTCAAGTAAAATATTTTATATTTGTCTTCTTTATAAAGCTGCTTGTTCCCCAATTGATAAAAGCAGAAGAATATATTATTCCTCCGTAGAAAATAATTAAGTGGCGGAACGTTTCTTATAAAAACAATCTGCGGTAATCCACGCCACACCTGCTACCGATAATGTCTCAACAATTTCACCCCAATTAGCCAAATTATGGGGATCGACAAAAGACCCCGGCAGAAATACCAGCATCCCGAAAAGAATAAGCATCACTGTAAGTAGTTGGGATCCCAAAAGTGCTGCACGTGCGGATAGTATTGCGATTGCCGCAAGAGCAAACGCTATCGTGGTTATGATTGCCCAAAACATTTGACCCGGCGGAATCCACTTCGGAACTAAGCTTGCTGTATAAGAAATATAAAAGAGCTGGTATAGTGCAAATGAAATGACACTTATCCCGAAGAATATATATCCCATCTGGGCTATCCTTTCCGCTTTTTTTGAATTGCTCTCAGAGGTCGATGCATAAACCATCAGCGCACCCGAAACTAGAGAAAATTTCAAAAAAAAGTTCCCCCAGCCACCGTAGCTTAGCGGCTTCTCAACGATGAGTGGCACCCAGAGCAACGCTAGTATTAGAAAGACAGCGCCAAGTGTTATTGCCCCGAGCCGCACAGTTCTCTGCCATTGAATTGCTATGCCTCCGAGGAGTTCGATCACACCGACAATATATGCTAAAATCTCGCCGTGAAGAATATTTTCAAGCGCGGGGAGCTGATACCAGTTGTTTAGGTCGTGCCCGACCAAAGTTATGACTCCGAAAGCGATAGCTCCCAATCCGAATACATGTCGACCAAGACTGCGTTTCATAAACTTATCCTAAATTTATAATTACACTAAAAAAAATCGATTTGTCCGCAGAAGTTATTTTAAAAACTAATTATAATTCCTCAAAGCAAATCTGATTGGTATCACATCGATAAAATCGGAATAAAACAGTAAGAATAGTTTTGGATTATATTTTTATATAATAATACCAGCTATGAAAGAAAAAAAAATCCCGAAGGCTTGCCTGCCGGCAGGCAGGAATGACAGAAACAACTTTCTCAATTCTACAGTGCTAATAACCCTTCTTTGCCTTTTCTTTACTCTCAAAAAAAATAACCATGCAAACATTATTAAAAATATTTTCCTCCGTGGCACGGACTATCAGTCTGTGCATTTCCGATGATAAAGGAAATCTAAGTTCTGCAAGAATCGCAATGCTTATTATCGTCCTTTGGTTTATTGCTGATTGGCTGCTTGAATTTCACTCAAAAGGAATCTACACTCTTACATGGGAGAAGCTAACGCTGATAACTTCAGCCTTCGGATTAAAAGCAGTTCAAAAATTCAAGGAGAGTAACTGATGCTTATTGTCAACTTCCCATTGTCTACCGACTTTCTTTCTGCCTATAATAAAGCTTTTTCCTACGAAGGTTTTATCAGCAACAATCTGAATGATAAAGGCGGCTTTACATACAAAGGAATATCAAGAACAAAACATCCGTCTTGGTCCGGCTGGAAAATCATTGACTCCGGCGCTGTCGATATACCCAGCAATCAACAACTTAATCAACTTGTGAAGGAATTTTACCGGATAGAATTTTGGAATAAAATAAAAGGAGATTTTCTTCCAACACAATCAATCGCAGTTGAATTATTCGAAAGCAGCGTTAACCTTGGCGTTAGTGTTGCATCTGAATTCCTTCAAAGGGCAATTAATCTTCTCAACAGAAATTCCCGTTTATATCCGGATATTGTTGTTGATGGAGCAATCGGCAATCAGACGCTGTCGGCACTCAACAAATGTATTGCAGCAAACGGACAAAGGCTCATTTTCAATCTTCTCAATTTTTATCAAGCAAAAAGATATATCGAACTAATGGAGCGCGACCATTCACAAAAAATATTTATTGGTTGGTTCAACAGAATAGAGGTAACAAAATGTTGAGCGAAGCGCTTGCCCCGATTCAAGCGGGGATATCCCGCTCTGCAGGAAGGAAATTATTTAAAGCAGCCCATAGATTCATCTATGGGAAAAATAATAACCAATACAACCCTTTAACCGATTCATCGGTTATCCAGAGAAACCTCGGAGGTTTTCCTAAACCTCCGAGGTTTTGCTACACTCCCATACCATCATATTTGGAATTGCTTGGCTATCCAGAGTTATTAATAAAAGCAGCCCATAGATTTATCTATGGGAAAAATAATAACCAATACAACCCTTTAACCGATTCATCGGTCATCCAGAGAAACCTCGGAGGTTTTCCTAAACCTCCGAGGTTTAACAACACTCCACTACCATTATATTTCGAATTGCTCTACTATCCTGAATTATTAATAAAAGCAGCCCATAGATTCATCTATGGGAAAAATAGTAACCAATACAACCCTTTAACCGATTCATCGGTCATCCAGAGAAACCTCGTAGGTTTTCCTAAACCTCCGAGGTTTTGCTACACTCCCATACCATCATATTTGGAATTGCTCTACTATCCTGAATTATTAATAAAAGCAGCCCATAGATTTATCTATGGGGAAACAAATAAAAATTCAAACCTTCCAAACCGATTCATCGGTTTCCAATTTATCATAGGAAAGTAAAACCATGCGTAACAAAATTATTTATATAATCATATTTTTAATTCTTCTTGCAGGAATAATCTTCCTCATAAAGTACACTACTAAAAAAGAAACATTAAAAACCGATACCACATATTCAACCGGTAATACACAACAGCTTTATAAAAAAGGGAGGGAGATCATTACTACAAAAACAAAAACTTTTCATAATGCAGTTATCTTAAAGCCATCTGCCGAAGATTCAACATACAACTACACCAAAGAAGACAGCACCTACAAACTTTCAATCAAAATCAAGCCGGCTCCAGATGGAAATTTAACTGCCGATAAGGCAGCCCTTACAATGGAATATTTTCTTAACCTAACCACAAAAGAATTGATTCGTATAGATACCATTTACCAGCTTCGAGTTGACACATTAAAAATCAAAGAAACAATACTTGAAAAATCAAACATAACTCTTTACAACACACTTTTATTCGGTGCAATTACAACAGTCCTAATTATAATTTTAATACTCCAATTCATTCCCTAATTCACTATTATGGCTAAAGAAGAAAAAATAAAACTCGCAATAGAATTGATAAAATTCTTTCTATACCTCGTTACGTTGATAATCTCAATTGCCTTTGCGTACAACTCAATTGAGAAGCGGATTTCAATTCTTGAATACGAAATGAAATATAAGGTTAACACAACATTACTTTTGGAAAAGCTCGATCAAGTCAAAGACCAAATCAACCAAAAGATCGAAACCGAAATATCACGGGTATCTTTCCCTTTGGGAAAAATTAAAAATTAAAAAGTTCCGGCTAATATGTCGCCACTCTGTGGCTCTTCTGTTTTTTGTGATTTTATCTACTACTAATGTTTCGCCCCTCCGGGGCTTTGTTATAATAATGAATTATGGGAACTTCTAAAAACTTCAATACCTGCCTGCCGGTAGGCACATAGGCGTCAACTTAAGAATCTGTCACATTACAATATTGAGGATAATATTATAATAGAATAACGCAAATACAGGGGAATTTGTTAATCCTCTACGAGGATTTGTCAATGTAAAATAAACCTTTTCTACAATAATTTGACCTCTACGAGGTCTAAAAACATCGTAGATGTTTGATTATTGTAGAAACAAATTGATCCAACAAATAAACTATCCTCGTAGAGGATAAATAAATACTTTTAGTACGTTAAGTACAAGTGATTACAAAAGTTAGGGAGTTTGGGGGAAATATTAAGTTGACGCCTATGCGGTAGGCAGGGTCGAAATGACATTTTGGAGTTGTGCAACAGTCTCGGTAGGCAGGTTCTCTGCGTTAAATTTTTATAAAAAATAGTTTTTAGAACTGCCCTGATAATACAATTTGATAACCGCAATTCATTAGTTGGAAACAAAATTGCAAAACACGAATAGCCTCTCATAATTGTTACAGAACCGCAGAGCGGTGACACATTAGTAGAGACAGATGAAATTAAAAAAATTAAAGCTCCGGAGGAGCGACACATCTCCCCAAATTTAATTTCGCATGAATTTTCCTCTTTCAGACAAACAAAGGCAAACAAATCATAAGTATCAATCGTTGTGGGATTTCAATTCGTAGAATATTTTTCAACTAAAAAACATTATGAAAAAATCAAAGAATGTTATATCGCAATGGGACGGATTCCCGGGAAGTATTGATAATTTTTTATCCAATTCTTATTTCATAAAACTTCAATCCTTCGGATTGATTGACGAAATTGCAGTACGCAATTTCATCGTAAAGAATGAATACAGAGATTTGAGAAATAAATTGTCGTTAGGTGATGCGGTTGATCTGTTATCTCAAAAATATCTTTTATCCGAATCTGCAATAAATAATATTCTTTTCCGAAAACGAAACCGTAAGCCGATTAGCTTCCCTAATTCAAAGCATTCATTTTCGGATGAAACGTCTCTATAATAGTGTCATCCCTCCGGAATTTAATTTTTCGTCTTTATACGGATCATTCGAAATGACACGAAAATCTGGGAATTACATCCGGTGAATCATTCCAAATGACGTAATTCAAATTGTCATTTCGACGACCGACAGGGAGGAGAAATCCCATGTACAAGCCCGACAATCATAAGGAGCAGATACTATTTTAG
>JAKBMG010000214.1 GCA_021831685.1 Bacteroidota bacterium | reverse complement strand
TTTTCGATTTTCTTTGGATAAACATCTATTGAGCCTTTTGCAATTTCTCCTCCTGTTAACTCAGACATTAATTGTGATGCCCGCTCTGCTGAATAAAGAGTTCCTGCCGGATCGATACCACGTTCAAACCTATAAGAGGCGTCTGTGCTTAAAACCAATGCCTTAGAAGTTTTTCTAATGCTTGATGTATTAAAATAGGCGCTTTCAATTAAAATATTTTTAGTGGAATTACTTATCTCGGAATTCTCACCGCCCATAACTCCTGCGATTGCAATCGGTTTTTCACCGTCGCAAATCAGTAAAGTTCCTGCAGGCAATTGTCTTTCTTTAGAATCGAGTGTTAGAAAAGTTGTTTCGGCTTTAGTGCTTTTAACAACGATTTTTTTGCTTTGAAGTTTATCAAGATCAAATGAGTGAAGAGGCTGACCGGTTTCATACATAATATAATTGGTTACATCAACTATATTATTTATTGGACGGAGCCCTATGTTTGTCAATTTCTTTTTCAGCCATTCCGGGGATTCTTTAACTGTTACCCCTCTTAAAACTTTTGCGGAATACCTGGGACAGTTTACTTCATCTTCAATTTCTACTGAAGCAAATTCGCTAATACTTTTTTGAGATTCGACTAATTTTATATCTGGAATTTTCAAATCAATATTAAATAAGGCTGCTAAATCTCTTGCAACTCCAATATGAGAAAGTGCATCCGGGCGGTTCGGAGTAATGGCAATTTCCAAAATTACATCATTCAAATTCAATGCTTCGGTAATCGGTGTACCCTGAGTTAATGAATCATCAAGAATCATTATTCCGCTGTGATCATCTCCCAATTCGAGTTCATCTTCGGCGCAAATCATTCCGGAAGATTCAATACCCCGTATCTTTGCCTTAGTAATTCTAAAATTTCCTTTTGGAATAAGTGTACCGATAGGAGCAAAGACTACTTTCTGCCCGGTATCCACATTCGGTGCGCCGCATATTACATCCAATAATTCTTTGCCTGTGTCTACGGTGCATAATGAAAGTTTATCTGCGTTGGGATGTTTTTTCTTTTCTTTAACGAAAGCAACTATGAAATCTTTATAAATTTCAATTTGATTAACTTCATCTTCGACTTCAAGTCCACACATGTTCAACTTAGAAATAATTTCTTCAGAAGGAACATTTTTAAGGTTCACAAATTCTTTTAACCAGTTCAAAGAAATTTTCAATTTACATTCTCCGAATTAAAACTGTTTTAAGAATCTAATATCATTTTCAAAAAATACCCTGATGTCTGAAATTCCATATTTTAACATGGCAGTCCGTTCGATTCCCATTCCGAAAGCATATCCCGTATATTTTTCAGAATCATAATCGACAAATCCAAAAACATTAGGGTCAACCATTCCACATCCCAATATTTCTAACCAGCCTGTTTGTTTACAAACTTTACAACCTTTACCATGGCATAAATAGCATGTAATATCCATTTCAGCACTCGGTTCAGTAAAAGGGAAAAAACTCGGGCGAAAACGGTAGTTCAATCCTTCGCCATAAAACTGCTGTGCAAAAGAAACAAGTGTTCCTTTAAGTTCCGCAAATGTAACGCCGGAATCGACATATAAGCCTTCGACTTGATGAAACATACAATAACTTCTTGAGCTGACCGCTTCATTTCTATAAACCCTACCCGGCATTATAGCCCTCACGGGAGGCTTATGAGAACTCATGACTCTAATTTGCACCGGGGATGTGTGTGTTCTCAACAGAAATTCTTTATTGATGAAAAAAGTATCCTGCATATCTCGGGCAGGATGATCGCTGGGAAAATTTAGGGCTTCAAAATTATTATAATCAGATTCAAGTTCAGGGCCTTCAAGAATTGAAAAACCGAGTCCCTTAAAAATTGATTTTATTTCATCCAGGGTTTGTGTTAAAAGATGTTTACTGCCTAAAATTTTTGTTATGCCAGGTAAGGTAATATCTATTTTTTCATCTGTAGAAGATGAGGCAGTTTCTAAATTTTCTTTTAGTAAGTTGAACTGAGTAGTAGCGTAATTTCTAAGTTCGTTAAGCGATTTTCCCACTAAGGGTTTTTCTTCCTTAGTAGCTGTTTTAAGATCTTCAAATAAAGTTGAAATTTCCCCGTTCCGGCTTAAGTATTTTATCCTTACATTTTCAAGATCTTTGAGGTCGCTAACCTTAGAAATATCGCTGTCAAATTCAGAACGGATAATCTGTATTCTTTCGGAAAGCATAATTCTATATTGATTAATTTAAAATAAATACCCTCTTGAAAAATGATATCTCAAGAGGGCGTGCCTGCCGGTTGACAGGCAAAAAAATTAATTAAGCGAAAAGTTTACTATTTCTGTAAAAGTTGCTGGATTTTCTGTTGCAAGACTTGCAAGAATCTTTCTGTTTATTCCTACGCCTTTGGTTTCAAGCCCGTGAATCAACTTTGAATAGTTAGTTCCGTTAATTCTTGCAGCGGCATTTATCCTAACAATCCATAACTGTCTGAATGTTCTTTTTTTCAGTTTCCTATCCCGGTAAGCGTGAACTAAACCTTTTTCGACATGATTTTTAGCAACCGTATAAACTTTGCTTCGTGCTCCCCAGTAACCTTTTGCAAGCTTTAATACTTTTTTCCTTTTACGGTGTGCAGCTACTTTATTTTTTGAACGTGGCATTTTATTTCCTTTTAAATTAAAATTATTGCATCATTATTCTAACGCGATTGGATTCGGATTCCGATACCAGCGTAGAGCGTCTTAGCTTTCTTTTTCTTTTGGTACTTTTAGAACTTAAAATATGGCTTTTGTAAGCACTTTTTCTTTTAAATTTCCCGGATGCAGTTTCTCTAAAAGTTTTCCTTGCACCGCTGTTACTCTTCATTTTTGGCATAAAGTTTCCTAATTATTAATTATTCTTTTTACTTTTCTGTTTTGAAGGAACAAGAATCATGTTCATATTTCTTCCTTCCATTTTAATCGGAGATTCAACTTTGGCGATATCTTCAAGCTTTAGAATAAACCTTTTTAACAGCTCTTCTCCTTGTTCGGTATAAGCCATTTCTCTACCCTTAAACATTACTGAGACTTTTACTTTGTCACCTTCTTCAATAAAATTTATTGCATGTTTTGCTTTAAATTCAAAATCATGAACGTCGGTATTTGGATGAAGCCTTATTTCTTTAAGTAAAGAAACAACTTGATTTTTCTTTTGTATTCTTTCCCGTTTCTGCTGTTCATACTTAAACTTTCCAAAATCAATAATCTTACAGACGGGTGGTTTTGCCTGCGGGGCAATTTCAACTAAGTCTTGGGCTCTTTCACTAGCTAATCTAAGCGCATCTCTAACTGTAAAGATACCAAGCTGCGTACCATCTAAATCAATTACCCTTACTTTGGAAGCTTTTATTTCTTCGTTTACCCGAACACTTTCTGCTTGAGCGATATATAACCTCTTAAAATTGTTATTTAAATTTTATTTTTTATTTCGTCATGAATATTATCAATAAATTCGGATAAAGACAACGATCCCATATCACCTAGCTTATGTTTTCTTACGGAAATATTTCCGGCGGATTGTTCCTTTTCACCGACAATCAGCATATATTTTACTTTTTTTGTTTCCCAATCTCTAATCTTATATCCAATTTTTTCGTTACGTTCGTCAAACTCTGCACGAATACCGGCATCTTTCAACTTGTCAAATACATTTTTACCATACTCTGCAAAGTTTTGAGAAACAGGAATAACGGCAACTTGAACAGGTGCTAACCACAACGGAAATTCACCTGCATAATGTTCAATTAGTACTCCGATAAATCTTTCAAGTGAACCGAAAGGCGCCCTGTGAATAACTACCGGTCTATGTTTCTGCCCGTCACTTCCTGTGTATTCAAGATTAAATCTTTCCGGCATAATATAATCAATTTGTACAGTACCAAGCTGCCATTTTCTACCAAGCGCGTCTTTAACCATAAAGTCAATTTTAGGTCCGTAGAAAGCTGCTTCTCCTTCGGCGACGTGGTAAGTAAGCTTCATTAAGTCTGCAGCTTCTCTTATCTCTCTTTGAGCGCGTTCCCACAGTTTAATATCACCGCCATATTTTTCAGCGTTATTGTCTCTGAAAGATAATTGAGTAGTAAACTCTTTGAAACCCATTTGACCGAACACAACCTGAATCAATTCAATTACTTTGCAAACCTCATCTTTCAACTGATCTTCTCTAACAAACATATGTGAATCATCAACAGAAAATGATCTTACTCTCGTCAGTCCGTTGAGTTCGCCAGATTGTTCATATCTATAAACAGTTCCAAACTCGGCATAGCGGATCGGTAAGTCTCTATAGCTTCTCGGTTTTGAAAGATATATTTGAAAATGATGCGGACAGTTCATCGGTTTCAAGAGGTATTCTTCTTTATCGCCTTCTAATTTAATCGGAGGGAACTGACTGTCTTTATAATAGGGATAATGCCCGCTTGTTTTATAAAGATTTATATTTCCGATGTGAGGAGTAATGACTGGCTCGTAGCCGCGTTTTCTTTGCTCTTCACGAAGATAATTTTCAAGAGTTTCTCTAAGAATAGTGCCTTTCGGCAGCCAAATAGGAAGACCGCTTCCTACAGCTTGCGTAATGAGAAAAAGCTCAAGTTCTTTTCCAAGTTTTCTATGGTCGCGCTTCTTTGCTTCTTCCAGTCTTTGAAGGAACTCATCCAGCATTTTCTTTTTGGGAAAAGAAATGCCATAGATTCTTTGAAGCTGTTTGTTATTTTCGTCCCCGCGCCAGTATGAGCCGGAGATATTTAGGAGCTTTATAAACTTTATTTTCCCTGTAGACGGCAAATGAGGACCACGGCAAAGATCGGTAAAATCGCCTTCTTTATAGATACTAACTTGCTCTGAATTTTCATTTATGCCGGATAAAATTTCAACCTTATAATTGTCGCCTTTATTTTCAAAGAATTTAACAGCAGAATCCTTTGATAAATCTTGCCGGATAAAAGAGTTATTCTTTTTGGAAAGCTCAATCATTTTATCTTCAATGGCTTTTAAGCTTTCTTCAGTTAAACCTGTATTTATATCTATGTCGTAGTAAAATCCGTTTTCAATAGCGGGTCCGACTCCGAATTTTGCTTCAGGATAAATTTCCTGGATAGCGTGAGCCATTAAATGGGAAGTAGAGTGCCAGTATACTTCCTTCCCTTTTTCGTCATCAAATTTCAGGAAATTAATTACTGAATCGGAATTAATAGAGGACTCAAGATCTTTGACAAATCCATTTACCTCGGCTGCTAAAGCAGCTTCAGCTAAGCCAGACGAAATTGATTCGGCAATTCTGAATGCAGAAATACCTTTGTCAAATTCTTTGCTAGTTCCGTCGGGAAAAGTTATTAAAATTTTATCACTCATAATACTCTTTATAAAAAAAATCGGAGTATACTCCGACATCAGTGGGCTCTAAAGGATTCGAACCTTTGACCTTCTGCACGTCAAGCAGACGCTCTAACCAACTGAGCTAAGAGCCCTTATTAAATTTCTATTTTTTGTACCGAGGGCCGGACTCGAACCGGCACGGGAATAAATTCCCACAGGATTTTAAGTCCTGTGCGTCTACCAATTCCGCCACCCCGGCAAAATCAATCACTATTTAATAGAACTTTCAAGAACTCTTTCTTTGTTATACCTACGTATATGTAGTTCCTCGTCGAACTTTATTGCATATACACAATACATCTGCGCTTCTACCAACCTGCCTGCCGGCAGGCAGGTTCCGCCACCCCGGCAAAATAATTCAAATTCTGTGCAAATTTTTAGGCTTATAGCTCGAAATTGGCTTGCAAATATAGATAATCAAACTAATTTTTGCAAGAATTGTGATAGGAAATTTATTAGAAAAGCATTTAATTCTTTACTGTCAAAAACAAAAATCTATATATCGTCCCAAGGAAACCCCCTAGGAGGCTGTCCGAGAATAGGAAAAGGATTATATAAAAAAAGTTAAAATAAAATTAGGAAAATTCAAAAGAAATATTATAATGTAGTTGAAAATAAAAAAGAAAATGAAGGAAAATGAACCAAC
>JAKBMG010000183.1 GCA_021831685.1 Bacteroidota bacterium | reverse complement strand
GTGGCGTGGGACCCCCATCGTCTGTTAATCATTATCAGAAGTTAAATCTTTTACTGCTTTCCCAAGTTTATCCATATCCTTATTAAAACCTGTCTTGAAATCTTCCCATGCGCTTTTCCCATCATTCTTATATTCTTCTAACTTCTTTTTCATTGCTCGGTTTGTTCCTTCTAAGTTTGCTACTTCTTTATTGTACTTAGCCTTCATTTTGGTGCCTGACTTTTTCATTTTTTCTTTGAAGGCAGTAATGCTGTTTTCATTATCTTGGATTTTCTGTTCAGACGTACTTTTGAAACTTTGCCACTCATCAGAATAACTTGTCTGCACCGCTTGAGAATCTGGTTTGGTTTCAACCATGCTTTCATTAGGCTGTTGGCTATTTTTTTCTTCCGTGTTTTGACAGCCCATAAAAACTATACCTGCCATAAACCCTATAACTGCTAACCTTAAAATTTTGGTTTTCATAATTCTTTCGTTAAATAAGTCTAAAAGTTATTTGTATATGACCTAATGCTTGGAATAAAAGATAAGGAGAAGAGCAAAGCACAGCAATCGTGCAAAGGGATGAAAAAGGAACTAATTCTTTCGGATGAGTAAACTTCCCCTTAAAATGTAGGGATACACGTTCACTACTTGTTCAAAGATTGTCTTCATTCAAAATCCAACAACATTGCCGACTCCGCTTCTAAGTGCAAACCACACAAACTGGATAAACGGCTCATCCGGTTTTCGTGTATATTTTACAACGCCGATTTTCATTGCGCCGGATTTATCCGGCATATTGTTCCCTCTTATTATGAATGTTTTACCAATGAAAGAAGATATCTCATCAAAAATTCCATTTTCCCTCCCGGTTTTTTTACTGAGTACGTCGAAGGATAGGTTATTATACTCTGCACGCACATAACCTGTTGCCAGTCCCGAATTAACATTTACATTAAAAGTTGTTTCATGAAGGATACCTGATTTGATATGGCGATGTTCGGCTATTTCAAGAAATTTGTTAAGACTGCTAAGTTCCATTTGGTGAAGAGAACCGCTATAACTAAAAGAAAATTGCGGCGATCCGAGAGGAATCAACATGTTCAGTTCCATTTTACCGGTATTCATAAAATTTCCATGTGCATGAATAACAATAGTATCACGTCGCCCGGTGTGATTGACAATTCCTTTTGCAAGGACTTGCATCTTATCGAATGTTACTAAGGCTGCTTTCGCACCTACGGCATATCTCTCATAATAATTCAACCGGCTATTCGTAACTTGTAGACTATCAACGCGAATAGTATCCTTTATCGAAGATAAACCTTCATTTGGCATCAAAGGACTTGGAGATTTTGTATCGAATTGCTGATCCATGTTTACCAGGACATCTACAAAAACATCCTTGATATTAATTGAACGGACGCGATAGTTATTTCCAGAAAGTAGTCCGGAGTATTCTAAACCATTTACTCTGATTTTAGGAATAACAAAACGGTATCGTGTATTTCTAAATTTGCTTTCTGCAAAGAACTGTTCGTCATTTATCAATGGATGAAATTCAACAGAGTCAGCTACAATCTCTGAATCCGGTACTGATAAATGCAGCCGTCTACATCGAATTTGATTTTGTGACTGCTTAAAATTTAAGACAATTCCTTTTGCATTAATAGCAGATTCGGCAATACTATTAGAGGAAAATTTTTTTTCACGGAGAAGTTTTATCCACCCAATACCATATAAAGAGAAGGTTCCAATTCTACAAGAAAATGTAGAGTCGTTCTTTGTTAATGAAATAGAGTCGCATTCTATACGGTTTTTTAATACATTGAAATTAACACCGGCAATATTTAATGAATACTCCGGATATTCTTTTTTAAAGGCATCAATAATCCTGTTCTTAAGAAATCCGTTGAGATAAGTTTGCGGAAAGAAGAAGAATATAATAGCAAATAAGAGAATGATAATTCCTACCGTCATACTTGAGTACAGAGCAATTTTACCGGGTGAAAGTTTTCTCCAAGCAATAGTTTGTAAATGTCTAATCTTCAGTTTTTTCATTAGCTTTCTTCTTCCTCTTTGACGTTGAATGTGCGACCTCAACGAATTTTTCCGGACCTAATAAAACTGCAATCCATCGAGTCTCTTCTCTACTCTCGAAAGCAAACTTTAGAGTCAATGTTAGGGGAATGCAAAGAATCGCACCTATCAAACCAAGCAGGCTTCCCCAAAATATCATAGAGAGAAATACGACCAAGGTTGATAAACCAAGCCTACGCCCCATTAGTTTCGGTTGGATAATATTACCAACTATGAAACCGACTAAAAGATAACCGGCAGCTACAAAAACAGCGCTGCCTATCCCGAGTTGGATAAGAGCAAGAAGAACAGCGGGGATTGCAGCTATGACTGAACCTATATTGGGTATAAAATGAAGAAGAAAGACAAGGAAACCCCAGAGAACGGGATACTTAACCCCGAGGATGGACAACCATATTCCTATCAAGATAGCTGCAGTAAGATTAATTAATGTCGTGATAACCAGATAGTGTCTGATGTCGATTACAAACTTGGTGAACCGGGGAAATACAGCTTCCGGATTACCGAGAACAGCACGGAGTTTAACAGGGAAGCTTGAGACTTCAAGCAATATAAAGGTTACCGTTAGAAGAATTAGAACAACGTTTGAAAGTGCCGAGCTCAATCCGGTAAGAAAAACGGCAGTAAGGTTCATTACCGCCTCCGGATTGAAATACTTTACGAGGACCTTATCGGAGCCTGTAATACCCTTGCTTGTCAGCAGCGCTTCAAATGCCGTGATTTGCTCTTGTATGCGTATTTGGTAAAATGGAAGAGCATCGGAAAAGCTTTTAAGGGAAGCGCCAACTAATACTCCAATCAATAGCAAAATAAAAATCATGGCAGATATAACGATTGCTACCGACAAAATAGAAGGGAAGCGTTTCTGTTCGAGCCAGAGTACCGGAGGAGTCCCTATCAAAGCAAGAAAAACAGAAATGAGGGACAATACAATTACCGACTGCGCCAAATTTATTCCGGCAATAATGATAACAAGAGCAGCAGTAATAACGAGATAGCGTACTGCGCTTTGGGAACCCATCTCTTTGGAAAGAGAATTATTCGTTTTATCCATGAGTTGACTTCAATTTCAGGTGTTTAAAGCACTCGCCTTCCACTAATAATTCTCACTAAGATCATTATAATTGCAATTACAAGCAATATATGAATAACACCGCCCATAGTATAGGCAGTGAGCATCCCAAGAAGCCACAAAACTATTAAAACAACCGCGATTGTGTATAACATAGTAAGTATCCTTTCAGTTTAAATTCCGATTCATTATTTGAGCAACAATTTTGAAGACTCGTTCACTTTGTCAATTTGACCATTTTTTCGTTTTGTTGTTTACTTATCGTAATTCCTCCGCTTGCTGTGCAACTGTAGACAAAAATGGATATAGCAAAAATTAGAATTGATAATATTACGTTTAGCTTTTTCACAGTGATTCTCCTAATAAATTAATTTTACAAGTCATTCATTTAATTTGGTTAATGCTTGCATATAAAAGATCCGGGTAGCTCATTAAAACAAAGGCTTAAGTACCAATATTAGAATGTTTCATCCGGTATATCCGGGTTGAATCAGTATTTCCCCATTGAAGTCCCTGTAATTTTTAGTTACAGGGACATTCATACATTGCTTAAAAGAACTAAATTATTTGATAATTCTAAACACAATTCTTCTGTTCATTGCTCTGCCTTCTTCAGTGTCATTGTTCGCAACAGGATTGTTTTTACCGTAACCTACGGTTGTAAGTCTACTTGAGGCAATACCTTTAGAAACAAGATAAGCTTTAACTGTTTGAGCTCTATCTAATGAAAGTTCCTGGTTATAAGCCTCAGTGCCGATATAGTCAGTGTAACCCTCTATTTCAACTTTTATATCCGGTTTATCGTTCAATAGCTTTACTGCTCTATTAAGCACGGGGTATGACTCAGGTAAAAGATTTGACTTATCGAACGCAAAATTTACACCAAACAGAACCATTTTACCATGAGAGTAAACTATAATAGTATCAACGATAACTTTTGTAATTTCTTTCGGTATATGTTTTATAATCATATCTTCGATTCTGTTATAGTCGGTCATGTCTTTCATAATCGGGGTAATTCCTTGACAAGGTTCGCACTGTTTAGATGGTTCGCCTTTGTCAAAAAAGAAATTCAATCCGGCACTAAGAACTATATAAGAATCGCGTCCATTCAACTCATTCGGAACAATAGTGCCATCAAGTTCTGAATTGTTTGTCATATGGTAACCAAACTCTGTTACTAAACTCCAACTTGGATCGAGCTTGAATTCGGCGCCGGCGCCGACATTTAATTGAGACCCAAATTTGTTATTATCCGGAAATGCCGTTTGTGGGTTAGTTATATTTTTATAATTGCCACCAACACCGGCAAACAGATAAGGAGAGACCGGTTCGCACGGAGTAAAATAATATAGCAAATCAAGATCACCTGTTATAAGGTTGTCTGTTGTTTTAATTAGGTTAAGAGATGGGGCGTTCCATTGTCCTTCAAGGTGAGAATAACCGCCACTCAATCTTAATCCAACATGTTCAGAAAAATTTCGTTGGAGAGAAAGATAAGCGCCGTAATCAGAATTTATAGATGTTATGTTTACCGAGTAAAATCTGGGAAAACTTAAACCAAAGCCGAATGCCCAGCTATCGGTTACTGTTTGTGCTTGAGAGATACTAACTCCCATAGTTAGCATCAGTGCAAGCGTTATAAAAAGTTTTTTCATTTCATGTTTCCTTTATTTTTTTCTTGAAATCCGCCGCGGCGGACTGTTTAACTCAATGATATTAAATTCGTTTCTTGTCTATTTTCCAAAAAGTGTAACTGTTCATTGTCCAAATTTTGCGAATTAAAGTGAGGAGACAATCTCTCCTCACCTCAATCAGTCCCACTTTATCCACCGAAGCGGATTCTCTTTAATACTAAGGAACATTGATGATTGTGTTCACCAAAGTAACCGAAGCATTAAGACTCAATGCTCTACCATTCAGAGTCGTCAATGTAACATTGCCAGCAGTAGAGAAGGTGACACCTGAATAAGAGATTATTGTTCCTGCCATAGTGCCGCCGCCTGCTCCATTTATAGTGGCTGCACTTCCTACTTGCCAATAGATATTTTTAGCTTGAGCGCCGTTTACAAGAATAATACTTCGAGGTTGTCCGGCTTTACCTACAGTTAGTGATTGAGCCATCTGAAAGACCCATACGGCATTCGGGTTATTCTGAGCATCGAGAGTGAGGTCACCTGAAGTTATCTTAAATGTTCCTGCTGCTGCAGTATAAGTACCAGGTGTTAATACTAATCCACCTAATTCACCAGCGCCCGGATCAGGACCGCCCGGCAGCCCTGCGAGGTAGTTGAATGCTGCTGTAGCGGCAGCCAACGCGTTTTGAGCTGCAGTAAATTTTGCTGCTGTTCCCGGAGCAGGAGGAGCACAGTTGATTGTACCGTTAACTGTTCCGATGTTAAGAGGCGTTTCTGTAAATACATTTCCGCCGGTATCATGAAAACCAGTCACCAAAGTAGAAGCAGCAGTGGTACCAATATCTCCATTGACCACAGTAAAGATTCCCTGATTGGTCATACCAGCGCTACCGCCAAAACCTCCAAAAGATGCTGCCGCACCAAGATTTATAACCGGACCAGCAGCAGCAAAGTTCGCTACTAATATTCTGTTTCCACTTATAGTAAACTGATAACTTGCATTTGAGGATACGGCATTTCCATTTTCTGTCCAGTTAGTAAATGTATATCCGGTATTTGGTGTTGCGATTACCGTTACTGAAGAGCCGGAGTTAAATGTACCGCCACCGCTTGTCGTTCCGCCCGCCGTTGGATTGGATGATAGCGCTACTGTATACGGAACAAGTGTTGTGAAACTCCATACATAATTACTTGCCAGTGAATTTCCTGCAAGATCCTTAGCACCGGTTGTAATTGTAGCTGTATATATTGTATTCAGCGTTAGATTACTTGTAGGTGTATAAGTTGCGGTTGTGCCAGCATAACTTACAGTTCCTGATATAAATGTTTTT
>JAKBMG010000104.1 GCA_021831685.1 Bacteroidota bacterium | reverse complement strand
TCGTTCCCAAGTGAATTCAATAAGTCGTTAAAAATCTTTTCGGCTTTCTCAAAGGATTTTAACCTGGTTGCTATTATTCCTAAATTAATTAAGGAGAAAAGATGATTTGGTTTTGATTGAAGAACTTTTTCAAAACACTGGAATGCCGAACTAAAGTACTCCATTTTTATATAGCACATGCCCAGATTATATTGGTAATCAGCATTATCTGGGGTAATGCTTACTGCAGTTTGATAAAATTTTATAGCTTCATCAAAAGTGTTTCGCTTAAAAAAATGATTACCAAGGTTATTTTGTGCGGCTGCATTTCCGGGATGTTTATCTACTAACTCCCTTAGGATTACTTCTGCTTCTTCAAATTTATTTTGCTCTTGATAGATGACGGCAAGATTATTTTTTGCGTCAATGTGCAGAGGATTTATTTCCAATGTTTTTTGATAATGAAAGGCGGCTTCGTCAAGCTGATTCAATTTTTGATAGCAATAAGCAAGGTTATAGTGAGCTTCGGAATGCTGCTCATATAAAGAGATTGTCTGAATAAAATAATAAGAAGCAGAACTATAATCTTCCAGATTTAACTTTATTATTCCCAAGAAATTTAGGGCATCATAATCTTGCTGATTGTTCTGGATTAACCCGGAAAGAATATTTTCAGCATTAGAAAAGTCTTTCCTATTAAAATGAATGACCGCTTCATCATATAAATCGTTCATAAAAAAACTCGCTCTGAATTCTTAGGCATTAAAAGTGTGACCTTGTTTAAGTTGAAGCAGCTCGTTGACCTTTTCAAGTCCGGCTTTTGCAAAAAGATTTTCCGGTTCATTCTTCAAGCTCCACTCGAACATTTTCTTTGCCTTCTCATCCTCACTTTGTAGATAGAACACCTCGCCGAGCCCGGCACATGCTTGTGACGAATCGGGGTTTAAGTTTAATGCTGTTTCAAAAGAAACTCTTGCGTTTTCATGTTCATTCAGCCCGAGATAAATAAACCCCTTTAGGTTTTCATAAGCGGAGATAATATCATTACTTTCGCCTTCGCGATATTGTGAATAGAATAATTGTTGATTTTCTTCAAGCGCCTTTAATGCTTCGGGGAATCTTTTCAGATTAAAAATTTCATAGGCAGCATTTAGTATTTTTTCTAATACTTCTCGAATTCTTTCTTCTTTCTGTTCTGTGGAAGAATCTTCCCGGGATTCTTGAAGCAACTTGTTTACTTTTTCAAGACCTGCTTTAGCAAAAAGATTCTTCGGCTCATTCCTTAAGCTCCACTCAAACATTTTCCTAGCCTTCTCATCTTCACCTTGAAGATAAAACACCTCACCGAGTCCGGCACTAGATTGTGATGAATCCGGGTTTAAGTTAAGCGCTGTTTCAAAAGATGAATGAGCATTTTCAATTTGATCGAGACCTAAATAAACAAAACCCTTCATATTTTCATAAGCAGAAACAATATCGTTATTCCCGCCGTCCCGGAATTGGGAATAGAAAAGCTGTTCATTCTTATTGAGAGCATACAAAGCCTCGTCAAATTCTTTAAGGTTAAATAGTTCAAAGATTGAAGCAAGTATTTTTTCCAATACTATACGAATCTCCGATGCATCATGTTTCTTTTCGTCTTCAATAGGAATAAAATTTTGAACTATAGTAGGATTAAAATTAATTTTTTCAAGAGCTTCTTTTGGATAATTATTGTAAGGATTATTTTTTATAGCCCATTCATACATTACTTTTGCATTTTCATTATCGCCATTAAGAGCAAATAAGTCGCCTAAACCCGAACATGCTTCCGAAGATTTGGGATTCAAGTTTAACGCTTTCTCAAAGCATTCCTTTGCTTTATCATAGTTTCTATCTCCTAAATAATTATATCCTTTCAGACTAAAAAAAGCCGAAGCGAAGTCAGCATTTTGAGGTGAGGATAAATGCCCGTTAAACATTGATTCCGCCAAATTTAATTTTGACAAAGCAGACTTATAATCTTTTCTTTCTTGAAATTCTCTTGCCTCGTCAATCAATCTTTCCGGATTACTATCAGTAATGTTATGAATTTGAGCAATATCTTTATTAACATCCACAGAAGGCTTCTCAAAATACCAAGAATTGAGATAATCGCCGGAAGTTAAATTAAGCTGAACATTTTTATCCGATATAAACTCTTCCACGGCAGATTTGACACCAAAGTTTCCGGCATTATAATTACCGTCAATGAAGTCATGACCTGCAAAAATGCCATGTGGTTTTAATTTAGGATACCATGCATTTAAGTCAGCTTTGCAGCCTTCGTAAGAATGATCCGCGTCAATATAAACCCAATCAAAATAATTATCGGGAAAAGATTCAGCGGCAAGCTGGGAATCCATTTTATGAATAGATACCGACGGATCGTCGGCAAACATACTTACAACTTGAAGATATAGTTTTTTCTGCTCATCATCGGAGACATT
This sequence comes from Bacteroidota bacterium, assembly GCA_021831685.1. Classification (GTDB taxonomy): domain Bacteria; phylum Bacteroidota; class Ignavibacteria; order Ignavibacteriales; family Ignavibacteriaceae; genus FEN-1297. Next base: position 108,039 of record JAKBMG010000104.1, on the reverse strand, counting down.
TGCAATATCGACATAATTAGGATCATGCTTCCATCTATCGAGGAGATGCAAAAATTTCCCGTTCCACGAACTTCTTATGATTTTAGAAAATTCACCGGCTTGAACACCGATTTCGACACCATGCCCCAGAAGCTCCATTGCATTAAGCAAATGACCGAAATTGTTGCGTGATTTAATGTTCATAACATTATCCTTTAATATTATATTTCCATTACTCGGGTTATCGGAATTTAATTCAACTTCTTTTTCGTTTGAGTGAAGAAGAAAATTATTATCCGGCTCTAGACCGAGAAGTTTATTTACACTTTGCAAATTTTCTATTGCTTTTTGATTTAAGGGATCATTTTTTATAGCACATTCAAACATGGATTTCGCATTATCATAATTTTGGATATTGAAAAACATACTGCCCAAACCCAAACAAGCCCGTGAAGAAGAAGGAGTTAGTTTGAGTTCTTCCTCAAAAAAGTATTTTGCTTTTTCATTTTCCTTAAGGAACAATGAAACGTTACCGGCTAAATTTAGGATATCAATAAATTCTGTATTAATTCCTTTCCTTTCAGAGGAATGGAAAAAGGTTAATGAATCCTCTAAAGATTTAATTGCTAAATCAAATTCCTTTTCTTCTATTTGGATTAAGGCACGTTGGAAGTGCTGAACAAAAAGATCTTTATTAATTGGATAATTCAAATTTTTCTTTTTAATTGGTTTATTTTGCAGCCATATTTCTTCAGGATCGGCGCCCCATTTTTGAATAAATATTTGCTTGTTTATATCAAGTCTTTCTAGATATTTGTCTTTTCCTTCAGCAGTAAAACTCTTAGATCCGTAATGATGAATAAAAACATCTTTTGCAATTACGGTTTTATATCCAGCCATTTGAGCTCGCAGGCAGAAGTCATCATCCTCAAAATTACCAGGAGAAAATCTTTCATCGAGACCGCCGATTTTATCGATAACTTCTTTTTTAACTAATGTACAAAGGAATGCAACACGAGGAAATTCCAGGGTTTGACCTGCATTATCTTTTACTACTTTCGCAGCGTATTTATGCATTTCGGGAATAGTTTTATATTTAACATTTTTATCTAATTGAATACCACTGACGTAATTTGACAATGGAGCAACTATACTAATATTATTATTAGAATTTGCAATCTCAATCATTCTTTCAATCCATCCGACAGTAACTATTGTATCATTATTTAGGAGTAAAATATATTCACCCAATGATTTTTTTACACCCTGATTGACAGCAACTGGAAACCCCTTGTTTTCCGTATTAATAATTAGTCTAACTTCAGGAAAGTGTTTCTGAATTTTAGATGCAGTACCATCGCTTGAAGCATTATCTATTATAATAATCTCATAATTTATTTTAGTATAGTTATCTATACTTTCTAAACATTTCTTAGTGTACTCGTATTGATTATAAGTAATAATGATTATACTGACCATGGGTGGGTTCGGATTATTAAAAGCTCTTGATGTATTGAATGATTTAATATCTTTAAAACTTATTAAGTATTCCAATCGTTTTCTTGTCATTGCACTCGAATATTGTTTGGCAATTAATTCTTTGCCCTTTGCAGAAAATTTTTCCCAATTTTTCTTATCATAATATAATTGAATTGTATACTCAGCAAATTCTTTAGGATCATCGGATATAAATGCATGTTCACCTGATATAATATTCATTCCTTCTGCACCAACCGAAGTCATTATTGTAGGTAAGCCACAGGCAAAATTCTCTCCCACTTTACCCTTTACACCGGCCCCATACCTTAAGGGGACGACAGATATCCTTGCCTTTTCAAGATAAGTTTTTGTTTCTGGTACCCACCCAGTGACAATTACGTTTTCGGAATTGAGTGCTTTGATTTTTGAAGTAGGATTATTACCGACAACATAAATTTTTATATCCGGAATTTTACTTTTAATTATCGGAAAAATTTCTGAGACAAAATATATTACTGCGTCTTCATTTGGGGTATGATTAAAATTTCCAACGAATAATAAATCCTTTCTCTGTTCAAAAGTATTATTTGTAACTTCAGGGTCATGGATATTAGTCATTATTAAAATTGGTTTATTTTTCAATTCATTAGCTAAATAATTTCTATCTTTTTCTGTTACAGTCAATATGCAATCCGCCTTTTGATAAACAGCCAATTCCTTAGACTTATTTGTTAATGCTATCTCTAATTCCTTTTTTCCATTTTTTATTTCTGCCTGTCTAATTTCTCTAACAAAGTGAATATCATGCGTATCAATAATAATAGGCGTATTAGGAATACTTTTCCGGATTTGATCGATAAACAATGATGCAACCCACCAAAAACTTAAATAGACAAGATCGAATTTCCGATATTTTAATTCTAAATTATCTATTAGCCTTTTCGTAATATTAGATACCTCAGGAGTCTCTCTCATTGCATACCAAGATTCATAATTGAACCAAACCAATTCGACGCCCAAAGTTTTAAGTTCATTAAAGTAGTGAAGAGTGCTTTCCCCCAAATTCAATCCCACAAGATGTACATAAGTTACTACCCATCCTAAATCAATCATTTGTTTTAAAGTAAAATACATTCTCCTTGTACCAGAGGCTTTATCGGGCAAAGGTGGCCAATCATCAATTATCAATACTCTTTTCCCTCTATTTCTGTTTGCAAAGATGTATGATAAAGAGGGATTGTTTGGATACTGTATCTTTAACTCGCTTTCCCATTTTTCTTTGAATTTTGGCATGTTAATGAGTTGATGCTTTTTAAATCCCGAATTTAAATCTGTACCTGCCGTACCACCCTCGTAATGAACAACCTTTGCCAAAGGATTATAATAAACTTTATATCCAAGTTTCCTTACTCCGAAACAGAGATCCGAATCTTCAAAATATGCAGGAGAATAACGCATATCAAAACCATTTAATTTTTCAAAAATAGTTTTACGAAGCATTAACACTGCTCCTGAACAGTAATCAACTTCTCGTACAAAATTATATCTTGATTCCTGTATACTACCATTTTTACCGTAATTCCAACCACTTGCATCTTGAAAAACAGTTCCACCAGCCTCTTGAAGCCTTCCATCCGGGTATAAAAGCATTGCCCCAACAGCCCCTGCCTCTGGATGATAAATAAAAGTATCATATAAATGATTCAACCAATTTTGTTTGACTTCGGTATCATTGTTGAGAAAAAGTAAATATTCTCCTGTTGCATATTTTGCCGCATAATTGTTTCCATTTACAAAACCCAAATTTTTATTTGAACGGATATATGTAATTCTTTTACCATAGGATTCTAAATAACCCGGCGTATCATCAACGGAAGCGTTGTCAAGAACAATCACTTCATAATTTTCATAAGCTGTGTTTTCGAAAAGAGCAATTAAACACTTTTCTGTATATTTAAGTTTATTATAACATAAAATTATAATTGATATTTTGGGATAAACTGGTTGGGTTTCTTTATGTTCTGTTTCAAAAGAAAGTAAATCATTAATTTCATTATCATCGGAACTACCAATATGAATTTTATCTTGAATTGTAAAAAGCAGCTGTTCAAACTTTTTATTCTGTATGTATGCCTTTTTTAAAATCTTCATTGAAGAAATTGGATCCCCTTCGATTTCTAAAATTTTTGATAAGAATATTTTTGAATAGTAATCAGACGGATACATTTTTAAAGCATTTATAAAATTCTTTTTAGATTCTTTTAGCTTTTTTTGAAAAAAATAAATCCTGCCGATATGATAACATACAGTTGACCTTACCTCATTATTTATGTTACGAAGTAAGGAAAGTTCATTCAGATAAGAGAGTGCGCCATCATAATTTCCCTCGTTGAACAAATCTTGTAGATTTTCTGTAATGCTTGATGTACTTTCCATCTAATATCCTTGTTAAATTCTAAATATTTCATCTTCTAAAACACTTTTTTCATCATTCATATTAATATGCTCTACTAGTTTCGAGACCTAATATTTTAATGACACTTCCCATATCTTTATCTGTTAAGATTTTTAGATTATGATCAAGAGCTGACCAAATCCTATTCTGGACGTTTTCACTCATAGTGCTTTTAGATTGATATTCGACTAAAAATGCCCATGTTTTACCCTTAATTGGGAAAACACTAAACCCAAATTCTTCCACTATAGCTCTTACGGCGTCAATAGAATAACTTATAATATGTCCTCTCATTTTCGGATCCAAATAAGACTCATCTTCTTTTTCTACATACTCTGGCATACCAGTATTTATAATATATGAGGCTTGTGAGTTTGAAATCTTTGCAAGACGATAAAATAAATCCGCTAACATTTTAGGAGTTAGATGTTCAATAACTTCTATACACATACCTGCATCAAATTTTATTTTAACATCATCTAATTCTCCAATTAAATAATTCTGTGATTTTGATCTGTGTTCTGGATTGGGTGGATATTTTTCTATTGCATAAAATATATCGGCGCTATTTGGTAAATACCTTTTTGCCATGTCTAAGAAGAATCCTGTACCGCTTCCAATATCAATGAACTTATGAATTGGAATCCTAGAATAATAACAAACTTCAGCCATACGAGCTATCGCAATTCCTGCTGATCTTTCTTTAGCTGGCAATATTTCGGTATCCCAATACTCACCAGTATATTCTACAAGGTTTAGTCCTTCATCAATCTTTTCTAAATATTCTACTGCAATAAATAAAACTCCACAATCGCTGCATTTATAATATTGAAATCCTTCTACATTTCTGTACTTTTTAATATTAACAGAGTAACAGCATGGACATTCATCTTTTCCATATTTTCTTTGCAATCTATCAGAATTTGAGTTTTTTTTTAACTTTGGTTCTAACATTAAATTACTTAAATATTGATAATTAGAGCGGGCAACTTCGTTATTAGGTTCAATTTTTAGAATTGAATTAATCAAGTCCCCGGCATATTCAAGATTATTCTCTAGAATATTTACAACTGTAAAATCATTTAATGCTTCAATGTACTGGGGTTCTAAGTTGAGAATTGTCACCAGTTTTTCCTTAGCCTCGACAAGTTTGTTTTCTTTTATTAATTTTTCAGCTTCAAGCAGTGTTTCTGTATTTTTTTGTTGATTCCATCCAAAATCTTTTTTCCTTTCTGCAAGCATATTTTTTAATTGTTTAAAATAATTTTTTGCTTCTGAGTTAAAAGGATCATAAGTCAATATTTCTTGAGTAAGTTGATAAGCATCGAAAAGATTATTTTGTTTAATCAGCATGGGAACTATAGTTAAAAGATTATCGATTTTTACATTTCCACCAACTTGTTTTGCTGTAAATATTTCTTTGAAGCGAACTTTCTTCGAGTTCTCTAAATTATCAGCAGCTAATATACTATCCTCCATCACTGCTGGTTTTTTTGCTATAATATTAATATTACATGGTATAGGCTCATTTTCCCAGTGTACATTTTTGATCGATTCAATTTCAAAACCAGATTTTTCAAGTAGTTCTTTCATCTTGACTTTTGTAAAAAGATCTTTATGGATTCCACCCAATTTATCTTCGGCAAAATATTGCCCAAATATATAACGTGATAGTTCAGATATATCAAAGAATTCGTTTAAATTTCCTTTATCTTTTTTCAGATAAGCATCAACTGCAATTTCAAAATCCGGTGTTGAATTAATTATTAATTTCCCTTCCGGTTTTAGTATTCTAAGCCATTCTTGCAGAGCAGGCATCTGTTCAAATGTATAAATATGCTCAAACACGGCATTCATAAAAATTTCGTCTACACTATTTTTCTCAAAATATTTCAAATCGGTAATGTCTAGTTTTATATCTGCTAAGTGACTATAAAGGTCTATATTAACGTAGTCTTCCTTTATTTTATTACCACACCCTAAATGTAGTTTCAATTCCTTTTTGCTTAATATTTTCTGCTGATAAAATAGCTTTTTGTAACTTAATAGCTTGCTATAAAGATTCTTACCAAACCTATTCACATTAAAAAGCTCTAATCCCGACCATGTTTCAGGCCATACTGGATGAAAATTTTTCAAATATGGATGAAAACATTGATAAGTATCTTTATACCATAATTCCCAATCAGTATCTTTTAAATGCATGAAATTGTTTACCTTTGACCAGATATGTTCATCTTTTTCACGGATATAAGAAAAATGGACTATGTCCGGATTAGCATACGGCATAATTGTTTCTGACTGATTACTTTTTCGTGCATAGGTGAAATAAACCTCATTGGTTAGAGCAAGATAGAAAAGACCCGATTCATAAGGAGGAGCTACACAAAAACTAGCATCTTTTATAAAAGTAAGATATGGTATTCTAAGAGACTGCGGATTATTTGACTCTATAAATTCAAATACTTTCGGAAAAAATCCCTCAAGAAAAACTTCATCACAGTCAACTATAAAAACTCCGCTGTGTCCACGTGATTTTGATATCGTTAATAGAAAATTTCTCTGAGTTTGTTCGTCGGGAAAGCTATCAATATAAACTTCAATTTTATCCCCATATTTCTTAATTATTCTATCAAGAGCGTTGTCAGTTTCAGCAAGATCTTGATTTTTTCCGAACCAAGGTTTTGTTGTTCTAGCAATAAGGATTTGATCTACATAGGGATAAACACTTTCTATCGAATCTTCTAGGAAAAAGTCATGCGTGTATATAACGTAATGAGCAGCAAAGAGCTTCTTCTCTAATTCTAAATTATTCATAAAATTCCAAATTTATTGTCTAATAATGAAATCATACTATAGTTTTGATTATTGAGATTAAAAATTATTCTAAATAATTTAACGTTACTTGTAGACCCTACTAACGTTAAAAGTATTATTTTCGTTCTTATCAAGTAATTCTACACAGGCAGTTTCTGCTTCTTCATATTCACCCGCCTTAATTAGCTGCTCAATAAATGGAATAGTATTATTACTCATCATTTAAATTTGCCTGTAATTAAAAAATAAATTCTTCTTAATATCATCACTGTTACGGTTTTTAAAATATATGACTATAAACACCTAATATTCGTGGCTTCTAATTCCAATATTATACCACTATAAATAATTGATTTTTAACGCTATAAATGATATTTGGATTGGCTTCTTTCCTGATGTTGGCTAACTTTAGCCATTTCCCCTAACCGCTTAATTTACTCCATATACCGGACAAGCGGAACCAGGCTGGTTGTATGTTGTTTGTAGCATGTAGTTTGTTGTTGTCTTGCAACCATACAAATATGCGGTCATGCTCTTGAGTTATTTGTGTCGATTTCAATTTCTTTTCCATTATGCGCAAGATTTGATAACTAATAGAATAAGGCTGTAAAAGGATAAAAAATGAAATGCAGGAATTGGTATATTGTTGAATTGTTAAATTATTTGAGTTTACGCCTCGTCAGTCTGCCCCTCGATCCTCCTAACTTGAATGCCAGATCATTTTTTAATAGTAATTGTTCTGCTATATTTTTATAATGGAAATAATATTTATAACAAGTTATATGAATCAACTATGTAAATAATTTGATAATTTCATAATAGGTATTACTTTAACGTTATGTTTAATTGAATATGCATCATCACCCGGATAGACAATAATCCCTTCTTGGCAATTCAAATCGTTCATTGCATTGAAAAAGCCTTGAGTTGGCTTCGGTGAAAGAGAAAGCTTTATTTCTATGCAAAGAACCGGTTTATCACCCTTAACTATTACTAAATCAACCTCAGCGCCGGCGCTTGTACGATAGAAATAAGGATTGAATTTTTTTGATAAAATATTAACTATCTGTTCAATAGCAAATCCTTCCCATGAATGCCCGGCAACAGGATGACCTAATAATTCCTATTTATTACCAATACTAAATAGAGTATGCACCTAATCATACCATGTAAATTAAAATTTGAATTTTTAATTTGCAAGGTAGTTGTTTGTATGAATTTTCCAATATTTACTATCTACTATTCTATATTCACAATTTACTAAGTCCTTTTTATTCCTACCCCCACTCCTCCAATATTTCCTTCGCCATCTTCTCCGCAAGGTTCCAGTCGTGGAGTTTTTCATGTGCATTTTGTTCTATGTCTTTTTTTCGTTTGAAGCATGCTCTTCAAGCTTCAATTAATCCGCAGATAAAAGCTTTCTGCCTTAATTTTAATCTCATCACGCAACCGGAAGTTCATTAGCAGCCGCAGTTCATGTCGTTTATTCTGAGAACATTTCTTTTAAAACATTCAGGACTTTTATTTGTGTTATTTTATTTAATGTATCTATCTTTTTGACAAGTCTTGATTTATCAACGGTTCTGATTTGATCTAATACGATTTGGCCTTGCTTACCTTCTACTTTGCAAGGAATGCGGGTAGGATAATTTCTTAGCCTCGATGTGAGAGGCGCAATAATTACAGTAGAGATATTGTAATTCATTTCGTTTGGGGAAATTATTATACACGGACGAGTCTTTTTAATCTCACTTCCGATTGTTGGATCCAGATTAACAATATGGATTTCAAAACGAGAAAACATTTACCACTCCCATTCTTCCTTATCCCACGTTGATTGTTCGGCTAATGTCTTAGTATCTAACAAAATGTCATCTCTATTTTTTGCCATTTTCTTGAAAGCAGAATCCCAGGAATCTCTGTTTTGGAACAAGGATTTGATAATTATTTGTCCATTTATAACTTCAAGTTCAACTTCACTTTTAAGACCACTTTCCTCAATAATCGATTTTGGGATTCTTATGCCACGTGAATTACCAATTTTTACAATTTTGGTTTTCATATACTACCTTTTATAAATTTACGTATCTACAATGTAATTACAATTGATAAAATTGTCAAGCCTATTTTCTAAATTAAATATCAAATTTACGCTGCCATGTTTACTCTGCAGTCTTCGGAGAATTCAATCCCTGCAATATTATTAACATCATTTATCAGAAAATTTTTGTGATATACATTTTGTATTATTATTTACTTATTAGCTCATGTTACGCAGACAATGTCAAATATAAAGGAAGTGAAGTGCAAAACCTCCGAGGTTTGGGAAAACCTCGGAGGTTTCTCAGTAAATAGCTTCAGCTTGAATTTTTGCGCTGTTCAAACTTTTCGTTACTTGATCGGCGCCGTGCTTGGTGCGTGTAAAAACAAGTGCGGAATCGATTGATTCGTTTTTTAATATATGAATCAGAAGGGCTTTCTTATCCGGCTTGGAAACAAAATAAACTCCCTGCTTAATAGCTTCAACTGCAGGAGATTCCTAACTTCCGAAGTAAACCACAAGGGAAAAGTCCAAAATAAAAAAGGATATCTTTAATCAAAGGACAAAGATTTAAATAGTAGCAACGTCAAAAATTCTTTAAGCGTTTTGTTTGATATTTACTATAATAAATCAAAAACAAATTTTAATGCTTTATCTATTTCAATAAGTTTGCTATCAGATAATTGACCGCGAATTTTAATTAATCTATATTGATAATCAATCGGTCTTGTTTGAAGGCAATCAGCAATGGATTTTTTGGTGAGACCATTTTCTTTTGATGGTTCTAAGAAAACATTTGTATGTATTTGGGATTTTTTTTCATTCCAGGAAGTTATCGGAATTACTTGAATTACAGGAATCCTTTGGTTGTAAATATCATTGGTAACAACAACACAGGATCTTATCTTCCCGGTTTCAGAGCCTTTGACAGGATTTAAATCAATGTCAATGATCATCCCTCTTTTAATTGATTTCATTTAGGCCAATCTTCAATTGCTGAATTTGTCAACTCCCTAAGTTCAGAATCTTGCTTATAAATCTCAGCATAAAGTTCAGCAGATTTAACTAATTTTTGTTTTTCAATAAATCTTATATATTCTTCAATTGCAGAACGCACCAATGAACTTTTGTCCTTAAAACCTAGTTCTCGATATTTATCCAAAAAATTTATTTGGCTTTCATTAAGACTTATTTTCGCTTGCTGCATAGCTCCCTCTATAGTTCCTTTATTGGCTCTTATTTGTGGTACCAATATAGGGATCTCGATTGTAATTTCCAATTCATTTTTTTTGCTTTTCAGCTTTTGCCCAACTCTTAAATGTCATTTCGACCGTGCCTACCGAGAGCGTTGCAGAACTCTCCTATTTAGTCTCGAACGTAAAGAGAGGTCTCAAAACTGTCTAAAATGGGATTTCTTCTCGCAAACCCCGCACAAGCGGGGCAAACGGGGCAGGCACTCGCAGGCTCCTTCGAAATGACAGGGAAATAGTTGTAATTTCGACTGAGCCTGCCTGTCCGGCAGGCATAAACATGGAGTTAAGTAATGTAAAATTGTAATGATATTTGAAGCGTGTTTGGATGAGAAGGAATAATTCTTATTCTATTATTTTCTTTACGCGCCCTACTTCGCCGGTCTCAAGGCGTACTTTAATACCGTGAGGATGTACTTTAGAATTGGTAAGAATATCTTTGACAAAACCACCGGTAAGTTTACCGGTAGGTTGGTCTTCTTTTAGCACTATCTCAACATGCGCGCCGGGTTTAATATTTGCGCGTTTCGTTCCGTCCATAGCTCTTGTTCTTTCCGAACCATCTTCTTTTATTTCTTTTAGCTGCGTCTTCAGGATTAAAATCTATTCCGGTTTTGTTTCTCCCTAAATGAGTATTATTTGGCTCAGGTTTATTATGTACTGTCTCTCTTTCAATTTGAGCAAACGGATGGTCTTTAATAACCGGTATCGGAATATTAATAAGTCTATTTATATCTCTTAATTGTGATCTTTCATCTGCATCGCAGAATGAAAGTGCGACTCCGCTTAAACCGGCTCTTCCGGTTCGTCCGATGCGGTGCACGTATGTTTCGGATACATCGGGCATTTCAAAATTTATTACGTGTGAAAGTTTATCAACATCAATTCCGCGTGCGGCTATATCTGTCGCAACAAGTACTCTCGTTCTTTTTGACTTAAAATTATTCAAAGCAGTCTGGCGTGCATTCTGAGATTTATTCCCGTGAATAGCTTCAGCATGAATTTTTGCGCTGTTCAAACTTTTTGTCACTTGATCTGCGCCGTGTTTAGTACGTGTAAAAACAAGTGCGGAATCAATTGCTTCGTTTTTTAATATATGAATCAAAAGAGCTTTCTTATCCGGCTTAGCAACAAAATAAACTCCCTGTTTAATAGCTTCAACCGCCGGCGATTCCGGGGTTACTTCAATTTTAACAGGATCTGACAAAATAGTCCGTGCAAACTTTACAATTTCAGGCGGCATTGTTGCCGAAAAAAACAATGATTGTCTTTTAACAGGCAGCTTTGCAATTATTTTTTTAATATCATTTATAAATCCCATATCAAGCATGCGGTCAGCTTCATCAAGAACAAATAATTTTATATCCTTTAGAGAAATATAATTTTGATTCATAAGGTCGAGCAGTCTGCCGGGGGTTGCAATAAGAATGTCAACGCCATTCCTTAAGATGTCGGTTTGTCTTGTTTGTGAAACTCCTCCAAAAATAACAGTGCTCTTTAGACCGGTATATTTTCCGTAGGTTCTAAAGCTTTCTTCGATTTGGACAGCAAGTTCTCTTGTTGGAGTAAGTATTAACGATTTAATAGTTCTTCTATATTTGCCGGCAGGCATTTCGGCATAAAGCATCTGAAGAATAGGGGTGGCAAAGGCGGCGGTTTTACCTGTTCCGGTTTGAGCGCAGCCGAGTATATCTTTTCTCTCCAGTATAACAGGGATTGCTTGATTTTGGATAGGGGTTGGATGAATATAACCTTCTTCAGCTAATGCTTTTTGTATTGGCTTTATAAGGTTTAATTTTTCGAATGACATTAAATTAGTCTTTCTTTTTAAGACCGGCAGGTAAAAAATTTCTTATGTTTTAAATCAACGGTCGGGTTATTGAATATTGCATTAAGACAAGCAGGCAACAAAATTTTTCTGAGGCAAACTTTTCATAACTACATTACAAAGATATGACAATTAAACCAGAACTCAAACAGAAGCAGGTGTTCTGAAATATAGTTGTGTCCAATCTAAAGAGGATCTCTTCCCGCAAACGGGATAAATCTTCTAAGAAATATCCCATGATTATTTTCGGATGTTGAGCTTGTTTATGGGATTTCTCCTCCCTATCGGTCGTCGAAATGACAAATACTTATATGTCATATCGAAGGAGCCGCCGCGGACTCGACTAGATATCTCATGGTTATTTTTGGATGTTGAGCTTGTTTATGGGATTTCTCCCTCCGGTCGAAATGACAATTATTTGTGTATCATATCGAAGGAGCTTGCTTGTATATGGGATTTTTCCCCGCAAACGGGATAAATCTTCGACTGCTTGCCCCGTTTGCAGGGAGATATCCCATGGTTATTTTCGAATGTCGAGCTTGTTTATGGGATTTCTCCTCCCTATCGGTCGTCGAAATGACAATTATTTATATGTCATATCGAAGGAGTCATCGACTGAGATATCCCATGATTATCAGGAGAGTTGAGCTTGTTTATGGGATTTCTCCCTCCGGTCGAAATGACAATTATTTGTGTATCATATCGAAGGAGCTTGCTTGTATATGGGATTTTTCCCCGCAAACGGGGCGAACACTCCCTATCGCCTGCCGGTAGGCAGGGTCGTCGAATGACAAATAACAGATTATATAATTGTCTAAAATTCCATCAGTTTTAAGATAGGCATACTTTCTTCGTTAATCTTCTTAACGGCTTCTTCATTATATTTACTTCCAAGAGTATCTCTTTCTCCTTTTAGTTTTTCAATGTACTTCTTCTTGTCTTCAATATTTCTGTTAAACCGTTCCTCCCCGATTTTTTCATTGTGTTCTGCTTCTTTTTTAAAATAGTCAATCTGAAAATCTTTTTCCTTTTTTAAGTTATTTATTGCTTGAAGTAATTTTTGCTTTTGACTGCTTCCCTCTAGAACAGCCAGACCGGCAAATATAACTGAGATGATTAATCCAATTGAAAAAGCAATCACGCCCCATTTTAATCCGTCCATAATTATAACACTCAAAATATTATTAAACGTCAATGCATCCATTACATTGCTGCTTGAATAACCTGCACAACCTCCCAAAAGGAATACTGTAAATGAAAGAATAAAATTATACGTCATTGCGTTTTGGAATGACGATTTCGGATCAAAACTTGGTACCGACCCCAGGTCATTAATTTTTTCTTCCAATACAGCAATATTTTCTGCCGTCCTTTTTTCAATAAGCTTTATAGTATTATTAATCTTTTCTTTAATTTTTTGTTTATTTTCTTCCCGGCTTTGAGTAAGAAGCTGAATTTCATTAAGCTTACTCTTTATTTCGCTTTCATAAATCTGCAGCTTTGCTACAATTTCTGAATTATATTTTTCTTTTATTTTATTTGTTATTATTTTTAAAGTTTGAACAAATTTTTGTTGAAGCTTACCTGCAGCACCCTTAAATAAAACATTTTCTGTTTTTGAATAATTTGCAATTAACTTTTCGAGATATGAAATATTGGAAGTAACTTCATCAGTGTAGTAATCATGCAAGTTTAAGTTCTTGAAGTTATTGAGATTTACTTTCATACTGTTAAGATCAGATTGTGCTGCTGCTTTAGCATTTCTCAAGAAGTCCGATATTAAATCGTAGGATTGCGAGACGTTCTTTGACAGTAGCGCGTTAAGAAATACCGGATTACTTATAAAGTGCTCAAGCATATTAAAATCATTTTTTTCAATAGCATATTCAATTCTTGAAGAATCATATCTAAAAATTTCTGATAAAGCATCTTCAGAATATTCACCGCTTTTTGTTAGTGCGAATGAATATGCCGAGTAAAATTTTGCTGTTATACCGTAAGGTTTAATGCCCAATGCACTATTAAAATAATTTAACGCTAACGCAAATTCATTTTGCTTAAGGAAAATAAATCCCTCATACGTATTTAAAAGATATTTTAATTCATCCTTTATTTGAGCACCTAATTCGGTTTGACTAACATTTTCTTTCGCCCTTTCCAATAGCTCAAATGATTTTAACGGGTCAAAAAAATTAACGTCAAAAGCTAATAACAGAGCGTGCAATATTAGCGGCAAAAAGTTATTGCTGTTTGATCTTTTCTCAATATAACTAATTGCAGAGGATGAGAAATATCTTTTCTCCTCCTCAGATTTAATTAACAACCACTTTGAATAAAATTCTCTTATGGTTTTATAGTAATTCTGCCCGCTTAAATTTGAAATAGAGAGCTTATAAAATTCTTCAACCTGGATAATCACCGGCGATCTAAAAACCCAGAACAAAGGTGCCTCTTCAAAGCGAATAAAAATTTCGCTAATTTCATTAGGCAATCTGAAACTGAAAAAGCGCGAGCTATCCTTTACAACTTTGGCATGGTCATTATCCAATGATATTTCGATCTGAAAATATTCTTTGGCTAAGCTTTTGAATTTTGACAAAGCAATCTCACCAAGTTCTTTACTTTCAGATTCTTCTCTATATGCAGTATCGCTTTTCATTTAATTTGTTTTTGGCGTTAATTATAACTAATTACTCACAATTCTCCTTTAAATGGAAGAATCCTAAATCATTATCGAAAAAAATACTGTTAATTTTAATTATTCTTTCATGCTAATTGTTTTCCTATGACTCACCGAAAAGTAATCGTGCTTAAATCTTTGCATGCCTGACCGAGAATGTTGCAGAACTATCCTATTTAGTCTCGAACGTAAAGAGAGATTTCAAAACTGTCTAAAATGGGATTTCTCAGTCGAAGACTCCTTCGAAATGACATCTGGAAGTTGTGCAACAGACTCGGCAGAAAGGTTCGCACGCAATGACATTTATTAGTTCTGCAACATTCTCGGTCAGGCAAGCTTTTTATGTCATCCCTTACGGGATTTATTTCCCTTAATCCCGAAGGGACGGTATATATAATTTTATTTTGAACAGATAATAATTGGGTAATCATATCACCGGCAATTTGTCTTTGTCACTTTGGGATTATATGGCTTTTGATTATTTTATTAGCTTGAATAAACGAATAATAAGATGACAAAAATTCAGAAAATTTCCTTTGTATCACTTGCAATTGTTTTTGTGCTTACATTTTTCCTTTTTCCGGCGCTTCATAACAAACCGATTATTAATTATGCAGTCGTGTACATTTCCTCATCTATTCTTTTTGTTTTGATGTGCTGGTTTATTCTGAAATATAATATCCCCGTTAATTATATTTTTAGTTTGATCGCTATCGCCTTGATTCTGCGAATAGTGCTAATTTCTCTTCATCCTATTGGATCAGATGATTATTACAGATATGTATGGGACGGAAAGGTACTAGCCAATGGAATAAATCCATACGAATTTGCACCAAACGATACCGCACTGACAAAACTTCACTCAAGCATTATTCCCGCTCGCGTAAATTACCCTGACATGAAGACCATTTATCCACCTCTGGCACAATTACTTTTTTACCTTTCGTACAAAATAGGCGGCGAAAGTTTCATAGGAATAAAGCTTCTACTTTTCCTTTTTGACCTGATGACAATGTTTGGAATCTTTTTAATTATTAAAAAGATGAAAATGGGCTATAAAAACATATTAATTTATGTGTTATCTCCTCTTCCTCTATTCCAATTTTTTATTGATGCTCACGTTGATGGGTTTGGACTTCCTTTATTCATATTTGCAATATTCTTTTATATCGATAACAAAAAAACATTAAGCTATATTTTTATCGGCTTATCAATTTGCGTAAAGCCATTAGGATTAATTCTGCTTCCGATAATATTCTTTAATGAAAAAGCTTTTTCCGAAAGGATAAAGGCTATTATTATCCCGGTAGCAATAACCGCTTTGATGTATCTTCCGTTTATTTTTACCGGTTCGCCATTTCAGGCACTAATGCAGTTTACTGAAAATTGGACGTTCAACGGAATCATCTTTGATCTGCTTGATTCATTTATTCGCGATAATCAAAAGACGAGACTTATTTGTGCAGCTTTGCTTTTGATTTCTTATCTACCGGTCGTTTTGAGTAAAAAAGATTTCACAATTAAGATATTTTTATCTCTCTTTCTACTTTTCATTTTCTCTCCGATAGTTCATCCATGGTACTTAAGCTGGTTAGTAATCTTGCTTCCATTTATTCCAAGGTGGAGCGGAATTGTATATACAGGATTAATTAGCCTCACGGTCTTTACGGTTGTAAATTATCAACTTTATGGCGTTTGGAAAGAATACAATCTTGTACTTTTATTAGAATACGTTCCGGTTCTATTTTTATTTTTATATGAACTGTTAAACAAGAAACCCATTGGAATAACTGAGTAGTGGAGGAATGGAGGAGTGGAGTAATTGCCCCGTTTGCGGGGAGAAATCCCATGTTCAATTCGACCATCTAAGCTATTCATGGGATTTCTCCCTCCGGTCGAAATGACATTTTGGAGTTGTGCAACAGTCTCGGTAGGCAGGGTCGTCGAAATGACAATTACTCGACTGTCATATCGAAACAATTTCAAATGAATTGGAATAATAGAAATAAGCAGTATTTCCCATTATTCCACTTCTCCATTTTCCCATTATTTTTAAGGATTAAGGTGAAAATGAGTGTTTAGGTTAAGAATAAGCGCTTAGATTTTCACACAGCTCTTTGGTATATTTACATAATAAAATTAAAGCGAAAATGGAATTGATTGAAAAGTTAAATAGGATTAAGGAAAGATTTGATAAGATAAATCAACAGCTTTCCGACCCCACTTTTATGAATGACAGAGATAAAATTGTCTCTCTTAGTAAAGAACGCAGTGACCTGATAAATATTATTATTGCGTTTGACAAATTTTCTCTGGTTCTGAAAAATATCGAAGATGACAACCAAATAATTTATGATGGATTGGATAAGGAACTAATCGACTTTGCAAAGAGCGAACTTGTAGAGCTTCAGAATGAAAAATATAAGCTTGAGGAAGAAATAAAATATCTTCTGTTGCCAAAAGATCCGAATGATAATAAGGATATTATAATGGAAATTCGCGCCGGCACCGGAGGTGAAGAGGCTGCATTGTTTGCCGGTGAATTATTCAGAATGTACTCTCGTTATGCGGAAACTAAAGGTTGGAAAGTTGAGCTAATAGATATTAATGATACCGGTTTAGGGGGGATTAAAGAAGTTGTTTTTTCTGTTAGCGGCGCAAATGTTTTTAGCGAATTAAAATTTGAAAGTGGAGTACATCGTGTTCAGCGCGTACCATCGACAGAAGCTAACGGAAGAGTTCATACATCAGCCGCCTCTATTGCAGTGCTACCGGAGGCTGAGGATGTTCAGGTTGATATAAATCCCAACGACCTTAGAATTGATATTTTTAGATCTGGCGGAGCAGGCGGACAAAATGTTAATAAGGTTGAAACTGCGGTAAGAATTATTCACATACCTACGGGAATTGTTGTTCAATGCCAGGATGAAAGATCACAATTGAAGAACCGGCAAAAGGCAATGAAGGTCCTACGCGCCCGCTTGTATGATGCAAAACTAAAAGAGCAAAACGCAGAAATCTCCGCACAAAGAAAATCGATGGTTAGAAGCGGCGACAGAAGCGATAAGATCAGGACTTATAATTATCCCCAAAATAGAGTAACCGATCATAGAATCGGCTTAACACTATACAACCTTTCTAATATAATGGAAGGCGATCTGCATGAGCTAATCGAGCAATTAAAAATTGCAGATAATGCTGAAAAGCTTCAGGCAGCATCTGTTGATTAAGCCTTAATCTTTAGCTTCGCTATCTTGAAAATTTCCTAAGAATTTAACAAGAAATGATAGGATGAAGCCAAGAAGGCATAAAGTATCCTGGAGGAATTATTTTAGGGAAATTGAAATTAAACTTACGTCATCTTCAAATTTATCATCCGTAAACAATTTAAATCTCTTTTTAATCTCTTCCAGAGTATCCATTTCAGGAGAAATATTTTTCAATGTTTCGAAGAGTTGAACTGTGCCAAATTGTTCTCCGGAAGAATTTCTCGATTCAATAATTCCATCTGTTACCATAAAAATCGAGTCGTTCTTGCCAAAGGTTAATGAAACATCATGATAATTTCCCTGTTCTGCAAAGCCTAGTAGCAATCCGTTAGATTGGAGCTTTTGAACCTCGCCTGTAGTATTATTTTTGTAAATCAACGGCAAGTCCCCAGCACCGCTATATTTTAAGGAGTTTGATTTATTATTTATAATTACAATTGACAAGGTAGCAAAAACCTCTGAAATCTTGGCATCCTGGTAGACAGATTTATTAACCTGCTGTAAAAGTTGGCTCGGCGTAAATTCTTTTGTTGTTTCAAGAGCAACTCTTATGGCGCTTCTTACATAGCCTGCATAAGCAAAAGCGAAATACCAAGCGCCCCACTTTTTACCCATAACATCTCCAAGAATTACGGCAAGATTATTTTCATCAAGAGAAAAATAATCTATAAAATCTCCTCCGGGAATTCCATGATATGGTTGATGCCAATGTTTTATTTCAAACCCAGCAAAGGTTGGAAAGTTTTCGGGAACGACTTTTATACGCAAAGAATCTGCGGCGTGGTGAAGTTCGCTAACTATCTTTTGTCTTTCTTTTCCGAGGCTTTTTATTATTGCACTGACTTTTGCAACAACAACGCGTGGACCTGCGGTTTTTAATACATAGTCTGTTATGCCGAGATCGTAGCCTACTAAAATATCATCTTCTTCGCTTTTGGAAGTCAAGAAAACAAACGGAATGGATTTAAGCTGGGGTTCCGAAAGTAGCATTTTTCGGAACTGGAAACCGTCAATATCAGGCATCATAATATCGGAAATTATTAAATCGGGAGGATTTTTTTTTGCTTTTATCAATCCTTCCCCGGGATTGGGAGCAGTATCACAATCAAAACCTGCTTTGTTCAAATTATATTGAAAGAGCTTAGCCAGGGTAGAGTCATCATCAACTAAAAGTATTTTGACAGTACTTTCGGTAAAAGACTGCTCTAAATTTTTTTTAACTCCGTAAACTTTATAAATATCTGAACGGCGAATTAGGGATTGGACTTTAAGAATTAATTCATTTACATCGAAAGGTTTAGTGATTATGTCGTCCCCGCCTGCCTCTAGAGCTTTTGATTTATCTTCCATACTATTTTTTGCCGTGACAAAAATGAAAGGTAGTACACGGTAATTTTCATTTTCTCTAACTTTTTTACAGAATGTAAATCCGTCCATTTCAGTCATGGTAACATCGCATAGTACCAGATCTATTTTGTTTTGGGCTAATTGATTGAACCCTTGGTTAGCGCTTTCCGCTTCAAAAACAGAGTAATCTTTATTTTTCAAATGATGACTGATAATTTTTCGAATAGTAACATCATCATCAACAATAAGGATAGATTTATTTTCGAAACTATTCATATTATATTTTCATTCCCCGGATTGTTAACCCGATAATTTTGCCTGCTTCAAATTATTTAAAACTGTCTAACGCTTCCTTTTTAGTTTTGAAAGCTTCAAACACTCGGTACATTCTTGTTAACTCAAACATTGAATGGACAGCGGGTTGAAAGCCCACAAGGCGTAAGTCGCCGCCCAAAGCAGTCATTTTTTTAAGTGAAATAACTAAAGCGCCAAGAAAGGTAGAGTCAATAAATTCGCATTCGGTTAAATCGACAATAATTTTCCTTGCTCCCAATTCAATTTCAAGGCTAAGTGTTTTCTTAAATTCCTCTGCTTCCTTTAGAGTAGCTCTTGTTAGGTTAACAGTCTCAACAACAACATCATTTATCGTTTCTTTAATAAAATCCATTTTTAGAACCTATAATTATTTTAAGTTATTTACTCTTTCGAGTTATTTTCTATTTTATATCTTTCCATCAATCTATAAATAGTAGCTCTTCCAAGCTGAAGCTTTTTTGCAGCTTCAACAATATTACCATTTGTCACTTTTAGCGCATGTCTAATCGACTCTTCCTTCAGTTTTTCAAAGGGAATAATATTATCATCACCGAACAAAGCGCCGTTAAGCTCAACAGAGTCCGAAGACTCTGATGCTTTAATATGCTGCGGGAGATCATCAACATCAATAATATCTTTTTCGGCAATAATCATGCAGCGTTCAACCGTATTTTCCATTTCCCGGATATTGCCGGGCCAACTATATTCATAAATTAATTTGATTGCTTTCTTTGAGAATCCCTTTATGCTCTTGCCTAATTTCTTGTTAAAGGTATCAAGGAAGTGCTGTGCTAAAACCAAAATATCACCACGGCGTTGGCGAAGCGGTGGAATATTTATAGGGAAAGAATTCAGCCGGTAAAACAAGTCTTCCCGGAAATTTTTTTCATCGACAGCTTTTTTCAAGTCTCGATTAGTAGCCGAAAGAATTCTAACATCTGTTTTTATCAGCTCTGTACCGCCGACGCGTTCAAACTCTCTTTCCTGAATAACGCGAAGAAGCTTTGCCTGAAGAAGCATTTCAAGCTCGCCGACTTCATCAAGAAATAAGGTGCCTCCGTTTGCAATTTCAAACTTACCAAGCTTGCGTTGATGTGCCCCGGTAAATGAGCCCCTTTCATGTCCAAATAATTCACTCTCTAATAGCTCTCTCGGAATTGATGCGCAGTTTACAACAATAAAAGGATTGTCCTTTCTTTTTCCGTTATAATGAATTGCCCGTGCAATTAATTCTTTTCCTGTTCCGCTTTCCCCATGAATAAGTACGGTAATATCGTTGTTCAAAATTTTTGATACTAGCTTAAAAACATCCTGCATTCTTCCGTCCGCAGATATTATGTTATCAAAGCTGTATTCTTTTTTTACGTTATCTCTTAAGTTTTCTATTTCTTTGGTAAGGTCATAACTTTTGATAGCATTTTTGATTGCTGGTTCCAGGCGCTGGGTATCAATCGGCTTCGGGAAATAATCAAAAGCACCAAACTTTAATGCTTCTACCGCAACTTCGATACTGCCCTGCGCCGATAAGATTATGACCGGAAGATTTTCATCAAATTGTTTCGCTCTTTTTAGAATATCTATTCCGTTCATGCCCGGAAGCATAATATCGAGAAGTATTAAATCAGGTTTTGCGTTTAAGCGTCTGAGAACATCTTCGCCGTTACTAAAAACTTCTATATCATATTTCCATTTTTCTTTTACCCAGTAAGATAAAAGTTTTGATATGGCAAGTTCGTCATCAACTATGAAGATTAATTTGTTCACTTTTATTCCTTAATTTATTGAACTCGTTAAATCTCTTGGCAACTTAATTATAACAGTTGTGCCTTTATTTACTTCACTCTGAATAGCAATAAATCCTTTATGTAAATCTACAATTTGTTTTATAAAAACCAAGTTAAGTCCGGTATCTTCCGGGGTTTGGTCTAAAAATTTTACACGCTGAAATTTTTTGAATATTGAATTTAATTCACTTTCGGGTATTCCGGCACCTGTATCGCTTACCGTTATTTCAAATTCTTTATAAAGGCTTTGGGCTGTAATAAATATTCTACCTTCGTTTTTAGTCTGCTTAAGGGCATTTTTAATAATGCTGTCCAGCACTAAAATAATTTTTCCTTTATCGGCATTTAAAATAATATTTTCATCGAATATTTCATTAGTTAAGGTAATATTTTTTTTATTGATTGCATTGCGGTTTAGATTTATTGCATCTTTTAATACTTGGATTATATTGAACTCCGATTTAACGACATGAATATTATCTTCTTCAAAACGCGATATATTCAACAGATCGTTGACTAACTTTGCAAGCCGTTTTCCTTCGTTCAGGATTATGTTGAGGAATTCGGTTTTCATTTCGTCGGGCATACTTAAATCGGAAGTGATTGTTTCGGAGAAGCCGATAATTGAAGCCAGGGGTGTTCTTAATTCGTGTGAAATATTTGAAACGAAATCGCTCTTCATATTGTTCAGTTCATCTAAAAAAGATTTTTGTCTTTTCGATCTTTGTCGCTCTATCGATATGATTCTTTGGGCTTCTTTCAATCTTGTATCTAAATCATTCAGTTTGTCTTCATACATTCTAAGTTCTGAAATATTTCTTCCAATGCCGATAACTCCGTTTATTTTGTCATCTTTAAAAAGGGGTTTACATTTAATTTCATAACGAACTTCGTTGCCGAATTTTGAAATGAATATTGTTTCGAAGGAAATAGTTTTTTTCTTCTTCAATATTTGCTGAAAAGATTTTGCAGTCTTCCTTTGTTCTTTTGCAGATACCAATTCAGTAAAGTGTCTTCCGGTAAGTTCAGTTGGATCGTAATCAAGAGAGGATGCTCCACAGGAATTCACCTCGGTAAAGTATCCTTCATTATCAAGAAAGAAAATAAATTCACCCGCGATTTCTTTTATAGTTTCAAATTTGGTTTGATATCCATTAGAGAAAGCCTTCCCTGTTTCGTTAATTCCTTTCAGATTATTTATTTTACTTAAGAATTCCAATTGACTTTTAAGCAGACCTGAAGTAAGCTCTATTGTTTTAATCCTGGTTTTTGTATAGAATTTTTCTTTTGGGGAAAAAAGGATTAGAAAAAAAACAGCTTTTGATTTATTAGGCAAAAGAAATTGGTGTGAGAAAGATGAATTAAATTTTTCTTTCTTTAAGATATTCTTAAATGTTTTAGAAAATTCCAGCTCTGAGAGCCTTAATTTCTCTATTTTTAGGGACTTAAGAATGGATTCGCTTATCTCATTAGAGGAATACCGGGCATCATTATAAGAAGATAGAATTTCATAAGAAGAGTTTCTTTCACTCAAAAGGCAGCCGCAGCAGCTACCGCTTGATCTACAAATAATTTCTAATGTGTCGTTAATAATTTTAAGCATTGATTTGTTGCGCAAAATATAATGTTTTTATTATTAATTCAATTTATAGTTAAAATTTTTTCTTTAGATGTAATTTTCACTCATAGGCAATATCTACACATTATCAGGTAATTACTGCCGATGGAGTAAGGACTTTTTGATAATTTTACAACAAATCCTAATGGCATGATATTGGCACTATTAAATCTGCAGAGATTTAAAAATGAAGGAATGAACATGATTGAACAATTTAAGGAAACAGAGTGGTCAATATCAGATGGCGACTATATTAGAAAAAATGAATATCATGATTTAGATTTTAATGAATTAAGAAGAAGAGACAAAGTAAAGAGACGCATAATTACAGGAATTGTTTTAATATTAGCTTTTGGTTTAGAATTATTTTTCATCGGAATCATTGCAAAATTATAAGCTGCCTACACAAATTACTTTTGTAATAGCGGAATATTAGATTATTGATATTCCGGCTTGCCCTTTTACTCAAAACAATCATTTAAAACTGCATATAATTATCCAGATGGACAATATTGTTCCTAGTGATTTCTTTTATATGGAATGATATGACTCTTATAGGCTGATTAAACTATTAGGAGAGAATTTCTATTGTTTGATTATGGGAAAGATAGAGGTTAAGTGTGAGATATGCGCAAGATAAGGCTATTAGAAGGCTTGTTATAGTGTATTCAGAGTGCATTCACAGTGCATTCATAATGTTTTGACGGTTAATATTTATTTGATTTCCCTTTTTTAACTGGTTTTGGAAGAATAAAATGCATAAGCTAAAAAGTTATAAGATACAGAGAAAAAGGACTAATGTTTGACTATGTCAAACATATTAAATTGTAAAATGTTAATCAAGAAAGAAATAAAAATATGGAATGTTTATTGGGGTAAAACCTTCGAGGTTTAGGAAAACCTCGAAGGTTTGCTTATTTTCTGTCCCACCCTTTAATCTTTTCTAAATAATAAAAATAATCTCATGACAATTTCCTATTCAAAAGAATATTTTTAGCGTAATAATATTTAATTCTAACTTTAAAGCAATATGCGCTAAATGGTATAATAATTGTGGAAATATTGCAGTGCAAATCAGTTCAGTCTGATGACGGGTCACTTGCACAAATTAAAATGATTGCTCTTAATAAAAATCGGATTCGGAAGGGGTCTTCTGGGAAAAATTGTATTTGTCTAATCCGATTTCTTTCTTCCTCATTTAATAATAATAACTGTTAATAGGTTTTTAAATTTATATAAAACGATTTCCTAAAAATCATAAGGAGTGAGTTATGAAAATAACAGTAATACTTTTTTCTCTGATTTTCTCATTTTTACCATTTGCTATTTTACCTCAATCACTTGGTATGGGACAGGGATATCATACTATCTTACTTAAATCCGACGGCACTGTTTACACATGGGGACAGAACTTTTATGGTGCGCTGGGAAACGGTACAACAAAAGAAAGTCATGTCCCAGTAGAAGTATCAAGGGGAGCATATTCCGGCACTACTTACCTTGGAGATAACTCAAGCAATAAGATTATTTCAGTAGCTATGGGAAGATTTCATTCCATTGCTCTTGCCGAAGACGGGACTGTTTTCACTTGGGGACTTAATAGTGACGGCGAATTGGGAAATAGCACTACAACAAATAGCAGTATTCCGATAAAAGTATCAAAGGGATCTTATTCCGGGATTGCTTACCTTGGTGATAACCCAAGTAATAAGATCATTGCAGTGTCTGCGGGGAATGTTCATTCCGTCGCCCTTGCTCAAGACGGAACAGTTTATACATGGGGAAATTATTATCTTGGAACTAGCAATACACCTGTAAAAATACCAATGGGCGCTTATCCCGGCATTAATTATCTTGGCGATAACCCAAGTAATAAGATCATTGCGGTGTCTGCGGGATATAATTATTCATTAGCTTTAGCTGAGGACGGTAGCGTTTTTACATGGGGAAATAATATTTATGGTCAGTTAGGAAATAACACAACTACAACTAGCTATGTACCAATAAAAGTATTAATGGGAGCTTATCCCGGCACAAAATATCTTGGTGATAATTCAAGTAACAAAATCATTTCAGTTATTGCGGGAGATAGTCATTGCATTGCTATTGCCCAGGACAATACTGTTTATACATGGGGGCGTAATACAACTGGTCAGTTGGGAGATAGCTCAACCCAACATAGATATGTTCCTGTAAAAGTATTAAAGGGAGCTTATTCCGGCACTGCTTACCTTGGCGACGACGCAAGCAATAAGATCATTTCACTCGTTGGGGGAGAGAGCCATTGCATTGCTATTGCCCAGGACAATACTGTTTATACGTGGGGGCATAATAACTATGGTCAGTTGGGAGATGGTTCAAATAAAGATAGTTATGTCCCTGTAAAAGTATTAAAGGGAGCCTATTCCGGCTCTACTTATCTCGGAGATAATTCAAGTAATAAGATTGTTGCGGTTTCTACGGGAGCATTTCATTCTTTTGCTCTTGCGCAGGACGGGACTGTTTATACATGGGGATATAATACCAATGGTCAGTTGGGAAACAATTCCACTAGTGCAACTTCTCTCCCTGTTATTGCGCAAGTTCCCGGAGGTGCACTGCCTGTAGAATTAACAATCTTCACAGCAAAATATTCCGGAGATAAAGTAGAATTGCAATGGGATACAGCGACGGAAGAAAATAACTATGGCTTTGAGGTAGAGCGGCAAAAAGACAATGGGCAATTGGCTGCAGGCATTTGGGAAAAGATTGGATTTGTTAAAGGAAGCGGCAACAGTAATTCGCCAAAGAGTTATTCTTTTGTCGATATTAATTCATTCAACGGAAAGGTTAGATATAGATTAAAGCAAGTAGATAACGACGGCAATTTTGAGTATAGCTCCGTTATAGATGTTAATGCGGCTGAAATACTGAACGGATTTTTGTTAAGTCAAAATTATCCTAATCCTTTTAATCCATCTACGCAAATACAATTCGGAGTAAGTAAAAATACTTATGCTACATTAACTATCCACGATATACTCGGCAAAAAGGTTTCGACATTGTTCAACGGTAATGCTGTGGCGGGTCAGGTTTATAACTTAACTTTTAACAGGAACGACCCTTCTTACCGTTCAGGCAGCCTGGCAAGCGGCATTTATTACTATAAGCTTCAAACGAATGAGAAAACAGAGGTCAGGAAAATGCTTTTGATGAAGTAGGAAGGAGTGAAGGAGTGGTGGAATAATGGAGTAGTTGGAAATTCCCCGACATTCCATTATTCCACTTTGTTAGGCAAAGGAGTTATTAGTGATGCCCTTATACAGGTAGAGTTAAATAATAGAGATTTATAAAAATTTCCATAATGAAAAGAAATACAAAACTAAGAATATCAGACAAGAATTTTTTTTTGATTAAAAACATTTTAGATTTTCTTTTAGGAATTATTATCCTACTAATTGCATCGCCTTTCATGCTTGTAACAGCCATTATTTTATTTCTGATATTTAGGTCGCTGCCTTTTATTGTCCAGGAGAGAGGGATAACGGAGGAAAAACACGTCTTTAATATTTACAAATTCAAAACAATTAAGCCAAACATCGATAATAATCCTGGAAGGGATGAAAACATCTTACATAAGCAGCACCTTTCGGATTATGTGCCTTCGTTTTGCAGGTGGTTACGGAAATCGGGCTTAGATGAGCTCCCACAAATAATTAATGTACTTAAAGGAGAAATGAGTCTGATCGGTCCCCGTCCTTTAATGATTAGCGATCTTAAAATTCTTAGACATAAACATCCTGATTATTACCGCAGGCGGCAATTAATAAAAGTTAAACCAGGCATTACCGGGTTGTGGCAGGTTCACGGAGATAGAAGTCAGGGCATCGAAAACCTTTTACATCTCGACATTAAATACAGCGAGAATATTTCTGTTTCTCTTGATGCAGAAATTCTTCTTGCTACAATACCGTTAGTATTTATGGGTAAACACTCCGATGCAATTATTTCCGGTATGACAGAAAGCAAGATATTTAATCCGGTAAACAATTTCTCGACAATACAATTGTGAGGATAAAATAATTCACGCAATTTTTATTGTTTTCTCATATTGGATTGCTCAAGTTTAAGAATTAATGGGAAATTTTACTTTTTAGGCAGAGTTGATATCGTCTATTTCATGAATAAAGGATCATTTGTTTGGAAATAATGTTTTAATAGCTTGACAAAGATGGGTATAAACTTTAATTTTGTAAGCCTTTTTAAGAAAGCAATTCCGCGATAGCTCAATGGTGGAGCATTCGGCTGTTAACCGAAGGGTTGCAGGTTCGAGTCCTGCTCGCGGAGCAGATAGCCCCGAAGTTGTTTAATTAACTCTTCGGGGTTTATTATTTTAGGCCAAATCCGCACTTCATTTTTCCTTATATGGTTAACTCTAATTTTAGTTGGAAGATCAAAGATTTCAAATTTAAGATAAAATTAAGTAATACAATAAAAATTATTGAATTATCACCAGTAAGTGTTTGGTAAATTATTTTATTGGGGGTGGTAAGAATTAGAAGTTAACTTCCATTGTGTCTGAGACCAAAAGTATTACCTACCTAATTTGCAATAGGATATAATTCTTAAATTGAGTGAATAATGTGAACCTGGATCTGAGGAATAATCTGGTTTTGACTGTTAAACACCGAAAAAGTTTAATGGCGAATTGAGGGTGGAACAATAAAATATTATTAAGCTTAAGTCTTTTATAAAAATTGATTTTTATGGGCAAATAAAGTATTTTTTATTAATACTTCAGGATATATAAAATGATCGAATTAAAAACCAGAGAGAAAATATTTTATAATAAAAGCGGCAAGCCTAAGAGTGTTCTTGTTGACTATAAAGTATACAAAGAAATGCTTGAGATAATCGAGGATAACGAGTGTATTAAAATCATAGAAGACCGGGGAAAAGATTCTAATATATCTGAAGATGATTTTAAGAAGAAAATCAAGATGGATTAATGTACATACTTGAGTTCAAAGAAAAAGTTATCAAAGACTTTAACAAGCTACCTTCGAAAGAAAAAAATAAAATCTGGGATAAATTTCAATTACTGAAGCAACAACCACGACCACACGGATATAGAAAACTTGCCGGTAGAGAAAACGAATTTAGAATACGGTTCGGCAACTACAGAGTAATTTATCAAATTGATGAAGCAGAAAATAAAATAATAATTATTCAGGTTGGACACAGGAAAGATATTTATAGAGGACTGTAACTCTTTAGAAATGTCATGGGCAAATAGTATTCCTCGGTAATTCTGAGATTGGGAAAAAACCTCGGGGGTTTCTCACTATGTAATAATAACCTTTTGCGTAAAGTGAATTACTTATATCAAACTCCTTGATATACATTTTTATAAATCTTTATAATAAAAGGTTTGATTATTATTTTTATAGTAGTTTTAGATAGGAAGTTCAAGAATTAATAATAAGGAGCGTAAAATGAAAATAGCAGCCGGAATATTCTTAATCATTATCATGTTTGCTGTTGTCATTTATGGTACAGATCTCCACGTTTCTAAAACAGGTAATGATTCCAATCCAGGAACGTTGGCTGCCCCGCTGCTTACAATCCAGCGAGCTGCAGACTTAGCGCAGCCAGGTGATATTATAATTGTGCATAAAGGTATTTATCGCGAACGCATCAATCCTCCGCGCGGAGGTGAATCGGATTCAAAGCGGATCGTCTACGAAGCAGCACGTGGAGAAAAAGTTGTAATTAAAGGTTCCGAAGTTATTAAGAACTGGATGAAAGAACAGGGTGATGTTTGGAAAGTAATGATTCCAAATTCATTCTTTGATAGATTCAATCCATACAGCGACCTCATTCACGGGGACTGGTTTGATCCTGAGGGACGAAAGCATCATACAGGTGCTGTTTATCTTAACGGTAACTGGCTTACGGAGGCTGCCAATCTTGATGATGTAAAGAAACCTATGGGAACAAATGCACTCTGGTTCGGAAAAGTAGATAGTAACAACACTACGATCTGGGCTCAGTTCAAAGGAGTTAATCCCAATAAACAATTGGTAGAAATTAACGTTCGTCAAACAGTGTTCTACCCGGAAAAAACAGGCATCAACTACATTACTGTGCGCGGCTTCATTATGGAGGATGCGGCAACACCTTGGGCGCCGCCTACAGCAGAGCAAATTGGTTTAATTGGTACCAACTGGAGTAAAGGCTGGATTATCGAAAATAATGTAATTAAGTATTCTATTTGCTCTGGGATCACCCTAGGTAAATATGGCGACCAATGGGATAACACTTCTGAAAATTCTGCTGAAGGCTATGTCAAGACCATCGAACGAGCCTACAAAAACGGCTGGACGAAGGAAAACATTGGACACCATGTCGTTCGCAACAATATCATCTCTCACTGCGAGCAAGCAGGCATCGTCGGCAGTCTTGGTGCTGCATTCAGCACGGTCACCGGCAATACCATCCATGATATTCGCGTTCTAAAATGGTTTGCGGGTGCAGAGTTGGCAGCTATAAAGTTCCATGGAGCTATTGACGTTACCATCAGCCGGAATCATATCTATAAAACGATTCGCGGGCTCTGGCTTGACTGGATGGCACAAGGTACGCGTGTCTCAAAGAATCTCTTTAATGATAATGGTGAAGATGTATTTGTCGAAGTAGATCACGGACCATTTCTGATGGACAATAACCTTTTCCTCTCACAAATGTCGCTAATAAACATTTCACAGGGAGGCGCCTATGTTCATAATTTATTTGCTGGAGCGATCAAACTACTTTCCTATGATGCCCGTCAGACACCATTTCTCAAGGCGCATTCAACTGAGAATGCAGGATTTCACGATAACCCATTAGGAGACGATCGTTTTTATAACAATATATTCGTACAACGTTTCGATTTGAGTATTTATGATAATGTTCAATTGCCGGTATGGATGGATGGCAATGTGTTCCTAAATGGAGCCAATCCTTCTAAGTTTGAAAAGAATCCTATTGTTAAAAAGGATTTTGATCCTGCAATCAAGTTAGTTGAAAAGACAGGTGTATTTTACTTGGATATCAAATTCGATAAAGCCTGGATTAAAGAACGAAAGCGTAAACTAATAACAACAGAGCTACTGGGGAAGGCAGCAATTCCTAATCTTTCGTATGAAAATCCCGATGGTTCGTCGATTCGCATTGATACAGACTACTTTGGTAAGCCTCGGAAGGAAACTAATCCAACACCCGGACCTTTTGAGAATCCCGGAAACGGTTTGCTTTCTCTAAAAGTATGGTGACGAAAATATAATAATAAACAGAAGCTTTAAGGAATTCCAAATATTATTTCACTTGAACTATTATTGGAGATGAGGTATAGAGACAAACTGTATAAAAAATAAAGTGTAAAAATTTGGTTTTTGAGACACCACACTATAATTTTGTTATAAGGTGTATTTATCAATGGTAATATATTCAAACGATAGTAATAATTTTAACTTGGGAGAATAGTAAAATGGAAGTCAAAATAGAAGATGGTAAGCTCATCATAGTCATCGAGTTACAAAAGCCCACACCCAGTGCATCCGGGAAAACATTAGTGGTAGCAACTACACATGGAAACATGCCCACCGATTGTGTTATTGATGGCAAAAAAGTCGTCATTGGTCTGAATGCTTACATAAAAAAATAACTCCTTACTTGTGTTCATTTTATTCATATTAATTCTTGAATTTACTGCATGGCTATTAACTGCAGAAAGTGCAAACATTTTTTTATCACTTGGGATCCTAATAATCCCTATGGTTGCAAAAGTTTCGGTATTAAGACAAAACAGATGCCGTCTATAGAAGTTTATGTTACATCCGGGAAGGAATGTTTAAAATTTCAGAAGAAAGAGGAGGCTCCCAAAAAATAAGTCAATATCTGAAATTCTTTTTATATATAATTTGTATACTTCATTTTTTATATTTTTCTCTTATTCTGATGATTTCTCCATGACTATATCAATGGAGCATTTTGTAATAAGCCGGCTTTGAAACACTTTACTTTTTATTCAAAGAAAGACTATTTTAAGTTACTCAATTTGACCGGTAGTCTTTATTTAGGAATTAGAAACCGTTGAAACGGTTAATAAATATGGTTTTACATCAAGTTACCCACGACTTGAAGTCGTGGGCTGCTTGTTTCAAACACTATAAATCAGTCGTTTTAACGGCTTACCTTCAGCGGCAGTCAACTTGAGTTAAGTTAAATATTTTTTAGAGAATTTTTAGAAACAATAAAATTTTCGATCTAACAGGGTTCAAATATATAAAGGAGAAAATATGACTATTTTATTTTCTTTAGGTTTGGCACTCTTCCTTTTCTTTCTTGCTTCAAAATTTTATGCAAAATATATCGCTAAAAATTTGGGGGAAGATCCTTCTAACCCGACACCTGCAAGTAAAAACAACGACGGTCGTGATTTTGTTCCGACTAAGCGTTATGTAGTTTTCGCACATCATTTTTCTGCTATTGCAGGTGCGGGCCCGATAATTGGACCTACAATGGCAATACTTTACGGTGTAGTACCTGCGTGGCTGTGGATAGTTTTCGGTGGAATTTTCTTCGGTGCTGTGCATGATTTTACTGTTCTTTTTATTAGCATACGCGAAAATGGACGATCGATTGCAGAGGTTGCGAGGAAAACTCTTGGCACAGCCGGTTTCAATCTTTTTATAACATTCACTATTTTTATGCTAGTACTTATTACCTCATCATTCCTTAGCGCAACGGCAATTTCACTCACATCTCTATGGCCTCTCACAAAGCTTGGATTGTCCAGTAATGAAACTATTCTTCATACGGTTATTAAAAACGGAATCACTTACGGAAAAATAGGCGGCATTGCTTCAATGTCCGTTATTATAATTACTCTTCTTTCCCCTTTGCTCGGATGGTTGATTTTTAAAAAAGGGATAAAGTCAATCTATGCTTACTTAATTGCGTTTTTCATTTGTACAGTTTCAATTGTTTTAGGAATATTTTATCCTGTTACATTATCTCCAACCGTCTGGATGATAATAATATCAGTTTATGTTTTAATAGCAGCTGGTACTCCCGTTTGGCTGATTCTGCAGCCGAGGGATTTTATAAATGTCCAAATACTTTACGGCGGTATTGCGCTTATGGTAATTTCGTTGTTGTTTACCGGATTTAGCGGAACGGCAATCTCAATGCCAAGTTTTAATCTTGCCGAAGGTGTAAAGAGCTTAGGTTTTATATGGCCGATGATGTTTATTACAATTGCTTGCGGTGCTATTTCCGGATTCCATTCTCTTGTTGCCGGAGGTACAACCAGTAAACAAATATCAAAAGAAGTAGACGCAAGAAAGATCGGGTTTAACGCCATGCTGTTGGAATCGGTACTGGCAATTTGCGTTGTGCTCGCTATTGGCGTTGGATTATCTTTTGTTGATTACAAATCAATTGTATGGCCTTCAGATCCATCTATTAGATCCAATCCTATCTTGGGTTTTTCTCTTGCTGCAGGACATTTATTTAACAAAGGAGTTGGAATTCCGGTTTCGCTCGGTACAGTATTCGGGATTCTTTTAGTTGAAGGTTTTGTAATTACAACACTTGATGCGGCAATTCGCCTTAACCGTTATTTGTTTGAGGAGCTCTGGACAATACTTTTCAAAACTGTCCCGAAGATTTTGAAGTATTACTGGGTCAATGCAGGAATTTCTGTTTTATTGATGTGGATTCTCGGCTATTCAAATGCATTCTCAGTTTTATGGCCTATTTTCGGTTCTGCAAACCAATTGCTGGCTGCGCTCGGGCTGCTTGCGGTCTCAAGCTGGCTACTTATTAAAGGTAAAAAATATTTCTATGCCCTGCTTCCTGCAATATTCATGATTGTTACAACTATTACTTCATTAATTATTTTATTGGAGAGCTACATTAATACCCATAATTATATTTTGATGGTAATTGATATCATGTTGTTCATTTTATCTATCGGTGTGATTGTTCTTGTAATTAAAATTTTTCTTAAACCTAAAGAAAGAGAGATTCAAACTATAAAGGAAAAAGTTTCGGAGCCGGTAACTAATTTTTAATCTATAATTTTCAGTAAGGATTAGAATGAATAAAGAGGTTATTATGTTTATTCAACTGGTAAAGAAAATTATTAACTTATGTTGCGCAGAAATGCATTTTAATTAAAAAATGACAATGGGTTCCGAAACCGTTTCTTGTATCAATTTGCTTGCAATACAATAGTGCATTGCAAGCAAATCCATTCAAGGCATTCATTAGAGGATTTCTTCTGACTATATGGTTACCGAAAACAATTCCTAATAATTTACTAATAGTTTAGTTTCCTTATTATGATAAAGAAATTTTGAACTATTATAATTTTAAGAACTCAACCCTGCGGTTAAGAGCTTTGTTCGTGATGCTATCATTCTGAGCAACTGGTTCGCTTTCACCTTTTCCATCGGTTTCAATTCGTAATGCCTCGATACTAAAATCTTTAACTAAAGCATCCTTAACAGAAGCTGCACGACGTTTTGATAAATCCAGGTTTGATTTATCATCACCATCAGAATCTGTATGGCCGACAATTTTAATTTTTACGGCTGGATTATCCTTTAGTATAGCAGCAATCTCTTTAATTGAAGGATATGATTCTTGTTTTACAATATCTTTATTTACATCAAAATAAATTCCGTAGCTAATTAGTTTACCTTCGGTAAGAAGCTTACTGCGCATATCGGGCAAACCGGTTGCAATGCGGAAATTACTAAACATCGTCGTGCCCCGGTCAAAACGAACCATATTATATTTATAGTTTTGCGACATAGCTTTTGGGAGATCAAAAAGCTTTTGTTCTCCTACATAAAGCTTTATTCTCGTCTTCTGAACACAAATTGAAATTCTATATTTTTTATTCGGAAGTAATCTGGGCTCGTTTTCTATCCCTTTTAGCTCAGGAGAATGGTCATTAAAATAAGTGGAATAATAATTAGAATATTCAAAAGAGAAGCGAATTCCTGCATCGCCCGGTCTTGCTAAACCATAGACTAAATCTTTTGGTTTCTTAGTACTTAGTATGGAAAATGAAAATGCCGAGTTGTTATTATTCTTGGAATCTTTAACTGGAATAACATCGAACTCAATCGTATAATTATCAGGCAATGTTAAGGGAGCATCAAGAGTTGTAGCCCCTCTTCCGTTTGTAATATTGAACCATCTTCCTTCTGCAATATTTGTAGTTACAACTTCACCGGACCCGGTTGTATTCCATTGAACCGGGAAGTCGCCAATATTTTCTGCTGTAAAGTCATCAAAGGAAATAACCTTTTCTCCCGGTATAAAATCATATTTGGAATTGATTACCATCTGAGTATTATTTTCGGTTTCTTTCTTTACATTATTGGATTTCTGTTCGTCCTTTTTAGGATCTTGTTGTTTATCTTTATTGCCCGTTAATTGATTTTCAGCTTCGTCATAAGCTTTGTTCACACCTTTATTGATTTTATCTTCAGTCCTTCTTTCCCCTTCTTTTTTAATTTTTTCTTCTGTCTTTTTTTTCAGCTTATCTAAAAATTGGGCTGGTGAGGTTTGGATAAAACAAATACTGAGTATAAGGACGAAAACAACTGATAGCTTTTTCATTTTGTGACTCCTCATAAAGTTTTTGAAATTAAGATTTAGTATCATATTTCTTATCTATTACGAACAGCAAATAAAATAGCGGACACAAATTTCTCCCGCCCAGGAAGTACTAAACTGTAAAGAAAAGTCAGGTACATTTCCGAAAATATAATCATACTTCGAAAATATCGTTGAGAATGTATTAGTTTGGCTACATGACAAATATATATTAGGAAAACACTTATTATGACGAATTTAGAATATAATTTACTTTTCATAACATTTTCAACTTTTAATGTTAATTTTCAAGTAATTGGTTATAATATAACAATATTATTTAAAAAAACAAACGCTCACTTCAGCAGGGAATTATAAAATAGCATTACGCAACTCCAGGAATATTGGAGTCGTGGAATTGGGCGGTATTTTCCAGTATTCCATAATTCCAATGAGTTATATCTGCGTAAGGTGAATTATTAATTAACCGGCAATCCGTTCTTTAACGTGGTTAAGATTTGTCTTCAAATCATTTTCGAACTCAATTATGATTTTGTTGGAAAGAGTGACTTTCCTAGTCGAAAATGTAAAATGTCACTAACATAGAATAGATAATCTATTCCGATTTCTTTTCTTCATTTGGAAAAGATCCTGCAATGAAAAAAGCAGCGCCGCACAGTGAAGTATCTTTTAGCAAATTCGCAAATTCCATTTGCATTATAGCAGGATTAAAAAGCCCCGGCAGGTGGATTGTCAACACGAATATCGCCAGCATAATTCCTAACAAAGTAGCTGAAAGCCTAATATATTTTTTTATTATTATGCTAATACCCGCCAGAACAAGCGCTAAACCGACAAGATAAATCCAGAAGACTCCCCCGGGAATAAATGAGGGAACATAGCCAGCCATTTGTGATCCCATTTTAAAGTGATTTAATCCAAAAATAATAAATGGTAATCCGAAGATGACCCTTCCGGCATTCTTTAGGTTTTCCATAGAATCTCCTTAAAAAAGTTTATAGATTTATATTTAACAGTAAGACAATGAACGATTATATTTAATTTGGGTACAGAATATAATAAAGTCAAGAAAAAAGATTACGCTACCTTGTATATCACAGAAAGGATGAAATTTCTTATAAAAGCACTATTATAAAAAAGTCAACCGGATTGGCATTATTAGTTACGTTGCCTACCCGGTTGCTGGAGAAGCGAATATTTTGATGCGGTTTTCTGTTTATTATGTTTGACCGATAGCTGATTTACTGTTTTCTTCTTTTATAAAAATATTAAGAAGAAGGAATAATGATGAAAACAGTAATGAAATTATTATTTCAAGCGATTCCAATCTTACCGCGGAAATTATTCCGGCGAGAAGGAAGACTAAAGAATTAAACAGAAGTTTCATGTTTTTTATTTTCATTTAGCCGGCACGCAATTATCGTTAAATATCTTTTGAAATTAAATTTATCATGATTGAAGGAGTTAATTAATTTTGTGACAAACATAGTCTTAGCCTATTAAGACAATATTACGCTACTGTTATTAGAATGTTAATTCCCTCTTGCTGATAGGGATGACTAGGAATTTTGAATTTGTTGTGAGAGTCACTTAAGAGAAGTGGTCATTAACCTAATAAATAATGGTAAAACCATTATCGGAGACTTGGAATAACAAACGCTATTTAGGGGATTTCTCCTTCGATGACTCAGTCGAAATGACACAAAACAATTTGTCGTTTCGGCGACCCTGCCTACCAGACAGGCAGACTCCTTCGAAGTTTAAGGTTTTGGGTCTACTTTCGCATTTAGTATTTTTACAGATGGAATTAAGAAAAAATATAATTTAGGGATCAAATATGACAAGAAAAGAGTTACCCGAACCCGAGCATTTTAGAGAAGACAAAGTGGGTGAGGTTTGGAAAGTAGACTATGAGCAGCGCGCTAAGGATGCATTTAATTGGGCTAAGAAATTTAATATAAGACCTTCTTACGAAGATAAATTTAAGGTTTGTTTGTTAGCAGTTGATATGCAAAACACTTTTTGCATTCCCGGCTTTGAATTATTTGTCGGCGGCAGAGGCGGCATGGGGGCTGTTAACGACACAAACCGCTTCTGCAGATTCATTTACCGCAATCTTGATTTGGTTACAGAAATAATTCCGACTATGGATACTCATCATCCTTTACAAATTTTTCATTCAATATTTTTAGTGAACGATAAAGGGGAACATCCTTTACCGTACACATTAATATCTTTAGAAGATGTTGAGAATGGTTTGTGGAAAATAAATGACAAGGTATGTAAAGATCTGGGCATCAAGAGTAACGATGCAGAAAATTATCTTCGTCATTATACTGAGAAACTAAAGCAAGGAAATAAATATAGTCTTACAATCTGGCCATATCACGCTATGCTCGGCGGAATAGGAAATGCTTTGGTGTCAGCTTTAGATGAAGCGATTTTTTTTCACAGTATTGCCAGATACAGCCAACCGGATTTTCAGGTTAAAGGGAACAATCCTTTTACTGAGCACTATTCGATCTTCGGTCCTGAAGTTCGTGAAGGAATCAACGGCAATAAGATTGCAGACAAAAATACATCTTTGATTGAAAAATTATTAGGATATGACGCGATAATTATTGCGGGTCAGGCAAAAAGTCATTGTGTAGCATGGACAATCGACGATTTATTGAATGATTTTCTTCTTAGAGAAAAACATCTTACCAGCAAAGTTTATCTTCTTGAAGATTGTACCTCTTCGGTAGTTGTTCCAGGTGTAATTGATTACACCGATGATGCAAATAAGTCGTTCCAAAAATTTGCCGATGCAGGTATGCACATTGTAAAGTCAACAGATTCAATTGAAAGTTGGCCGGGAATGAACTTTCCCTATTAAAAAAAATGAGGGGCTGATTTATAATTCCCAGCGGAATTTTAAATCAACCCCTCATCTTCGAGGTGCTAATAATTGAAGTTTAATCCTCAACTACTGCTAAAATGTCAGTTCGCTGAACAATCTTATATTCTTTGCTGTCGAAGGAAATCTCTTCGCCGCCATATTTAGTAAACAATATCTTATTTCCCTCTTTAACTTTTTCACGTAAATCCTCGTCGGTGCCAACAGCGACAACTTTTCCCATACGCGGTTTTTCTTTCGCGGTATCAGGAATAATTATTCCTGAATAAGTTTTTTCTTCTTCTTCGATCAGTTCTATAAGAACACGATCATCCATTGGTTTTATTTTCATAAAGTCTCCTTTAGTTTTTAATGTTTAACATTTGATTAATTTTAGGTTTATCGAAACCAACAATTGGACGGTTATTTATTAAAATGACCGGTACGCCCATTTGCCCGGTTTTTCTAAGCATATCACGTGCAGCTGATTGGTCTCTTGTAACGTCAATCTCGGTAAAACGAATATTTTTTTCTCTGAAATATCTTTTTGCAGCTACACAGAAGCTACATGTAGGTGTTGTAAAGATTATTACTTTTGCTTGATCCATTTTTTACTCACAAAATAATTTTTATTGATTTTAGATGAAACCGAAGGAAAAAGGATTCAAGAAAAATCTGTTCAAGATGTTACTTATGTGAATGAGAGTGTGCCATTTTTGTCACACTATTTTTTCTGCAATATTTAAGTAAGATTTATAGGCTTGGTGGAGGCGTGTTATAGGCTTGGCAGAGGCCTGGTAGAAATGGGGAAAATTTAGACAAAAAACAGGGGAAAAAGGACTAAGGTGTGACAAAAATGGCAAACGAGGGAATGAGTGACAAGTAACGAGTGACGAGCTCATATAATTCTGCAGAAAATTTCAAATATAATGGGAATCTCTAAAGACGGAAGATGGTGGAGGAATGGAGTAGTGGAAAATTCACCTACATTTCATTATTCCACCAGTTATGACATAGATGTCCACGATCATTCAAATTTTTTTTAAGCGTGTTTTTTTATTATTTTGGCTTGAAAAGTATGAAATTTTGGTAATTAATTTTATTTAGGTTTGATTTTTTTCTGCAGTTTTAACCATCTAAGAGAAAATAATTTGAATTCCGCAAAAACAAATTCCGGCACAACACAAAATTTGTCTGTGTCAGGTAAAAGATTAACCGAATTTTTTCAAACCGTGTCGGGTCTTTTTCTTTTCACTATAGAATTTTTTAAGAAAGTATTTATTCCGCCTTATGAATTTGCTGAAATTAAAAAACATATGGACGAGCTTGGGGTTAAGACTCTTCCTATTGTAAGCGTTACGGGATTTATAATCGGACTAGTGCTAGCGATGCAAAGCCAGCCGGTGATGATTAGATTCGGGGCTGGATCTTTTTTACCAGGAATGGTAGCTTTGTCTGTTGTAAGAGAATTGGGTCCTGTAATAACGGCATTAATTTTTGCCGGCAGGGTTAGTTCAGGCATTGGCGCAGAGCTTGGTTCGATGCGCGTAACGGAGCAGATAGATGCAATGGAAGTTTCGGCAATAAATCCTTTTAGGTTTTTGGTTGTTACAAGGGTGGTAGCATGCACATTTATTCTGCCTATGCTTACTATATATGTAATTTTTATTGCACTTTTCGGCAGTTTTCTTGCTATATTTTTATCTCAAGGTATAAGTTTTCAACTTTATTTAAACGCTATTGTTCATTCAGTTGAATTTTCCGATATAATCCCCGGAATAGCTAAAACATTTTTCTTTGGATTTATAGTCGGAATAGTTGGAGCATACAAAGGATATAATACAGAGAACGGCACAGAGGGGGTCGGAAAAGCCTCTACAAGCTCCGTAGTAATTTCGTCGCTATTAATTTTACTTGTTGATATGGTGTTAGTAAAAGTCACTTTAATGATTTGGAGTAACTGATGGCTGAAGTTGAAGTGAGAAATCTTAGTAAATCTTTTGGAGATTCAGTTGTTCTTGACAATATTTCTCTAAAAATCAATGAAGGAGAAAACGTAGTTGTTTTTGGCAGAAGCGGCACCGGCAAAAGTGTTTTAATAAAATGCATTGTGAAATTATTGGAGCCAGACTCAGGCGAGGTTTTTATTGAGGGGGAAAATATCCTTTTGCTAAGTGAGAATAAATTGAATGAGGTAAGAAAACAAATTGGATTTTTATTTCAAGGCTCGGCTTTATATGACTCAATGTCAGTTAGGGAAAATTTAGCATTTCCATTAATCAGGAACTTTAATTTCACAACGAAGGAAGTAGAAGCAAAAGTTAAATCCTCTCTTGAAAAGGTTTCGCTGGAAGATTCAATCGATAAAATGCCGGCAGAATTATCAGGCGGTATGAAAAAAAGGATCGGGTTAGCGCGAACAATAATTACTGAGCCTAAACTAATTTTATATGATGAACCGACAACCGGGCTTGACCCAATAACCACAAAGGAAATAAGTCAATTGATTGTTGAATTACAAAAAGACCTAAAAACCACTTCTATTGTTGTAACACATGATTTGATCTGCGCAAAAATTATCGCTTCTCATGCAGTAGTATTGAAAGATGGTAAAATTAAATACGAAGGAAACCTTGAAAACCTTGTTTCGACAAGCGATCCTTTTCTTAGAGATTTTTTTACAAGCGATATTCTTGAAGTTAAAAACGGGAGTACTAAATGAAAAAAAATATCCCTTCAGTAAGATTAGGAATTTTCATCTTACTCGGAATATCTCTTCTGATTGTAGGAATTTTCTTAATAGGACAAAAGAATTCTCTTTTTAGTTCTACCTTTAAGGTTAGAGCATACTTTAAAGATATTCAAGGTTTACGAACCGGTACGACTGTAAGACTAAGCGGAATCGATGTTGGAAGCGTAAGTGGAGTGGAAATAGTGAACGATACCACCGGACACGTTCAAGTGACGATGGATCTTCAAACTGATATACAAAGATTTATTCGCACCGATACAAAAGCTTCAATTGAATCTGAGGGATTGGTAGGCAATAAGGTTATTGTTTTGAAAATCGGAAGCAGCCAGGCAGAACAAATAAAAAACGACGGTATTATCCAGACTGAGGAACCGCTTGGGTTATCAGCAATCATAGCCCAGACTGAAGGGGTAATGGAGTACACAAAAAAAATGACGAAAGATCTATCGGAAATTGTTGGTAGAGTAAACCGAGGCGAAGGTTCGTTAGGAAAGCTTATTAATGATGACCAGTTATATAACAATGCTACAAATCTTACAAGTCAGGCAGATAAAAGCTTAAAAGGAATTACGGGAGAATTAGATAAAGTAACTGGTTTGTTTGATAGTCTTGGTATAGGAGTTGAAACTACCATAAATAATATTAATCAAGTAGTGGTAAATATCGATTCAATTGTGTCGGGTATAAATCAAGGTAAGGGTGTTGTTGGCGGTTTCATTTCTAAAAACGGTAAATACGATTCTACAGTAACTTCAACTTTGCAGAACATTCAAAATACAAGCGAAGAAGCAAAGGTCGGAGCTACGCGCTTATCAGAGAATATGGAAGCGTTAAAACATAACTGGCTATTTAAGGGATATTTTGAGAATCGCGGCTACTGGGATAAGACTGAATATGAAAATAAAATTGATGATAGGTTAAAAGAACTAGATGCAAAAATTAAGGAGCTTGATGAAAGAATTGAGACTCTTAAGAAACTTCAAGGGCAAGCGAAATAAGATTTCCTTTTTATTGTAATTTAGACCGAAGGGTGAAATCTCGCATTTATAAAAGATTTCTCACCGCAAACGGTGCAGGCACCGGCTAAATCTTGCTGCCGGCAGAGAGTGTTGCAGAACTCTCCTATTTAGCCTTGAACGTAAAGAGAGGTCTCAAAACTGTCTAAAATGGGATTTCTCCCTCCGGTCGAAATGACATTTTGGAGTTGTGCAACAGTCTCGGCCGGCAGGGCCGGATTCGAAATGACAAATATCGTTAAGTGTGATTAATCTTTAAGATAAAAATTCTAATATTCTATTTTTACACCATTTATCATTCCGCTGCATCGTAATTGAACATTGAGAAACGTAACATAGCGTTATTGGATTAACTTTTCTTCCAAATTATTATGAATGAAATCAAAAAAGACAAAAAGATAATTATAAAGGGCGCTCGCGAACACAATCTAAAAAACCTTAGTCTTGAGTTACCGAGGAATAAAATTGTAGTGTTCACCGGGGTCAGCGGGAGCGGAAAATCTTCTTTGGTATTCGATACGATCTACGCTGAAGGACAGCGCCGTTATGTAGAAAGCCTTTCGGCTTATGCGCGTCAATTCCTTGAAAGGATGAATAAACCCGATGTTGATTTAATACAGGGAATAAGCCCGGCAGTTGCTATCGAACAGAGGACCGGTTCAAAGAACACGCGGTCAACTGTCGGTACAACCACAGAAGTATATGATTATTTAAGATTGCTATTTGCACGAATCGGGAAGACTATTTGCTTTCAGTGCGGCAAGGAAGTAAATAAAGCTACAACAGGAACAGTATCCGATTGGCTTGAAGCACAGCCGGAAGATTCAAAATTTTATCTTGCTTTCCCTCTTCATCTTCATACAGGGCATACTATCAAAGAAGAAATTGATCTACTTAAAAAGAGAGGTTTTTTTAGAATATATTTTAAACAAAATACTTATGATTTAAATGAGGAATATTCCCTTCCCCGAAAGAAAGACAAAGTTAGCGTTGTAATTGAGAGATTTAAAATTCAAAAAGGGAAAGTGAGAGAGAGGCTTTCGGACGCAATTGAAGTAACCTTTAAAGAGGGTGAGAATAGATTAATCTTAATTAACGCAGATACCGGCGAGGAAAAGGAATTTAATAAATTTTACGAATGCTGCGGAATAAGATACGAAGAACCAGAGCCAAGATTTTTTTCCTTTAACAATCCTTTTGGTGCGTGCCCGGTATGTCAGGGCTTTAGCAGAACAATCGGTGTGGATATGAATCTTGTTGTGCCTAATCCAAATTTATCTATCACCGAAGGAGCAATTGCTGTTTTCCGTTCGGCAAAATACAGCACGCATTTAAGAGACCTTGTACAGAACGCAAAGCAATTTAATATTCCTCTAAATACTCCGTTTAAAAATTTATCGCAGGAACAAGTTTCATTAATTCAAAAAGGATTCGGCGATTACACCGGTATAGACAAATTTTTTGAAAAGCTTGAAACTAAGACATACAAAATGCACATCCGGGTTTTGCTAAGTCGCTACCGCGGGTATACCATATGCGCAGCGTGCAAGGGGTCGCGATTAAGGCGCGAATCGCTGCAAGTAAAAGTTAATGGATTATCTATTTACGATGTTGTAAAAATGCCT
Source organism: Bacteroidota bacterium (assembly GCA_021831685.1). Lineage (GTDB taxonomy): Bacteria > Bacteroidota > Ignavibacteria > Ignavibacteriales > Ignavibacteriaceae > FEN-1297. Next base: position 65,248 of record JAKBMG010000104.1, on the reverse strand, counting down.
ATTGAGCAATCACTTCTTTTTTTTACTGAGCTGAAGCTTTCGGAATATGATATGCACGTCGGTGAAAGAATTTTAAAAGAAATAATTAAGCGACTTACTTTTTTGAACAACGTGGGGATAGGTTATTTAACATTGGAAAGATTAAGCAGCACGTTATCCGGCGGGGAAACGCAAAGGATTAATTTAGCTACTTCGCTCGGCTCATCGCTTGTCGGAACTTTATACGTGCTTGATGAACCAAGCATCGGGCTGCATCCGCGAGATAACAATAAATTGATCGACATCCTAAAAAACCTTCGTGACATCGGGAATTCAGTAATTGTTGTAGAGCATGACGCCGACATGATCAGGCAAGCTGATCTAATTGTCGATATGGGTCCAAAGGCAGGAGCGGGTGGCGGTGAGATAATCGCTATGGGTACTTATGAAGAAATATTGCATAATAAGAATTCTCTTACTGGGAAATATTTGTCGGGCGAATTGAAAATTCCAGTGCCTCAAAAAAGGAATACGGAAGAAACCAGAACGATTTCAATTACAGGAGCAAAGGAAAACAATTTAAAGAATATCGACGTAGAAATTCCCCTTAATAAATTAGTGGTAATTACCGGCGTAAGCGGTTCCGGCAAGAGCACATTAATTCATGACGTTCTATACGGGGGCTTAGCAAAATATTTAGGAATGAACCCGCCCAAAATCGGAAAGTATTCAGAAATTAAAGGAGGCGAGTTTATTGATGAAATTGAAATCGTTGACCAATCGCCAATTGGGAAAACACCGCGTTCAAATCCTATAAGCTACATAAAAGCTTTTGAACATATCAGAGAGCTATTTGCATCAACACATCAAGCAAAAGCGCGAGGGTATAAACCGGGATTTTTTTCCTTCAACGTTCCGGGCGGACGATGCGAAACTTGTCAGGGAGACGGTTTTATAAAAGTAGAAATGCAATTCCTCGCCGATATTTAGATGGAAGGTGAAGACTGTGAAGGAACGCGTTTCAAAAAGGAAATTAGAGAAATAACTTATCGCGGGAAAAATCTTGTTGATGTATTAAATATGACCGTTGATGAGGCGGTAGACTTTTTCAATGGCAACGATAAAATAGTTCGATACATTGAGCTGCTTTCACAAGTGGGACTTGGATATTTGAAACTTGGTCAACCTTCAAACACGCTATCCGGAGGCGAAGCGCAAAGAATAAAATTAGCATCGCACTTAACATCGCAAAGAGAAAGAACACATACTCTTTTTATTTTTGACGAACCAACGACCGGGCTTCACTTTGATGATATTTCAAAACTGCTCAACTGCTTTAATCTTCTTATTGAAAGAAATAATTCCGTTGTAATAATCGAGCACAACATGGAAATAATAAAATGTGCGGATTATATAATTGATCTGGGTCCCGAAGCAGGAGAAAAAGGAGGAGAAATAGTAGCCTTAGGAACGCCGGAAGAAATAGCGATGAACCAAAATTCATGGACGGGGAAATATCTAAGCAAAGAATTGCCGGTAAAAACATAGCGCGGCAAGCCGCAATTTTGAATTACAAATGTTGAATTTTGAATGAAACGCAATGAAATTTATCATAAAAATATCTTGACATAAAAAACAAAAATTTAGAAGTCAATACTATAAATTTGTAATACATTGATTAGGCAAAGTGACACACGAATTTCGTCCTCTGTGGCAATAGAAAGGCTAACGGCTCTTTGGGCTCTAAGTGAATCCGGGCTGGGAGGAATATTGCATGCAATGAAAATTCCACTAAGCGGGATAATTGTAGGCGGTTTTGCCGTAATTTTAATTTCATTGATAGGATTTTTTGCAGAGAATAAGTTTGCATCGATTGTAAAGGCTACAATTGTTGTATTACTTGTTAAATTCATAGCCAGTCCGCATTCCCCTTTGCAAGCATATTTCGCAGTTATTTTTCAAGGAATACTCGGGGCGATAATTCTTGATAAAATTTCATATTACAAAATAGGCACAATGTTGCTGGCAGTTGCAGGTCTTTTGGAATCGGCAGTTCAAAAATTATTAATACTTACTGTTTTATACGGAATATCTTTTTGGGAAGCAATCAACATTTTCTACAAAAATATAGCGGGAGAACTTTCAATTAAAAACACCAATATAAGCGGAAGCGAAATCATAATCGTAGCTTATCTGAGTGTTTATTTGATATGTGGGATTATTGTTGGTAGGATTGCGGGAATATTCCCGGCGCATATTATCCGCTTGTATAGCGAAGATGAATCGATAAAAAAGTTGAGGGTTCTTTATTTAAATAATAAAGTGAATTTCACATCGGCTTCTGTTGATTCTAAAAAGAGAAATATTATAAAGCAAATAATAATTCCGGTAATGGTCATTCTTTTCGTTTTTCCTCTTTCTATTGCCACATATGGTTTTCTACATGGAGTTTATTTATTTATACGAATAATAATAATTATTTCATTATGGTATTTCCTATTAGCGCCTTTTCTTATGAAAATATTTAGGAAGCTACTCAAGAAAAAAGGTAAAGTTTATTTTAACGATGTAGAAAACGTAGTAAGGATTTTACCTTTTTTAATGAATGCTGCAAAAATTATATGGAAGGAATCCACAAATAAAAAAGGGATGAAACGGTGGGATTATTTTATTTCCGAGCTTGTGGTTTTTTCATTAACTTATACTCTTGATGATACTGAAATACTAAATACACTTGGTTAACGATTACATTGTTTTATATTTTGTGTTTATAACAACTACCTTTGCCATAGCATTTTTTTTGGAATAGGTCGTGGCTTTTTGTTTATAAGACTTTTAATAATGCAAGAATAATTTCTAAGTGAAAATTACGTCCTGCCGGACAATAATCTTGTCACTTAGAAGTCACGACCTGAATTCATTCCATAATATTTCAAAAATATAGCTAAAGCATTTTTACCGCACATTTAAAGCATACAGTAATACTCTGCCAGATTTATTAATGCTTTATTACGTCTATATCACCACCGGAAGTTTTTACAAGGAGCTGATTACCGCCATTGTTAATGTCAGCAATAAATTTTGACTCTGAAATTGCTTTGGCGTTGTTACCTCCAAAAGCGCATTTTACACTGCCTCCTGTAGTATATAATTCTGCGTTTGCATTAAAATTATCAGGCAAACTTAGTTTAATACTTCCTCCTGAGGAAGATAAATCGATTCCTTTATTTTCACCGGAATAAGTAAGTTCTATTCCGCCTCCCGAAGTATGGGCTTTAATTTGTGAGTCCTTTCCGTTAAGAGAAATATCTCCGCCGGAAGTTGAGGCATTTAGATTGCCGTTAAAACCAAGGCAAGTTACATCCCCTCCCGAGGTTTGAAGTTTCATAGTACCGATATTATTTTCACATTTAATATCGCCGCCGGATGTAGTAACGTTTAAACTACTTTGTGTATTATTTGTTAAAATATCGCCGCCGGAAGAATGGAGAGAGACCTCTCCGTTTAGATTGCTTAACGTAATATCGCCCCCGCTGCTTGAAATATTCGCATTATAATTTGATGGAAGCTTAACTTCAAACCTAAGCTTCACATTATTAACCCAGTTAAAGATGTTCAATCCGCCTTTTTTCTTTGCGGTAATGATTACACCACTGCCGGAGGGTTCAAAATGAAATTCCATAACTTTAGCAGCACGTTCATTACCGAGGATTTTAATATAAACCTGAGGCGAGTCAGAAGTGGTAATAATAACATCCCCGGAACTTGCTTTAAGGACAAAATCCTTTCCGGGGGTTGTATCGAAAGTCTTTTCTTGAAGAACCTTAAGATTACCCCCGCCCAATTCATCAGAATAATTACATGCGGAAAGGTTAAATGAAATTGCGATAAAGAAAACGGCGAAAAGAAATCCTGGTTTTGTTAAATTCAATGTTGACATAACTAACTCCTTTATATTTCCTAATTAGACTTTGGAACTTAGAAAAAGGTTACTGTTTTGTAATTGAGCAAAACATAAAAAATCATTAAGATAAAACTTACTATCTGATAGATTCTGAAAATTTCCTTAGTTCTATCTTTGCAAAAAATATATTTGAAAGAGGAGTATCTCAAAGATTTTGTTTTTTAGTCCTTCGTCACTTGTTTTTATTTTTGAGTTGACAGTAATATTCCCTTTATATAATATTACACAAAAAAAATACAATAGTTTTCTCTCACTAATTTTTTATTAAAATTCTATTTAATATCGAGTAAAAAACTACAATGAATTCATTTGCTAAATCGAGCTCAAGACTATTTTTACTCTTGTCCTATTTTTTTGTGCTCACTCTCTTTGTCGATCAAGCGAATTTACTCGATATCGTTTTCGGCAATAATAATAATATTGATATTGAACATCCTGAAGAAGTTGAAAATTGTCAGAATACGCACGTCGCATTTCTAAATAGAATTGATTTTGCTAAAAATAAGATTTCAAAAAAATCTAACTTAAATTTACCTACCAACATTACTCACACCAATAAAAGAATTATTACCGACGAGGACAGTCCCTCTACAGAAACAATAACAATAGATATCTTAGAATTAAGTCAACCTTACTTCTTAGATCACGTTGATAATTATTCCTTTACTAAAGTAAGCGAAGCAATTTACCTTCGTAATAGTTCACTTCTAATTTGAGATTACCATTCCCCGATAATATCTCGATTTACATCAAACACATTATATGAATTAATTTCAAGTGGTGCTTAACGGCGTTCGGCTTTTAGCTGATTTTCGTTTTGTAATGATTTAAATTTTTATCAATTAGGAAAAGTGAACACTCATGCAAAGTTTATTCTCCCGGAAAGGGACAAGAATATTTATTCTTTTTATTCCCATTCTTCTTTATACTAATATTTTATTTGCCTCTCAAACAGATACAGTAAGAATTAGTTTTACTCAAGCTGTAAGAATATTCAGCCAAAATAACCTTCAACTCCTGGCTGCAAGGTACAACATCAAATCTGCCAAGGCTGCTATTCTTCAAGCAAAGCTATGGAGTAATCCGAACATCTCTATAGGACAAAATGTTTACAATAAAAGCACCGGCAGGTATTTTGATTTTACTAAAACCGGCAATACAGATATACAAATTCAACAACTTTTTCTTCTTGCTGGTAAGCGAGATAAGCAGATTCGTCTTGCGAAAATAAATACTCAAATTGCCGAATATACTTTTTACGATTTGCTTAGAGCCCTTAAATATGAGCTGAGTACTGATTTTTATAATCTATTTTTTCTTCAACGTTCACTTAAGTTTTATAACGAAACGATTCCAGAAGTAAAAAAGACTGTAGTCTCATCTGAAAATCTGTATACAAACCGATCAATTCTTCTTTCAGAAATGGTAAGGTTAAAATCACTCCTGTTTTCGTTAGAAAGTGACCGCCTTGAAATTGTAAATAATATCAGCAAAACTGAAAATGATTTGCAGGTTCTGCTTCGCGATTCAACTTCCTTAAATTCATATTTTATCCCTGAAATAAATATTCAAAGCCTCGATAGCCTTAGTCTTGATAATGTATCTCTCAAAGATATTTTGGAAAAGGCAGTTGAAAATCGACCCGACCTACAAAAAGCTTCTGCTAATGTAAAATATGATGAAGAAAACGTTGCACTGCAAAAAGCCCTGGCTGTTCCTGATGTCACTTTGGGAGGCAATTACTCTCGCAACGGAAGTTACATCCCCGATTATTTCGGTGTTAATGTTTCAATTGACATTCCCATTTTCAACCGCAATCAAGGCAATATTCAGATTTCAAGAATTAATTTAGATGCGGACAAGGTAAATCGAGAACAAACTCGCCTTCAGCTTGAAAGGGAAATAACTTCAGCTTATCAAAATGCCAAGCAAACGGACCGTCTTTATAAGTCTGTAGACGATAAATTTACCGGAGAATACAAGCAGCTCGTAAAAGATATGATCTCTAATTATGAAAAAAGAGACATGACTTTAATTGAATTCACCGATTTTTTTGACTCTTACAGATCTACCATGCTTCAAGTAAACCAACTTCAAAATAACCTGGTTGATGCTTTTGAAGAACTCAATTATGCAGCCGGTACAAATTTATTTAATCAATGAAAAATGCAGCAATAAATAATGATGAGGATTTTTGTATTATGAATAATCAAAAAAGAAAATTATTAAGTTTTTTAATCTTAGTTTCTATTTTATCGGGTTTCTTTATTACCGGATGCACAAAAAGCAGCGGTAATGATAAGGAAATATTTCGTTCTCCAAAAAAGGCAGTTATTTCGAGCGATGGGGTTACAATTACCTTCCCGCTAAATAGTGTGGGACTTCAAGACTTCCAATCTCAGCCAATTGTAAAAGGCTCTGCAACTATTTCGGTTCTTGCACCGGCAAAAATTGCAGCCACAATTTCTTCGGAAGGCTCTAATGGTATAAAGATAGTTTTGTTTGATTCACCAGATCTTACCTCCCTTTTTTCTCAGTATAAACAAAGCGAATCCACTTATAGGCTGACTTCAAGAAATCTTAATAGAACAAAAGAAATGTTTAAAAATCAGGCTGTAACTGTTAAAGATTTGAATCAAGCAGAAAACGATGCTGAAACCGCTCGGGCTTCTTACGAAGAAATGGACGGTCGATTGCGTGCAGCAGGGTTTAATCCTTCGGAAATTGAATCGATCTCTTACAACACAGCTTGGCTAATGGCTGATGTACCGGAGCTTCAACTTCAGCAAATAAAAAAGGGTGAGAAAGTTAAAATTAAATTTGATGCCTACCCGGGAGAAACATTCATAGGCCGCGCCGATGCTACCGGGGAGATTCTTGATCCGAATACTCGCACTGTTAAAGTTAGAATAACTGTAACAAACATCGGCGGCAAGCTGCTGCCTGGAATGTTTGCTCAGGTCGATTTCGGCAACCCAATTACTTCAGCTTATATCCTTCCGCTTTCAGCTGTAGTTACAGTTGAAGGTAATAATTATCTTTTTGTTCAAACTGCACCCAATGTTTTTGTAAGACGACGGGTTACTTTGGCTAATTCAGATGCCAAGCAACTTGTGGTCCTAAGTGGTGTTCAAGACGGAGAAAAAGTTGTTACTTCGGGGACTATGCTGCTGAAGGGGTTGAGTTTTGGATATTAACTTTTGAATATTTAAGGATTTTTTAAAATGAAATTTTATCGATTATCTGTTTTCGTCATTTTATGCTTTTTATCTAATAATATTTCCGCTCAAATTATGAACGATGCAAATAAACCACGCGAAACGGATTCAAGCTTAATTCAAAATAAAAATTATTGTTATAATAAGGAATCTTTCTTCTTCGCAGGAGCTACAATCGGAACGCCGGGAGGTGTATCCCTTAATACAGGTTATTATTTCAAACATTTTGCTCTGAAAATTTCCGGAAGTTACTGGAGAAAAGATTGGTATGGAGCTCAGGGTGATTTAGAATTCGTTTTCAGTAACAAAGGAGAATTAATTCAAGGTGTTTCTTTAGTCGGAGGAATTTTTATTGCAATTCCTTTAAGTGACGCAGGAACTATACTTTCATCGTCTCAGCAAAATTATATTGGTGTTGCTTATGATGCATACTATTCTGGCTTCTATTTACAGTCAGGATTAGGATTTGGATTGCGTAGTTATCCGCCCAACCTACAACTATTATTCCAATTTGGATATTTATTTAGTTTATAAAAAAGTTTAAATAATATAATTACTCAAGTTTTATTAAAGAGATTGAAAAAATATGATTCGAAAACTTCTTGGATTTGCCCTCAACCAGAGGCTTACCACAATTACCGTCGTTATTGCGGTCATTATTACGGGAATTTGGTCCTGGACTCAACTAAAAAAAGAAGCGTATCCTGATATCGGAGATACGGAAGTTGAAGTAATTACTACTTATCCCGGTCAAGCTGCTCAAGATGTTGAGCAACAGGTCACTCTTCCGCTAGAAAGAGCTTTGAATGGTGTTCCCAGGGTCATTAATAAAAGATCAAAAACCATTTTTGGCCTCTCTGTTATTGATCTTACTTTTGAAGACGGTACAGACGATTATTTTGCACGTCAACAGGTCCTTGAAAAATTAAACGATGCGGTTCTCCCGGATGGCGTTTCTCCTACGCTTGGTCCTTTAACAGGTCCTGTTGATGAAATTTTCCGTTACGTTATTGAAGCAAATGATAATTTCACTCCGATGCAATTAAGGACACTGCAGGACTGGGTAATTATTCCCCGCATTCTTCAGGTGCCTGGAATAGCAGACGTCGTGAACTTCGGTGGCTTAGTAAAGCAATATCAGGTTATTACTTCACCTAATAATTTATTACGATTTAACCTTACTCTCTATGATGTGATTTCTGCGATTAGAGAAAATAATATTAATACAGGTGGAAATATTATAAAACGAGGCGAACAGGGTTTCGTTGTTCGCGGTATAGGTGCTATCAGGAATAAAGATGATATAAATAATATAGTAATCAAATCAGTTAGCGGTGTACCTGTCTTCATCCATGACGTTGCTACAGTTGAAGAAATCCCTTCGCAGCCGACAGGAATACTAGGATATACATTACAAAATGATTCAACAAAGATTGATGTTAATTCCGGCATACAAGGACTAATAGCAATGAGAAGAGGTGAAAACCCGTCTGATGTTATAGTTAAACTGAAAGAAAAAATTAAGAATTTAAATGAAAATGTTCTACCCAAAGGAGTTCATTTAACAATTACTTATGACCGCAGCAAGCTTGTTAAATATACTATCGATACTGTTTCAACGACATTGTTTGAAGGCTTTACAATTGTAATCCTCATTCTAATATTTTTTATCGGAAGTATTCGCTCCGCCCTTATTGTTGCTACTACAATTCCAATCTCGCTTCTATTTGCTTTCACAATGATGAAAACAACCGGCATTCCGGCAAATTTACTTTCGCTTGGAGCAATTGACTTTGGAATTATCGTGGATGGCGCCGTAGTTATGGTTGAAAATATAATGCGTCATTACCACGATGCCACGCCCGAAGAAAAAAAACAAGGAATAATCCGTCTCACATTGACCTCGGCTCAAGAAGTGGGTCGCGAAATTTTCTTCTCCATCGCAATTATTATTCTTGCTTACCTGCCGATTTTTTCGTTTCAAAGAGTTGAAGGTAAACTTTTTTCGCCTATGGCTTACACTCTTTCTTTTGCGATATTAGGATCAATGATTCTTGCCCTTACTGCTATACCCGTATTCATGTCGATGATCTACCGGAAATACTTTGAATCGGAGAATCCGGATAAACTTGAGTGGCACAACCCGGTTTATTGTTGGCTGGAAGGCAAATATGAAAAAGTAATTTCATTTACGACTAAGCATATTGCTCCAACAGTAATCTCTGCTTTTGCAATAGTCATAATTGTTATTTTGATCGGTGTTCACAGCATCGGGACTGAATTTCTTCCCGAGCTTGACGAAGGTGCGTTTAATATTAGAGGTTTTTTCCCAGTTGGAATAACTTTAAACGATGCGGCAAAGTACTGCTCTACTATTAGAAAAGTAATAAGCAACCACAAGCAAGTTAACGTAGTCCTTACTCAACTTGGTAGAAACGACGACGGCACGGATCCATATGGTCCAAACCGCCTGGAAATATTGGTTGGCTTAAAAAAATATTCTACATGGATTAGCGATACTTCAAAAGAAGAACTTCTTCTTAAAATGAAAAGCGAATTAGAACAGGCCGTTCCAGGAACAGAGTTTTCTTTCTCACAACCGATTCTTGATAACGTTACTGAAGCCGTTACCGGAAGCGTAGCTGATCTTGCCGTCCTCATAAACGGCGAAGACTTAAATTTTATGCGAAAGGAAGCTGACTCTATTCTTGCAATTATTAGAACTATCCCGGGTGCAAGCGAATCCGGTATTGAACAAGAAGGCAATCAAGCTCAACTGACAGTTAGAATTGATAGAAAAGCCGCAGCACGATTTGGAATAAACGTAAGTGATATTCAACAGATGATCGAAGCAGCCATCGGCGGAAAATCAATAAGCCAGCTCTATGATAGAAAAGGTAGACTTTTTGATATTGTAGTTCGATATTCTCCAAAATACCGAAATTCAATTCAGGCTGTAGAAAATATGCTCGTTGCCTCTCCAAGCGGTGGACGTATTCCTATGTCTCAGCTCGCTTCAATTAAATTGGTTGATGGCCCCACAATTATTCAAAGAGAAAACGGAGAACGGCAAATATCGGTTAGGACAAATATTCGCGGAAGAGATCAAGGTGGATTTGTTGCTGAAGCTCAAAAATTGGTAAGTGAAAAAATCCATCTTCCAAAAGATTATACTATTGAATGGGGTGGACAGTTTGAAAACCTCGCTAGAGCGGGTAATCGATTAGCAATTGTAATTCCGCTTACTATTCTCATAATCTTTTTAATTCTGTTTTCTATGTACAAAAATGTTCGACATGTTATTGTCGCGATGTCAAGTATACCATTTGCTCTAATCGGAGGAATTCTTGCCTTGCTAATTCGTGGTTACAATTTTAATGTTTCTGCCGGCGTGGGATTTATTTCCCTATTTGGTGTCTCTATAATAGCAGGGGTCTTATTTGTATCCCGCGCAAATCGATTAGTTGACGATGACGGTTTATCTATCAGAGAGGCTGCGCATAGAGCGGCGAAAATTCAATTAAGACCAAATTTGATGACTATACTTTTGGCTTTGCTGGGACTTATTCCTGCGGCAATGGCTACAGGTATCGGCTCAGATATTCAAAGACCGCTTGCAACTGTAATTGTCGGAGGATTATGTACGGCGCTTATTTTAACGCTAATTACTCTGCCTTCACTTTATATTTTAATTGAGAAAAATAAGAAATCAAACAATAATGGAAGTATAGATCTGTAAATATTACTGTATATGAAATTTGCAATTAAGTGAATCATAAAATTATGGGTACTTCTAAAAACTATCTTTTATAAAAATTTAACGCAGAGAATATTGAAGTTTTTAGAAGTGCCCTTATGTAATATTTTAATTTTTAATAAAAGTAATATTCTTATAACTAATTATTAGGCTAAAAATGAAACGATATAAAATCATCGTCCTTTTTATGATAATATTTTCGGTTCTTCATTTCAAAAATTTATATGCACAGGATTTTGTAAAAGTTAATTTAACCGGGAATTTGAATTTTGATTCAAACATTCAGCTATCAAGTTACCATCCGATAGTCTTTACAAGTATTGAAAATGAAACGCAAGGGAAAAAATCTATAGCGCTTGCTGGAGTTTTATCAGGGATATTGCCCGGTACTGGAGAATTTTATGCGGGAAGATATTTGAAGGCAGGAATATTTTTTACTGTTGAAGCTGCTGCGATTGCTACAGCGCTGATTTATACTCGTAAGGGTGATAATCAAACAAATTACTTTCAAAATTATGCAAACCAGCATTGGAACGCAGTTCGCTATGCAACTTGGACCATTAACAACTCAAAATATATTAATCCCAATGTTGACCCCAAGAACTATAATGTTTTAGTCACCAATAGCAGTGGTACCGTTATCGGAGTAAATTGGAGCGAGCTGAACAGATTGGAAAGTGATATAGGCGGCGGTTATTCTCACAATTTAGCTCCTTTTGGCACACAAGATTATTATGAAATAATCGGTAAGTATCCGCAGTTTAGTCACGGTTGGGATACATCTAACCCAAATGATACTGATTTTCATATTTTGACACAACAATTTTTGTTATATGCTCACGCAAGAGGATTGGCAAATAGTTTGTACACTACCGGCAACACAGCAATTATAGCATTATTTGTTAATCATTTCTTAAGCATTTTTGACGCCATTTGGAGCGCCAGCTCATATAATAGACTAATTGCGGTTAATTTAAGTGTTCAAGATGTAAACATGGCAAATAGAACTGAACTTATTCCTACTTTAAATTTGAGTTATAATTTTTAGTCATATATTTTAACTTGAAGGATTAAGATATAGCTAAGCAATTTGAAGACAGATGATTTAAGTAATGATTACGTCACAATTTTTCAATCAAATAATGACAGGTTATAAATGATAGAAGTACAAATTTTTCTTGACGAAGGAGACCTTTATAAAGAACAACCGATGCATGAATATATAATGCGCCATCTTATGCACCACAACATTAACGGCGCATCAATGTTTGCAGCAGTTGAAGGCTATGGGAATAAACATCATCTTCACCGTCCGGGTAGAATCGGAAATGTTGACGAAGGGCCAATAATGATTTTGTTTATCGATGAAGAAGAAAAAATTAACCCTGTTCTTCCTCACTTAAAAGAAGTTGTTAATGAAGGATTAATCATCAAGAAAAAAGTTGAACGAGTATAATAAATTCAAACTAAGTTAAAAGGTTTCTAATGAATAAAATCATGTCTACGGTGACAATAGCTTTTGCTTTGATTTATTTTCAAACTATTAAGGCACAGAACAATTACTACGATGCATTTGGCGCACCGGAATTAAAGGTGACGAGAATGCTGGGTCAAAATGCTTTAATAACCGGCGGAAGATTCGGCTGGGTTATTGATCATCAATTTGTTTTAGGCGGCGGCATTTACGCTCTAACGAGCACAATTAATTTGAATCTTTATGACCCGATAAGCGGTGAAAAACTTCAGCTTGGTTTTAATTGCGGAGGACTAGAGTTTGAATATATTTTCTTTTCTGAAGAAAAAGTTCACGCCTCTGTTGATATGCTTTGTGCAGGCGCAGGAGTAACTTATTCCGTTCCGGATAAAAGTAAACCTCACAGTAGTTATTTTAGTCAAAATTTGTTGGTATGGGAACCACAGCTTAACCTTGAAGTAAATGTTTTGAAGTGGCTGCATATAGATGCCGGCGCAAGTTACCGGCTTGTTTCAAGCTTTCAAAGCTATTACGGATTAACTGATAAAAATCTTGAGGGATTAACAGGCGTACTTACATTTAAGTTTGGAAGTTATTAGTCTTGAGATTATAAAAATCACATTTGGAATTTTATAAGGATATTGAAATTGAAATATATTATTACTTCATTTAATCAAACAAATAAAATCATATTAGTCCTCATTTTTTCAATTTTTCTTGTTCGAACTTCTCTTGCCCAAATAAGCAGGATAGATCAAACAGGAAGAAATTCAGTATTAGTTACTGATGATTCATCAAAAACTCCGGGAGAATTTGTCCCATTAACTCAATTTACTTATGCTGGAGAACCTCGTTACACTTTGGACGGTTCACTGCCTTTGATGAAGACAGAAATAAAACCCTTTAATGCATCTATTGTAGGCGGAGTATTTATCGGAGCAATAGTTTTTCTTCATATACACCAAACAAACGCATGGTGGAGCGGGCAGAGAGGTAAATTTCATTTTGAGGAGGATTGGGTTTCCGCCCTGCAGGTAGACAAAGCCGGACATTCTTATGGAGGATATATGGCTTCGTATATTATGAGTGAAGGATTGATGGCTAGCGGATTTTCGTGGAATACAGCCACGCTATACGGTGCCGGTTTCGGACTGATTTACCAAACTTATGTAGAAACGGAGGATGGTTTTGCAAAGACATGGGGTTTTAGTCCATCTGATTGGTATTTTGATGCAATTGGTCCCCTATTCTTTTTATCACAGCATTACGTACCCGCCCTGCAAAACATCACACCTAAATGGCAGTATATTCCTTCGGAGTGGACAGGTGAGCCGATAATAAACCGCCCAAGAACTTTTATTGATGATTATAACAGCTCGACATTTTGGTGGTCGGTCAATGTATACAATATTTTACCGGAGTCATGGAAGAAATATTGGGTCCCATGGTTAAATATTGCTGTTGGTTATGGCGCAAATTCAATTGACGTAAAAGCCGATCCTAATGGACCTCCGGATCAGTTATCGCAAAGAAGATATGTTGTAGGTTTAGATTATAATCTTGTTGAACTTCTACCCAAAGGAGGGCATTTCTGGAATTGGCTTAGACAGAGTTTAAATTTTATTAAGCTCCCTTCGCCCGCAATTGAGTTCGGTAACGGCGGAACTAAATTTTCGCTTTTGTATCCTTTTAGATTTAACCTGAATGGATTTAAGTTTTAAGAAAAAAAGATTTGAATTTACTTTTTCATACCTTTTATCAATTCCCTTTTCAGATCGAAAAGAGCCGGTGAAAGCGAAACATGATAACGATGAGGATTTATTAATCTTTTCACACCGGAATCAAGTTTATCGAGATCATTCTGCCGGGCAGTTCTAATTTCATTTAGGGAAGGAAAATCGTAGGTGAGTTTTCCGTTGCTAAATATCCCGATAAGCAGCGGTTCAATTTGGGAGACACTCGCTTTCGATAAAATTCTTTTCTTGTTTTCGTCGAATGGATGTTGAAGAATCAACGGCACATAATCGATTGGTTTTTCATTTTCAAGGGTGACTAAATCGGCAGTGGCTGAATTGTTTGAATCATAAATTCTAAAAACTTGTTTTGCTCCGGGGGTGGGAATTTTTTCAGGAGTCTCGGATATTTTCAATACAGGAATCCACTCCTCCTCATTTTTCACGGCGACAAGTTTATATACTCCTCCTAAAGAAGCATCTCCGGCCGAAGTAATTAATTTTGTACCGACACCGTAAACGAGGCGTTTGATAATGGTATCGGGGTCAATGCCGTAATGTTTTGCCTCATCGGAAATTTGAGTAATAATTTGCCAAATATTCATCTCATCCAATTCATTCGACAAAACAATTTTAACTTCATCAAAGCCGGCGTTGTTCAACATTTTTGCCGCTTTAAGACTAAGGAAGGCAAGGTCGCCGGAGTCTAACCTTATCCCTACCGGCTTATGTCCTTTTCTTTTTAGTTCTTCAAAAACTTTTATGGCATTAGGAATGCCGCTTTCCAAAGTGTTTATCGTATCGACAAGAAGGATGCAATCATCCGGATATAAATCAGCAAAAGTTTTAAAGGATTCCAATTCACTTAATCCCATTGCAATAAAAAGCTGCACCATGCTATGGGCGTGAGTTCCTTTGGGTTGAAGCCCGAGTAAGTGCGAAATGCCGACATTTGAAGAAAAATCTGCTCCGCCGATTAAAGCGCCGCGGGCACCTGCTATAGCGCCTCGATCTTGTGCACGTCTGGCGCCGAACTCCAATAACATTTGGTTTTGACCCATTTCTTTTATCCGCGAAGCTTTAGTTGCAATTAAAGTTTGAAAATTTAATTGATTGAGCAATGCCGTTTCAAGAATTTGTGCCATTGCAAGAGGGCCCTCTATAATAGTCAGAGGTTCATTCGGGTGAACGACTCTTCCTTCTGGAATTGCACGAAGAGTAATTTGATCAAAATTTCCGTTATCATAAAGCCACTTTAAAAAATCATCTTTAAAAAGTTGATTGCCGTTACTACTTTTTTGGGAGCGGAGTAATTCGATTTCTTCTTTTCCGAAGACACTATTCTGCATCCAATCTACAAGCCATTCTAACCCAGCATTTATGCAGTAACCGGCTTTATGTAGACCATAATCAGGATAATAGCGAAAGAAGTGATCGAAGCGCGCCGGTTTTTCGTGCATGCCGGTCTTAAAATATAACTGCGCCATTACTAGTTGATACTGATCGGTAAAAAGAATTCCTTCGCTTATTTGTTGGTTAAATTTTTTTAGCAATTTGAGTCCTCGTAATCATAATTGATTAAATCCAGTAGAAAAATAAATCTTAAAATATCATATTCAAAACTATAAAATTAATACAAATAGCAGTTAGTTAGTGTCAGCCGGAAATAATTTACAGTTGTTTTAGCTTAGAAATAAAATCTGCCGGATTTAAGGAATGAAGAAGCTCTTCAACTTTTTGTTTATCTTTAAATTTATTTACAATATCTACGAGGAGCTTTAGTTGAAGTTCATTTTTGTTTTTTGGTGTTAAGAGAAGAAAAATTATCCGTGATAGAGTTCCGTCGCTGGCTTCAAAATTAATTCCTTCTTTGTTTAGTGCGATGGCTACCGCCGGTTTGGAAATATCCACTCTTGCGTGGGGAATGGCAAGATAGTTAGCAATGCCTGTGGGAATGGAATTTTCTCTTTCAATTACTTCGTTATATATTTTTTCAGTGCTGAGTTTTAAGTTTTTGCTTATCAAACTTACCAATTCTCCAATCACTTCATTTTTACCAGCGAAGTTTGTAAATAGGATTAAATTGGGACTTAAAATGTTTAATAGATTTTCTCTTTCCTTTAGAAAATACTTCATAAATGGAGCGCTTGATACAGAGGTAATTAATGCCATGATTACAAGGGCGACAAAAACGTCGGCATGAATTAATCCATATTGGAAAGCTAAAATCCCAAGAATTATTTCCATAGCACCGCGTGAATTCATTCCAAAACCAACTGCAAGCGAATCATTCTTGTTTAACCCGGCAAATCTAGCTCCTATACCGCAACCGATTACTTTGCCAAAGAATGCAAAAATTAGAATTACTGCTACTATTAAAAAATTAAAGTTTGTAATAAAGTTGACAGTGAGACCGATAGACACAAAGAATAAGGGTGCGAAAATATTTGTAATAAATTGCTGAATAATTTCTTTAGTCTTTTCCTTTATATGTACAGAGTCTCCAATTGCAATTCCCATAATAAATGATCCAAAGATGGCATGCACCCCTATATATTCAGTAAATGCGGCACTAAGAAATCCGAGAATTAAAATAAAATTTAATACTCCACCGGGAAAATTTAGATTCTTTTGTATCCATGGAAGGACTTTGTTAATAATTTTTCTGAAGATCACTAAAACAAAAAGTGTAAACGCAATAAGATAAATTAAAGTTTGTTGGAAATTGAGCCCATGATTGTTAACCCCGATCATACCAAGGATTACAGAAAAGATGAGCCATCCCACAATATCGTTAAACATTGCCGCTGCGACAATTATGAATCCAATCTCAGTCTTAAATATTCCTAAGTCCATTAAAGTTTTTACAATTACAGGTAGTGCTGAAATAGATAATGCTATTCCCATAAACAAAGCAAAGGCTAACTTCATACTGTCGTCTTTTATTCCCAATAGATTAGGGAAAAAATATGCTGCGGTAAATCCTAAACTAAACGGAACAATAATGCCCATTGCGCCGGTTAGAAATGCGGTCTTTCCTTCTTTCATAACTACTGAAAGATCAACCTCCAAGCCGGATACAAGAAGAAGCAGGATAACCGCAAGATTAACAATTCCGTCAAGTGCAACTTTTACTTCGTTATTTTGGGGAAACAGCCAGTTAAAGGCATACGGCAGCAACGAGCCAAATACAGTGGGGCCTAAAATAATTCCGGCAACAATTTCTCCCACTACTGCCGGCTGTCCGATTTTGTTAAAAAGTTCCCCTAGCAGCTTTGCAAAGAACAACATTAAGCTTATACTTAGTAAAAATGTAATAATATTTTGCGATGTTAATTGCATTAAAATTATCTAAGTATTAAAAGGTTGGATGGCAAGTTTTTAATAAAGAATTCAAGTTCGTTCGGAAAAAGCTTGTCTAAGAAATAAAATTTTTTGGCTCTTCCGTTCACCACAAATAAATCAATGTTGTTTTTCCTGACAAAATTTCCTTCTACCCAACCTTCGCGCCCGTACAAACATTTTATAACTACCTGGATGCCTTTCAAGTTTAATTCATTCACGAACATATTTAGTTTTTCTTCTTCCTCTATTTGATAAGTTGAAATTACTTCATCAGAGTTGGTAGGGGCGCCGGACTCAATTGCCGCACTCGATAATCCAGGTGTATAAATATCACGAAGCACAATAATTTCATTTGCTTTTTCCATAAGAGCAAATTGATAGGTAAATTTTATTACAGCTTCACTTTCCTGTGAATAATCTGTCGACACACAAAACTTTTTAAAGTCTGAGGCATTTTCTGAAGGTGATTTTAGAATCAGTACTGAAGAAGAAGCTTCCCGCATAATTTTCCTTGCCACCGAACCAAGGTAATATTTAAGAACAGGTTCTTTTTCAAGAGCGCCTGCAATTAGCAAATCAATATTTGCAGACTCAGCTGCTTTAAGTATAGCGCTTGCAGGACTTCCATATCCCCAAATTATTTCTGTTGCTGACTTTTCCAAACCGGAATTGTTTATCATTTCATATAATTTTTTTTCGGCCTCATCGTCTTTTTTACCGGAGTGAATCAAAACTAATTCAGAATTAAATAATTCTTTCAACCGTTTAGCCTCTATTAAAAGCGCTAAACCGGTTGGTGAAAAAGTTAAAGCTAAACCTAATTTCTTAAACGGAAAGTTCATTTTATTGTCTTTGATTAACGAATTTATAAAAATGATTATTTTATATTCATAATTAAAATTTTAAGAATGAAAGTCAAGTTTAAATGTGGACAAAAATCTTTTTCAGTGAGATTAAAAGGATTTTGATTTTTACCAAGGATTGTTATTTTTAATACTTAATTTATTAACAGGAAACATTAAATTAATTTTCAATGAAAATAGAAAAAAGAAATTTTGGGAATAGTAGTTTAAAGGTGTTCCCTCTTGGATTTGGCGCAGGACATATAGATGCAAATGAGTTAACAGATGAAGAGGCTTCACGTCTTCTTAATTCCGTTTTAGATCTCGGGATTAATCTTATTGATACTGCACGCGGCTATGGAGCTTCAGAAGAAAGAATTGGCAAGCATATTTCACATCGCAGGGATGAATTTATTCTATCGACAAAAGTTGGTTATGATGTCCCGGGCTACGATGATTGGACTTACGATTGTATAATTGCAGGAGTTGACCGGGCTTTACACACACTTAAAACAGATCACATCGATATTGTTCATTTACATTCGTGTCCGCTGGGAACGCTTGAATACGGCGAAGTAATTGCCGCTCTCCAAAAAACAGTTGAGGCAGGTAAAGTTAGATTTGCAGCTTATTCCGGTGAAAACGATGAGCTTGGCTATTCAATTCATTCCGGAAAGTTTGGAAGTGTGCAAACATCTGTAAATATTTTTGATCAAAGAAATCTTGACTACCTTTTACCGGAAGCTAAAAAAAGAGGAATAGGAGTAATCGCGAAGCGTCCTGCCGGGAATATTCCATGGAAATTTCCGGAGCAACCTCACGGAAGATATGCCGAGCAATATTGGCTGCGAATGAAAAAAATGGACTTAGATTTTGGAGATAACTGGCTTGATACCGCACTAAGGTTTACAGCTTTTACTGAAGGTGTAGATACGTTTATTGTTGGAACTTCCAATCTTGATCATCTTAAAAACAATTTAATGATTTTGGAAAAGGGTCCCCTCCCGGAAGAAATTTATTCAAACTTGAGGAAGACTTTTAAGCAAAATGACGATAATTGGACAGGCCAAATTTAGTTACAAATCTCATCCTTTTTTTACAACTGCTTTGATTTTTACGGTACCTGAGTTTTTAAAGTGGAGAAAAAACACTTCAGTTGAATTAGGCTTTAAGTTTTTTTTCAAAAATAAAAGCATAACATGGTAGCCACCCTCTTTAAATGAAAAAGTAGAATGGGGTTTAATAACAACGTCTTTAACCTCGCGCATCCCCATCATCCCTTTTTGGATATAGGATTCGTGAAGCTGCACAAGTTCGGCAATATTTGAGCTTACATTCAGCAAAGTTTCAGGTTTACCGGAATTATTAGTTACCTCAAAATAAAGTGCGCTGTTCATGCCTTTGTTCGCGGGGCGAAGCCACGCATTTTTCACATCAACTTTTTGAAGATGTAAATTTAATAATGCGAGAAATGCAAAAACAAGAGCCATTTTAATCCTCTAAAGATTTTATATCTGAAATTAATTTTTGAGAATTTACCTTACTACCGCGGTATTCGTTTCTAATTCTTCCTTGTTTGTCAACTAGAAAAAGTTTATCCGTGTGAGTGTAAAAATAGACCGGATATTTTTTATCGACAAAAGTTGTATCGCCTGGTATAGCAATGAAATTAAATTCATGAATTATAGAGTAAACATTTTTTTTATTTCCGGTGAGGAAAATAAAATTTTTTAAGTCCATGTCCCTTACTTCGGCATATTCTTTTAATACTTTGGGTGTATCGCGACTTGGATCAAACGATATGGCAGCAAATTGCACTCCGGTTATTCCTTCTTTAGCAAGCTTCTGCTGAACCATCTGCATATTATGAGTCGTCATTGGACAAATATCCGGACAGTTCGTGTATATAAAAGTAATTACAAGAATTTTTCCCTTAAAATCAGAGGGGAAATTTACCTTTGCACTATCTTGGTTTAACAAAACATAATTATTACCGGATATATCTTTCTGTTCGGGAAATTTCTTTGCACAGCCGAAGAAAAGAAAGGAGATTAAACCGGAGAAAAAAACAAATAATATAATTTTATTTGAAACAAATTTGAGATGATTCATTTATCAAAACCGTATCAAAATTTATTAATTAAATTTAACTAATTCATCAATTTTAAATTGTGATTTCAAGATTTCAGGCTTGCCTACGGACTTCGGTTTGTGGGCGATGGTTCGCTTCACAAATGTATAACTCTTAGCGGAGTTAGGAAATTATTTTCATAAGGCTGAACAAGTTCCGAAGGAACTAAATACTTGCAGAAAATATTAACCCCAAGAAAATAATCACACCGGTAGAAGTGTAATATTTGCTGATTGTTTTATTTTTTTTATAATCATCTCTTTATAAATGCAGGAAAAAGTTCTATAAAAGTTATTCCCTTATTTCCCAGGTTTGGAAATAACTCCCTTGCTTTTATGACCATTAATTTTAACAGTTATCGGCTCATTAAACCGTAAATGTCTCGTCCAGATTAATTCTTTGAACGGTTTTTGAGAAAGAAGCCACTGCCAGTCAATAAAGCCCAACTTATTAAGGTCATTGACAGTAAAATATCCAGTTTTAAATGAAGTTATATTTTGAAAAAAGTGAGAGCCTTGAGAAGGTGTAACATTAAAATCTTTAAATCCGGATTCTACAATTACCGAGGCACCCGCAATCTGATCCCAAGTAACAGGTATACCAAGCCATTTGTCAAGACTTCCCCAGCGCCCCACTCCGATTAAAATATACGGTCTTTTCTGATCAAGCAATATTGAATTAAAATAACTTACTTCTGCAGCAGTTTCCTGGCTTTTAGAACGGTCAAACTTTTGAATATCAACAAAGACAATATCATGAATATCTTTTGTTGCGCCGTTGCCAAGTACCTGTTGGCTTTGACAGATCAAGTCTTCCGTATTTGCAGAATCAACATCAAGCTCTTCTAACTCATGGCTAATAACCAAGGGACGCATTTGAAGCATAGCAAATTCTTTCGGTCTGCCGAAAGGGACTTCAAGATTAACGGCAAATTCAATTTCCACCGGAACGCCCATCCCCCAAGCACCAAGATCGAGAAGTATATCTAAGATATCGGCAAGCGGAAAAACTTTTTGTTTTAAGATGGGAGCAAAAGTAACTACTCGCTTGCCGGCTCTTGATACGCCATCATAAACAGCATCATTTTCTACCGAGTATGTTGAGCCAACATTTATTAAAGTGTTATCCTCTTCAGCTTTCTTCAAGCCAAATCTCTTAATAAAATTATCAGGTTTACCAGTAAGAATTTTATTTGAATGATCGGTTAAATCGAGCGCAAAAAACTCCTGTTGTGCATTCCGAACAGTTTCTTTTGCAGAAAAGAATTGCATCATATGTTTAGGATATCTTGGGCAAAATCTTACCACATTACCTCCGTCTACGACCTGCTTTCCGAGCCCTAATCCAACCATGGCGATTCCGTCAGTAGATTTTTGCGGAGGGATCGGGTAAAAGTTATACGATTTTGCAACTCCTGAAAAATCCGGATAGAAGCGTCCATCCCGCTGCGCCCCAACAAGCCTTTGAATGATAACGGCCATCTTTTCTTCTTCCAGACGGTAAGTTGTAGCCTTCATATAATCTTGAGCTTTTCTATAAAAGGTAGAAGCAAAAACTCCTTTGATGCTTTGAAGTAACTGTTCAAGTCGGATTTTAGGATCTGGATCGTTGTTCGGAATCATATAAGTTTGGTAAACACCGGCAAAAGGTTGAAACTGCGAATCTTCAAGCAGACTTGAGGAGCGCACAGCAAGAGGTTCGTGAATGGCACTCAAAAAGTCGATAAGCTTTGTTACAATTTCAAGCGGAAAGATTTTTGCATCAAGAAAGCGGCGGGTAATTTCATCATCATCAATTCCGCCGAGCGCAAAAATATCAAGGCGGTTATCTTCCAAGAACTGATCGAAAACATCAGTAGCAATAACAACGGCTGAAGGGACAGAGATTTCAATTCCGTCAAATTTATTTTTTATCTTGTCATTGTTGATTAAAGTATTGATAAAACCGAGCCCGCGTGCTTTACCGCCGAGTGATCCGCCACCGATTCTTGCGAAACTATTTTTATCATCGAATGATTCCTTATTAAAGTCTGTGATTATACCTTTTAATCTATTTTCTTGGTACAAATGGATAGAAGTAATTAATTCGTTTCTTAACTCCGATGAATTTTTGAAGTCTGAGACTTTTCTCGGTCTTAATTTATGAGCTAACCAAAATTCTGTTCTTGCTTTAAGCCATTTAGAATAATCATTTCTTTCAGCATGATAGAAGATACTTTCGTCGGGAACAATTTTTAATTGTTCTTCGAGTGTTTTAAGATTATTAGCACGTCCTACTTTTTTCCCGTTGGCGGCTTGAAATATAAAATCTCCGAAACCTAGATTATTCATAATGAACTTACGGAGTTCATGCAGAAGCTTTGGCGAACCTTTCAGGAGAAAATCGGCACCGACTTCTTTGGCCTTTTCTGCAAATTCAGCATTGCTTGATTGAAGAAGAATCGGTATATCCTTGTGTTGGGCTTTTACATTTTTGGCAAACTTAATTCCCGCTTCCGGATCTCTGACACCAAAGTGCCTGAAATTGCTATCAGTAATTATTCCGAGGATAAAATCTTCATACTTTGTATAATATTCCCAGGCTTCTTCATAGGTAGTACAGAGAAGAATTTTCGGACGGGCACGCATCCTTAAATATTTGTGGGTTAAATTAACTCCTTCAGAAAGTAGACGCTGTGACTGATCAAATATTTCAGTATAAATTAGGGGGAGATAAGCGGAATAAAATTTTACATTATCTTCAACTAAAATTATTACCTGTACACCGACAACGGAAGTGTCATTTTCGACATTAATTCTATCTTCGGCATATTTAATTATACCAATTATGAGGCGGTAATCCCCTTGCCAAATAAAAATTCTATCAAAGATGGAAGTATCATAATTTGCGATTAAATCTTTCCGTTCGCGGTTGTCGTAAGCCAATAGAATAATCGGAGTTTTAATACCTGCATCGCGAATAAGCCGGGCAAACTTAATTACATGCATATCTTCGATGTGCAAAGTGGTGATAATTAAGTCGAAGCGATTATCTTCAAGTGCTAGCTCCAGAGCTTCCGAGCCGGTTGTGACGTGCGTAATTTCAGGAGCCTGGCTTAAGTTTAGAAGTTGATAATCCTGACGGATAAGTTCATACAATCTTCCGTCTTCCTCAAAGAGATAATAATCATAAAGGCTTGAGATGAGCAAGATTTCCCGAATTTTATAACGCATTAATTTTTGGAACTCTTTAATACGAGTGCTAAAAATATCTTCAATGTCAATGATATTAAATTTGTCCATTTTTGGAATTACTGATTTATCGGTCAAGAAAAACTCTCATAAATATTAAAAAACCACCTTAAGCAGCGACAAGCTATTTCGGTCAAAATAAGAAATCTCCTTTAAAAGGAGATTTCTTATTTGAAATAGTGCAAGTTGTGATTGTTGCACAAAGATAGAATACATTCAAAATTAAACTAGACCTTGATCAAGCATAGCATCTGCAACTTTAAGGAAGCCTGCAATATTTGCACCGTTCACATAATTACCCGGAGTACCAAATCTTTCAGCAGTTGAAATACAAGTGTCGTGTATTTGTTTCATAATTTGGTTTAAGCGGTGATCGACTTCTTCCTTAGGCCAGGGAAGACGCATACTGTTTTGCGACATTTCCAAACCAGAGACAGCTACTCCGCCAGCATTAGCAGCTTTGCCGGGGGCAAACAAAATTCCGGCATCTCTAAAGATCTTATATGCGTCAAGAGTTGTAGGCATATTTGCAGCTTCGCACACACACTGGCAGCCATTTTAAGAAGCTCCTTTGCGTCATCAACAAAAATTTCATTTTGAGTTGCGCATGGCATTGCAACATCAACCTTAACGCTCCAAGGTCGTTTATTTGGATAGAATTCCACTTTAAATTTATCTGCATATTCTTGGACTCTATCATTAGCGCTTGCTCTCATCTGTAAAAGGAAATCGACTTTTTCTCCTTTTACTCCGAATTTATCATAAACGAATCCATCCGGGCCTGAAATTGTAACGACTCTTCCGCCGAGCTGATTAATTTTTTGAATGACACCCCAGGCAACATTTCCAAAGCCGGAGACAGCAAAAGTTTTACCTTCGATTTCCATTCCTTTAGTTTTTAACATTTCATGTGCAAAATAAACAGCTCCAAAACCGGTAGCTTCCGGGCGAATAAGAGAGCCGCCCCAATTTAATCCCTTGCCGGTAAGAACGCCAGTAAATTCATTTTTCAATCTCTTATATTGCCCGAATAAAAATCCGATTTCTCTTGTTCCTACGCCAATATCGCCGGCAGGGACATCAGTATTTGGACCAATATGGCGGAAGAGTTCGGTCATAAAACTTTGACAGAAATGCATTACTTCATTATCGCTTTTTCCTTTGGGGTCAAAATCTGAACCGCCTTTTCCACCACCCATCGGCAAGGTTGTAAGACTATTTTTTAATACTTGTTCAAATGCTAAGAATTTCAGAATCCCCAAATTGACTGAAGGGTGAAATCTTAATCCGCCTTTGTAGGGACCGATTGCGCTATTCATATCAATTCTAAATCCACGGTTGATATGAATTTCTCCTTGATCATCCATCCATGGAACGCGGAACATAATTAATCTTTCCGGCTCTACCATACGCTCCAATATTTTTGCGGAACGGTATTCGGGATGACGTTCTAAAACTACCTCAAGAGATTCTACTATTTCTTGAACTGCTTGATGAAACTCAGGTTCGTTAGGGTTTTTGGCCTTAACTTCCAACATTAATTTTGCAATGTATTCAGACATAAAACACTCACTATTTTTTTGAATAGGTTAATAAATAATTGGTTGATTAAAAAGGATTGTTGCCCTGTTATGCTTAAAGGTTTCAGAAATTGTGGGTATAATTTCCAGCGAAAAATAACTCCCATGAACTTACTTTCCGGTTTACTGCTATGCGAGCGGGTTACGCTTGAGGCAGTATTAAAAAATTTTATCAACCAAGCAATATACATGGCTGACAAATAATCTGTTTCCCGATATGAAATATTTTGCTTTTTAAGTGGAAGAATAATCATAAATTCTTTTCTAATCTCTTCCGAAAGAAATTTTCTATTACTAAATTAGTAATAAATTTTCTAAAAAGCTGAGAAATCTTAAACGAAAAAGAGGTTAAAATGATAGATAATATTCTTAAAGAAAAAATAGTCCAAGCAGTTCAAATATTGAATGAAAAAAAGATCGATCTATGGCTTACCTTTGTAAGGGAAAGTGGTAACATAAAAGACCCCGCGATGGATATGATTGCCGGAACAGGGTGCACGTGGCAGTCGGGATTAATGATTTCGAAAGATGGCGATACAACAGCGATTGTAGGTACTCTTGAGGTTGAAAATTTTCAGACAAAGGGATTATATAAAAATGTGGTCGGTTATGTTCAGTCTGTTAAAAAGCCATTGTTGGATTATTTAAATAAAAAAAATCCTTCGAAGATTGCCATCAACTTTTCTAAAAACTCAAACCTTGCCGATGGGTTAACTCACGGAATGTTTCTTATTTTGGCAGATATTTTAGAAGGAACTACCTTTAGCGAAAAACTAATTTCATCGGAAGAAATAATCTCGGCTTTAAGAGGAAGAAAATCTAAAGCTGAGCTTGCAATAATGAAGGAAGCCGTTGAGGAAACTTTGAAGATTTTTGATGAGATGTCGTTATTCATCAAGCCGGGAAAATCCGAAATTGAAATTGCGGAGCAGATAAAAGATGTTGCGAAAGAAAGAGGCTTCGGATTATCGTGGGAAGAGGATCATTGCCCATCCGTGTTTACCGGGCCAGAAGCAACTAGCGCACACGCCGGACCGACAAATAGGAAGGTAGAAAAAGGACATCTGGTAAATGTTGACTTCGGGATAAAGTATCGTGGTTATTGTTCTGACCTTCAACGAACATGGTATGTATTAAGGGATGGTGAAGATAAGGCTCCTGCAGAAGTTGAGAAGGGTTTTAGTGTAATCCGTGATGCAATTCAAAAAGTTGCGGATAATTTGAAGCCCGGAGTTAAAGGCTGCGAGATGGACGATATTGCTCGCAGCTATATTACCGGACAAGGTTATGAAGAATTTCCGCACGGGCTTGGACACCAGGTTGGGAGGGAAGCACATGACGGGGGTGGAGGTCTACTTCCGAGATGGGAAAAATATGGCACTACTCCGTTTCTACCCGTTGAAGAAAGCCAGGTATATACTATTGAACCCCGGCTCTACGTAAAAGATTACGGAACTTCGACAATAGAAGAAGAAGTATTTGTTACAAAGAACGGGTGTGAGTTTATTTCAAAACCACAGAAACAGTTGATGCTTATTAGAGGTTAATAGTGGCAATCTTGATTGTAAGCTTTTTGCAGTAAGCCGCTGTATTCTTCAAAGGAAATTTCTTTTGCTCCAAACATTCTGAGATGCTCTGTCATAAATTGAACATCAAGCAGAACGAATTTTTTTTCATTAAGATGTTCTAATAATTTCATCAATGCAAACTTTGATGCTTGAGAAACACGGGAGAACATTGATTCACCAAAAAAGGCTCCATGATAAGTAATGCCATATAAGCCACCGACTAAATAATTATTGCTCCAGGTTTCGACAGTATGAACATGCCCTAATTTTTCGAGTCGTAAATATGCTTCAATAATTTCTTCAGAAATCCAGGTTTCACTTCTATCAGCGCAAGCCCTAACAACGGATAGAAATTGAGTATCAATCCTTACTTCGAAATTTAGTTGAGAAATACTTTTTCTAAATGAGCGGGGAATGTTGTATTTATCCGGAGATATTATTGTTCGGATTTTTGGGAAATACCAATCCACTACACTGTCTTCATCCGCCATAGGGAAGGCACCTCGAGCATAAAGGGATAACATCTGCTCCGGATCTCTTAAAAAATCAGCCCCTGAAAATTCTTGTGTAATCATCGTGAAATACTTTACTCATCAATTCTTACATCGAGGTGAACAATTTCGTAGCCTCTAATCGTTTCATAAGCTGCGAAAATTACTCCGGCAAGGACGAGCACCATCCCCGCAAGGAAAAGAAATGTTATAAAGTGATTTATATTCTGAATACTGCTGGTATATTGAAGTCCGATGAATAGTGATGTCAACACGAAAAAGGCAACAGCTACAGTATATGATAACACTGCATTTCTGACAAGGCGAACTCTTAAATCAAGCGCAGAAATCTGCATTGAAAGACTTTCGAGCCGAATGTTTTCGTGGTAATTAAATTCTTTATCATTAATATTTTTTGAAATTTTTCGTCTTTCTTCATTTAAAAGCCGGATTCTGTTTACCACTAATGAATATTTGTTATTCATCCCGAGTAAAAGCAACCCGCAAGCGGAAATCATAATACCCGGGGCTAACATTAATTGAATCATTTGAACTATTGAGGTATTTTCAATCATTGTCTACCTATATAAAAAATTTTTAAATTCATATTAAATTTACGAATTGTCCACAATACTTTGAAGCAGTTTGATATAATATTTTAATCTTAAATAATTCCGGCGGGATTTACTTTATGCGTTCGTTCTTTTAATGAAGTCGACGATTACTTCGTCTTCCGAGTTTAAGAGCTCCAGTGGTGTTCCCGTAAAGTGGATAATGCCTTCGTGCATTATTGCGACTTTGTCCGCAACATTTTTTACGCTATACAAATCATGGGTCACAACGACCGATGTTACTGATATTTTATCGCTTAATTCTTTAATTAAACCATCAATTGAGTCAGACATAATTGGATCAAGCCCTGTAGTAGGTTCGTCGTATAAAATATATTCAGGATTTGTGACCAAAGCTCTTGCAAGCCCGACACGTTTTTTCATTCCGCCGGAAAGCTCAGCAGGTTTTAGCTTGTTCATGCCTATCAATCCTACAAGTTCTAATTTTTCATTTACAATTTTATCAATTTCAGTTGTAGAGAATCCGGAATCAGACTCGTCTAACGGAAGAGATACATTTTCGCCGACAGTCATGGAATCAAAAAGAGCAGCACCTTGAAAAAGAAATCCGAATTTTTTTCTCAGCAGGTAAAGGTTTTTAACACTAAGTTCACTGACGATCTGATCTTCAACCCTAACAAAGCCTCTGTCGGGTTGAAGCAAACCGACAATATGTTTGATAAGGACACTTTTTCCACAACCGCTTCTTCCTATAATAACTAAAGTTTCTCCTTTATTAATCGTTAGATTAACACCTTTCAAAACTTTGTTATTTCCGAAACTTTTGTAAAGGTTATTTATTTCTATCATTTTTTCTAATTAGAAAATATTTTACTAGTCAATTTATAAAAAAAGCTGCAGAAGTCAGTAATCCACAAGAATAAAAATTCCATTCGCTATTTTTTCCTTTGTGTTAAGACGAAGCTTTTGATTAAATCGCATGGAAGGCAAGAAGTTAAAGGCTGGACTTCATTATTTTTTAAAATCATATTTAACTTACCGCCAATAAATTGCCCCAAAAAGAAAGCAGATACTAAAACAGGATATGTAATAAATGCGAATCCGATCCCGGAGATAAAACGTAAGGCAACTACAAAAGGAACCGGTAAATGAATAGCCAATGCCCACTGTAGTGAAAACTTCTTCACATTAGAGCGCCAATAACCAAAAGGCAAATTGAATGTAAAGATTATCAAGGCAACAATTAATAATTTCATGAGATTTATTCCAAAATATTTTTGTATTGTAAATGCTTCCAAATTTTTTATAAATTGAACAGTAAAATAATCTTCTTTTGATTAAAATATAACTTAAAGGCCTATGTGAAAAGAAATATAAAAAAAGTTTGTGCGTTTTGCGCTTCGAGCGACTTGTCGGATAATGTTTTTTTAGATTCTGCATTTAAGCTTGGGGAAATTCTTGCAGATAATTCTGTAGACCTTGTCTATGGCGGAGGTACAGCAGGTTGTATGGGAAGGCTTGCAGACGGTGCATTATCAAAAGGAGGAAATGTCTATGGTATAATCCCAAAATTCATGTTCGACTTGGAATGGGGGAGCGATAAAATTACCGAGTTAAAAATTGTTGATTCGTTAAGTGAAAGGAAGGAAATGATGATTGAGGGGACAGATGCTACAATTGTTTTACCCGGTGGCTCGGGAACCTTAGAAGAATTATTTGAGGTAATTACTTTAAAAAGACTCGGTTTATATTTGAGCCCGATAATTTTGGTCAACACAAAGAATTTTTTTGATCCGTGTTTAGCCTTGCTTGATGGATCAATCAAAGAAAGATTTATGGATGAAAGAAACGGAAAAATGTGGGAAGTAGTAGCCTCTGTGGATAATGTTTTGCAAGCGATAGAATATTCAATTGCTTGGTCAGCCGACTCGCGAAAATATGCTACCTTAAGAAACAAATAAAAAAGCCGCCTAATTTTATTTTGGCGGTTTTTTCAAGTTCATCGCTTAACGGAGCTTTCTTGCAATTACAACAACCGTTTTAAGATTTTCAACCGTTCCAAAGTTTTCATTAAGCGCTTCAAGGAAAACTATATAAATTCCGATTCGCAGGGGATTTCCGGCGTCGTCAAGACCGTTAAAAATTACCGAGCCATTTGAGCCGCTTACCTGGTTATTCACCAAAGTTCTAACAAGTCTACCACGGCTATCGAAAATTTTTATTCTTATTTGAGAAATTATTTGAGTAAGATTATAATTAATTGTAGTAAAATCTTCAAATCCATCGTTGTCTGGTGAAAATGGATTTGTTGAAACTGAAATTTTTGAAGCTTTATTTATGTTGATAGAAAAAATACTGTTCTGTTTTGACGGAGTTGCGCCTAGCTTATCGGCAGAACTACTCCAATTAAGAGGATCATTGCCATTCAATTTAGGGTTAATTCTTTCCAGAGAAATATTTTTTGTACTTATAAAATTTTTGTTGTGCCAATTTGCGGAATACCAAACAGAATCAATTGTATTGCCATGAGCGTCCTTAAGTAAAATTAGTTTTCCGGAATTTATCAAACCGAGTGAAGTTATATTCAAAATATTTTTGAATTGATAATTAAGCAATGAATACTTTTTAATCATTGCAGAATCTGAGCTCAAAATAAAATAGGCATTAGGCGGAATTATATATCCCCTATTAGAAAGTTTAAAAAATTTATTGTTTTCGTCTTCAATTTTCCAGCCGCAAATATTTATTGTCTTACCGCTGTTATTCAATAACTCAATAAACTCGCTATTATCAATCGCCGGATCAAACATAATTTCATTTATTACCATTTCTCCTTTATTATAGGAAGAAATTTCTAAAACAGAATTTGGCTGCCCTGGTGTGCTGCCACTTTCATTCATGGATGTTATCCAATTAGCGCTGTCTTTCGCAGGCACAGATAATGAAATTCTTTCTAAAGAATAGCCGGCCGTTCCACCCCAGCTATTGTCGTAAAAAAGAGAATCAATAGTAAAACCCCGGTTGTCTTTTAATACTATACCATCCCGATCATTATTTAAAACAGGTAAGCTCAATAAAAATATTTTTACTGGAATTGCTTGATGATAATTTTGGATTGAGGAATCTTTTACAAAAACCAAAAAAGATTTTGCCGGAATATAAATTTGTTGATTGATTGTCGCGGTTGCCGGCGTTATTAGAACATCTGTGACTGACCAGTTTTCCAAGTTAATGGAATCGCTTGAAGTATTGTATATTTCGACCCATTCAGGCTCACCATTAGCAGGATTATACATCACCTCATTTATCAAAACTATTGAAGCAGAAAAGCCAGGTGCAATGGTTTTGTATAAATAATCGTTTGATTCTACTTGATCGCCCTGGCATAAAACTTTTGCGTAAAATGCTTTTTTATTTTGAAAATTATTTACAATGAAATTGGAGTTAAGTATTGTTGACTCGTCGGGAGCTAACTGAAGTTGATCAATGTTTGCGAGTAAAATATCAGGCAAAGAATCAAGATCGGTATCTTCAAAAAGTTGTAGAGAATAATTTTCAGTTTTTAGGCCATTGTTTTGAATCTTCACTTCAATTTCGAAGCTGTCACCTAAAGTTGGAAAAAGCGGATTTGTAATTATATCGGTAACAGCCAAATCAGATTTTTTCGGCGAAACCGAGTTTAAAAATCCGGGCGTACCATTAATCTGCAGTGAATTTTTCCAATTTAATTTTGAGCTATCGTCCTCGCTTAAAATCTTTTCATCAGAAAAACCTTTATCATTATTAGTTGAATATATGTAAGCGTCAAGAGTGTCATTTGAAGAGCTCAGCAACCACACTGGCCTATCAATGGTGTTAGCCATTCCCGATGATCCGAAAGAATTTTCTTTTATTTTCAATATCAGCGCGTTTTTAGGAATTATTGAATTGTAAATTCCGTTTGTAAAATCATAATCTCCTTCAAGAATAACTGCATAGGATTTTGGAGGAAGTACCGTACCGAATCCTGTCGAAGTTATTATGTTTGGCTGAGAAGAATAATATTTAAACTTGAAATTATTCAAATCTACAGAATCATTTTCATTTGCGTTATACACCTCAACGAACTCATTATGGCCGGTTTGCGGATTAAACATTATTTCATTAATGGTAATTAAATTTTTTTGCTGCGGGAAAAAATCGATAGAAACTATGAGAATAA
Organism: Bacteroidota bacterium; assembly: GCA_021831685.1. GTDB lineage: Bacteria > Bacteroidota > Ignavibacteria > Ignavibacteriales > Ignavibacteriaceae > FEN-1297. The sequence goes on along the minus strand of JAKBMG010000104.1, from coordinate 33,163 downwards.
AAAAAAGTAGAAATTTTTTCATGAGATCCCCTTATAGATTGATAAAAATATTACCCAAATAATAATACTAAATTTAGAAAAAACTTTCCTTAAAATAAAAAGCAACTAATATGATTTTGAGATTAACTCAAAAAGAAAATTAGGAATTATCTTCAAAATTTTAGCACCCATTGAAGTTGGGAGAGGAAACTGTATTATCCTTTTTTCATTCTTCATTCCGTTAATAATAATTTCTGCTGCTTTTTCGACATTAATTAGGAAAGGCATTTTAAAGCTATTTTTGTCAGTCATCGGCGTTCGAACGAACCCCGGTTTAACGGTAATAACTTTAATGTTATACCTTTTCAATTCAATTCGCAGGCTTTCAAGAAAGATAGATGCGGCTGCTTTGCTCGCACAGTAAGCACCGTTTTGAGGAAACCCTCTGCCGTCAGCCAAACTTGAGATGCCTACAATCCAGCCATTTTTATTTGTTATCATCTCAGGAATTAATTCTTCAGCAAAATTAAACAATCCAATAACATTGATATCGAAAATTTCCTTTGCTACATCGCTTTTAAAGTTTATTGTCTTTTGCGGAATGCTTATTCCGGAATTTAAAATTGCGACATCAACTTTTCCGAACGTGTTTTTGAATTCTTTGATAGCTGACTTAACTTCATCTTTTTTACTAACATCGCATTTGACAGATAATATTTTAGCTTGTGAATTTATGAAATTTTTTACTTGTTGATCAATAACTTCTTTTCTTCTGGCAAGCAGAACAAGATTGCAATTTACCAAAGCAAATTTCCTAGCTAATTCCAAACCTATTCCGCTTGAAGCACCCGTTATAAGAATATTTTTATTTTTTAGTTCAAGCATTTTTTCCTCTTCCGTGCTATAATAATCTGGGACAAAAATAATAAAGAATCATGAATGATAAGCTATCAATTCTGAACTGTGGACTTTTCAATTAGAGAACAAATTATTATCTTTCCATCAAAAATTATTCCAATGTTTGTTAGTAATTTTATTCGTATTGAAGACATATTAGTTCGCCCAGAGATTGCAGAGACCAAGTTTGCATGCGATTTAGACAAATGCAAAGGAGCTTGCTGCACTTTGGAAAGCGAATATGGTGCACCACTTTTGGAAGAAGAAATAAAAAAAATTGTTGATGTATTAGCAAAAGCAAAAAAATATCTTCCAGAAAAAAATATTCAAATTATTGAAGCCGATGGTTTTTTTGAAAACAAAGAAGGTGAATTTTTAACGCGGAGCATCGACAACAAAGATTGCATTTTTGTATATTACAATAATGGAATAGCAAAATGCAGCATTGAAAAAGCTTTTTTTGAAGAAGGAACAGATTTTAGAAAACCAATTTCATGTCATTTGTTTCCGATTCGCGTTTCTAAATTCGGAGGTGAGGTTTTGAGATATGAAAAATTTAGCGATTGTGCCCCCGCATTGGAGAACGGTGCTAAGAACAATATCAAACTTTTAGATTTTTGTAAAGATTCATTAATAAGATTATATGGAAAAAAATGGTATTCAATTTTAAAAGAAACGATCGAGTGAAAACATGTTATCTCTAAGTCAAAAACTTTCGCAGCAACAAAAATTATCGCCGCAGCAAATACAATATCAAAAATTGCTTCAACTAAATACCATGGCTCTTGAGCAAAGGATTAAAACCGAGCTTGAACTAAATCCAATTCTCGAAGAAGTGATGGACGAGGAGATGGAAATTACAATAGATTCCGAAGAGAAAGATAAGAATGATGAAACCAGTGAAGTTGATGAAGATTACGAAAATAATTCCGATGAAGAATTCGAGCTAGAAGATTTTATGAACGATAATGAATTTGAAGGCGATCGTTCAAACAGAAGTAAAGACGATGAAATTTATCAACCCCTGGCTCCTGCAAAAGAATCAATTAGCGAACATCTTCAAGAGCAATTAAGGATGATTAGTCTTGATGCGAATATGTTAATGTTGGGAGAGGAAATTATCGGGAATCTGGACGCGGACGGATATTTGAAGACAAGCTTACCTGAAATTTTAAAAGAACTTGAAATGTTCGAACATGTTAGCATTGAGCCTGAGGTTGCTGAAGCATTGCTTAAAAGGATTCAAACATTTGATCCGGTAGGGATAGCGTCGAGAAATTTGCAAGAGTGCCTTCTTGTTCAATTAAGAAATTCTTCTCACGATCCTTACTATTCATATCTTGCTGAAGAAATGCTTGAGAAACACTTCCGTGATTTTACACAGAGGCGTTTTGATTCCATAAAACAAAAAATGAATTTGACTGACGAAGGATTAAAAGCCACAATAGATTTGATTCAAAGCTTAAATCCAAAACCGGGCGAAGGGAATATAGAATCGGTTGAGATGAATCAAATTACACCGGATTTTATAATTGAAAAAGTTGAAGATGATTTTATAATCACTTTGAACGACCGCAGCGTTCCCTCCGTAACATTAAGCAAAACTTATCTGGAAATGATCGACTCAAATAAAAGGACCAAGAAAACTTCGGAAAGGGATAAGAACACTTATAAGTTTTTGCGTGAAAAATTTGAATCAGCGAAATGGTTTATCGCATGCATCCAGCAGCGACGTGAAACCCTAATGAAAATTATGCAGGCAATTGTAGAAAAGCAGTATGAATTTTTCGATAAGGGTCCAAAGTTTTTACGACCAATGATTTACAAAGATATAGCTGATGAAATTAGCATGGATATTTCTACAATAAGCCGTGTGGTTAACGGCAAATATGTTCAAAACCCGATGGGAATTCATGAGCTGAAATATTTTTTCAGTGAAGGCTTAAGCACTGACTCCGGCGAAGAGATTTCAAACAAGCATATTAAAGAAAGATTGAAAGAAATTATTTTATCGGAAGATAAAAATTTTCCATACAGCGACGATAAATTAGCCGAGATGCTGAATGACGAAGGTATTCATATTGCCAGACGCACCGTAGCAAAATACAGGGAACAGTTAAGGCTTCCAATTGCAAGGCTACGCAGAGAACTATGATAAAATATTCCGTCGATGTTATTGCAGTATTTCTGCTCTTCGGAATTTTTGGCTACATGCATTCCTATTTAGCTTCATATAGAGTAAAGAACTTTCTAATAAAAAAATTCGGTAGCCTTATAGCATTTTATCGTTTAACATATGTTCTCTTCTCATTAATATCATTTGGAGTAATATACAAGATTGCTCCACACCCAGAGTTAATTGTTTATGATCTTCCGTATCCGTTTGATTTTATAATTTTAATTCCGGAATTCTTGGGGCTTGCCGGTTTACTTTGGACACTCAAATATTTTTCCTCCAAAGAATTTTTAGGAATAAATCAGATCTTTCGATGGTATCATCATCAATACAGAATTGATGAACTTGATGAAAAACTAACTTTACGTATTGAAGGACCTTATAAATATTGCCGGCATCCGGTATATTTTTTTTCTATAGTCTTTTTAGTTTTTAGACCGGAGATGACTCTGTTTTATGCGAGCTTTCTTGCCTGCATTATTGCTTATTTTTATATAGGTTCTTTTTATGAAGAAATTAAAATGGTAGCGATGTTCGGTCAAATTTATATTGATTATCAAAACCAGGTTCCGAGAATTGTACCGATATATTTATATTGGAATAAAATTTTCAACATAGTGAAAAATGTCAAATCAAAACAAATTTTTTAGAATTGATCTATTAAAGTTTGGATTAAAAATTATATGATAATAAATTTAAGTTACAAAAAGTCAAAAATGAAAAAGGAGCGGCTTAAATGGAAATGACAATGCACGCAACAACAATAATCGGTGTGGTTCATAACGGGGAATCAGCCATTGGCGGTGATGGTCAGGTAACGCTTGGCAACACAGTTATGAAACATAATGCCGTTAAGATAAGAAAGATATCCGACGGGAAAGTTTTATGCGGGTTTGCTGGCGCAACCGCAGATGCTTTTACACTGGTCGAAAAATTTGAAGATAAACTTGGACAATATCGCGGAAATGTTAACCGTGCTGCAGTTGAATTAGCAAAAGAATGGCGCTCTGATAAGTACCTCCGCAAATTAGAAGCAATGCTTGCAATAGTAGCCGAAGGTAAGGCGCTTATTATTTCTGGCAACGGGGATGTAATAGAACCGGATGACCAAATTGTAGCGATTGGTTCCGGAGGAATGTATGCTTTAGCCGCAGCAAGAATGTTAAAAAAATATAGCAACCTTACAGCAAAAGAAATTGTTGCCGAAGCGCTAAAAACCGCTTCGGAAATTTGTATATATACAAACGATAAAATTAATGTTGAAGTAATAAAAGATTAACAAATGAAAAATAAATCAATGCATGCACTTACACCTTCACAGATAGTAAATGAACTCGACAAATATATCATCGGTCAAACGGAAGCAAAGAGAGCTGTCGCAATTGCACTTAGAAACAGGTGGCGCCGGCAGCAAGTAGCTGAAAATCTTCGCGAAGAAATTCTTCCCAACAATATTATTTTAATTGGTCCGACCGGAGTAGGCAAAACAGAAATTGCACGCCGCTTAGCCAAACTCGCGGAAGCGCCATTCGTAAAAGTTGAAGCCTCAAAATTTACGGAAGTTGGCTATGTCGGAAGAGACGTTGAATCGATGATTCGCGATCTTGTTGACTATGCCGTGAATCTTGTAAAATCGGAAATGACATTGGAAGTTCAGGAGAAAGCGGAAAGATTAGCCGAAGAAAAAATATTAGATATTCTCATACCGCCATTAAGAAAAAATTCTAATTTAGGTGAGAATACCGACGCTGAAGGTAATAATGAGACTCTACAAAATAAAAAAACGCGCGAATGGATGCGAGAAAAATTAAGGAGTGGCGAGCTTGATAAAAAGTTAATTGAGTTTGACGTTAATACTCAAACCGGTTTGGGCATGCAGGTTCTCGGTCCTTTTGGAATAGATGATCTTGGAATTAATTTTCAGGAAATCATGGGCAATATAATGCCGAAAAAAAAGAAGAAAAGGAAAACTGCGATCTCTGAAGCCCGCAAAGTAATTGCCCAAGAAGAGGCACAAAAATTAATTGATATGGAAGCTGTTCAAAAGGAGGCTATTGAGAGGGTTGAAAACTCAGGAATAATATTTATCGACGAAATTGATAAAGTTGCAGGCGGTGGAAAAGGATCAGGCCCAGATGTTTCGCGGGAAGGCGTACAGCGAGATTTACTTCCGATTGTTGAAGGTTCAAACGTCAACACAAAATTTGGTGTTGTTAAAACCGATCACATATTGTTCATTGCCTCAGGTGCGTTTCATGTTTCCAAACCTTCAGATTTGATTCCAGAATTACAAGGTCGCTTCCCAATCCGCGTTGAATTGAAAAGCCTTACTCAAGAAGATTTTGTAAAGATTTTAACAACCCCGGAAAATGCTTTGTTGAAACAATACAACGCTTTGCTTGAAACAGAGGGAGTAAAATTAGAATTCACCGCAGACGGAATCAAAGAAATTGCTCGAATCGCCTCAGAAGTAAATGAGCAAGTTGAAAATATAGGCGCGCGCAGGCTGCATACAATTTTAACAACTCTGCTTGACGAAATATTGTTTAACGTACCTGATAAGATACCGGCTTCTACAGTAAAAGTTAATGCTAAGTTCGTAAAACAAAAGTTAGATAGTATTGTTAAAGACAGAGATCTTAGCAAGTATATTCTTTAGTTTACAAAAAGTAATAACTTTTGGTAAAAACAATGCCGAATTTGAAATCAGTACTGAAGAATAAGAGTATCATTAAAAGGACTTTTGCTGGCGCAGTATTGTTGTTGTTAGTACTTTACCCAAACGTGAGAAATTTTTTTGACCACAACGTTGAAAATGTTTATGCCCACTTCCGCGGACAAGCTCAACCGGATACCAACATCGTGATAATTGATATTTCATCTACGGACATTAATACTCTTGGTCACTGGCCAATTAAAAGAAGTTATTACGCATTGCTTGTAAATAAATTATCAGATTACGGAGTAAATGAAATCGGCATGGAAGTTTTTCTTAGCGCTAAGTTTGTAACTCAAACTTTGTACGATAATCTTCTTACAAAAGAAATTGAAAAGTCGGGAAGAGTAATCTTAAGTTCAGTCGCAGGTGAAGTTTATTCTTCAAGAGGAAAATTTTATACCGACTCTTTAAGTTACCCGAGTCCAAAACTTTTAGATTCGACTTTTCAGACCGGTCATCTGAATTATGTCAGTGATAACGGTATAAATATACCGTTATACCTCAACAGCAATGGTCAGATCGAAAAAGCTTTTTCTCTTCAGCTTGCTGGACCAAAATACAAGTTTGCAGAGGATAAACAATTAAAAGTAAATTTCATTTCGTCATGGAAGAAGTTCCGTCAATTTTCACTTCTTCATTTTTTCCAACTTGTAAATAACAACTGTGATTCATTAAATCTATTAAGGGGCAAAATAGTTTTAATTGGTATTAGCGATCCCGATATAGCTTCTGTGTTTCCTACAAATTTTGATTCCGGTGTTCCCGGTGTAGTTCTTCATGCTTTTGCCCTTGATAATATTCTAAAACATAGATTTCTTAACGATAATTTCCTTATCCTTTCCCGAATTATCTTTCTACTATTAGTTTTCATACTCTTGTCCTTTGAGACAAAAAAAATCAAAGAACATTTATTTAGATTTTACATCTATGCTTTTGTGCCTTTTATTGCCATTTCATTTATTCTTTACGCTTATTTTAATTATCAGCTTGGATATTCGTTTTATTTTTTGCCAATGTTAGCATTTCTTTTAAGTGACATATTCTTTTATCTTTTTGAAAAGAAGATTCTTCTTGAAGGTGCCATTGATGAAAGTCAGATTCTTAAATCGTTACTTTTAACTAAGGAAGAGGAACTTTCTAATCTTCAAAAAGAGCTTAATGTCTCCGAAAGTGCAAATTCATTTAAGTTGATGGAAAAAATAAAATCCTTGAAATCGGACATCGACAAGCTAAGAGAAAAGGAAGATGATAAAGAGGCGGTTGAAAAAGATAATAATAACGACACCCAAGACTTCCATGGAATTATTTATCGTTCTAAAGCGATGAATAATGTTGTAAGCTTGATAAAAATGGCGGCACCTGAAAATGCAAACATCTTGATTCTTGGTGAAAGCGGCACGGGAAAGGAATTGGTTGCCAAAGCAATCCATAAATTGAGCAAACTAAACAACAATAATTTTGTAGCCGTAAACTGTGGTGCACTTTCAGACACTTTACTAGAAAGTGAATTATTCGGTCATGTTAAAGGCGCTTTTACCGGAGCAATAAACGATAAAATTGGGAGATTTGAAGCTGCAAACAACGGAACAATTTTCCTTGACGAAATCGCGGAAACAACAGAGAATTTCCAGATAAAACTTCTTCGGGTAATTCAAACCGGTGATTATGAAAAGGTGGGTTCTTCAAAAACATTTCACACTAATGTACGTATTGTTGCTGCGACAAATAAGAATTTGGAAACTGTAGTAAGAGAAAAAAAATTCAGAGAAGATCTTTATTACAGGTTGAACGTAATTAAAATTGAATTACCACCTCTTCGCGACAGAAAAGAAGATATCTTGATATTATCCCGTTACTTTTTAGAAAAGGAAACAAGCAGATTTCTATTTTCAAAATCTGCCTCGGAATCACTTTTAGAATATGAATGGAAAGGCAACGTTAGAGAGTTGGAAGCAGTAATTAAACGAGCCGCAATTTTTGCGAGAAGCGCCGAACGAAATTTAATCCAGCTTGCCGATTTACCGGATGAAATTGTTAAAGACAGCAAATTTAATTTTGACGACATCGTTATTGAATCTTTGCGCCATAAAAAATTCTCTCATTCTTCCATTACTGAAACTGCAAAAGAATTAGGAAATGTCAGTCGAAACGTTGTTTCGGAAAATTACAGGGGTTTTTCGCTAAAAACTTTGGTAGAAAATAATTTTGATTTGAATGCAACTTCTTTCATCCTTTCCGCTTCAGATGATGCAGAAATGAATAGCAGAGTACAAGCAAAACTACAAACATTTGTCAAGAATATAGAGACCGATGTAAAGATATTTGCAGGCAAAGACTTTGAAACAGTAAAGAATAATTTGCAGTCAAAGTACAAAAACCTTCCCGTAAAATTTCATCCCTACCTTGATGAAGTAATTAAGAAATTTCTTTAACCTAATTTCCTAGCTTCTTGTCAAATCTATTTACCGCATTTCATCGAATTCTTCTGTTCATTAAAATAAACTTTCTTTCTTCTAAAAATTTCTTTTATTTGCTGGTAACTTTTCCTGTTTGTTCCTTGTCTTAATTGATAAAACATTACAGCAAGTGAATATTTTAATGGAATCTATGTCCACATTTTTGTTCACAGATGTCAAACTGATTCATTTTCCAAAACAAAATTAAATTCCTTTTCCGGCACAAAGTTTGATTTGTTTTACCTTACAAATTATTTAACTGGAGGAAAAAATGTATAGCAAAAAATTACTTTTCATTTTATTAATATCACTTTCAGCGTTTGCCTTTGTTTATCCACAGAATGACCAAGATTCAACATCTTCTAACAGTACTGACTGGAAGCATCGCCATCGGCAACAATTTAATTTTGATTTTTGGGGCAATGAATTTTTTAGCAAACCAACTATCGCGCTTGAGTATGGCTTTTCTAAAATGAGCCAAAATGGTTTGAACAGAAGTTTTGTTAACCCAAATCTCGTCGAATTAAAACTTGGTTATTCAAATGAAAAGCCATCTTGGCAATCTGATGATATTTTGAAATACAGATTTCATTATTTTCGCTTAAGTAATATTACCACAAAATTATCAGGAACATCATCCAACTCGGATGATTATAATACCGATCTTTGGCGCTTTGGTTTTGGCTGGGCTTCGGGGTATGGTTATAAGATAAATAACTCGTTTAAGATAATTCCTTATTATGATTATTCAATTGATTGGTCACAGTTAAAATTTAATTCCGATCCTGCCAATGCGAATGATAAAAGTATAATTGATCTTTACAACAATTCATTTCGTTTCGGTACAAGTACGGAAGGTGGGTTAAAAATAAATCTTGTCCCACAACTTCAAGTAAGTGCAGCATACGAGCACTCAATAATCTTCCCGCGTCATATTTTTTGGAAATGGGTAGGAAGCGTGGCGATTGAAACAGCAGGACAGTGGGCAATAGATAGCTTTGTTAATGAGATTATGGATTCTTCTCCTTATGCTGCACCTATTGTTAATTTTGTTTTGAAGAATGCCCTTTCTTACGGTGTATATGAACTTCGTAAAGACAAAATGAATTGGCCTTTTGATTCCGCCGCACCTTTATTTTATGATCAGTTCAAAGTCGGCTTAACATTCGTTTTCTAAAAGAATTTCCAATTTTATTTCTGACCCGGTTTCATTTTGATGCCGGGTTTATTATAATATCATTCAATGTGCATTTAAATGCATGTCATAAAAACTCAACGATACTCTTCCCTATTTAAATCAAAGTTTAAATATTTTTTTACTATTCTTTATCTACCTTTTTTATTCGAAATATTTTTGCGTATTTAGTTATAGAAATATTTAATTTATCATTAATTAAGATTTGTCAATCTTTATTAATGAAAAATTCAAGATTGATTAAACCAATATTTCGTATCCTTGTCATTTTTTAGGAATTTCTTATGAGTCAAAAAAATACTTTATATATAATATTACTTATTATTCTATTTAACGTCAGCTCATTTGCACAATGGAAATCCGTAGGGTTGAATGACCAATATGTTTGGACATTTGCAGTAATCGACTCAAATATTTTTGCCGGTTCCGGTGGAGGGGGAATTTTTCTTTCTACAGATAACGGAGCAACTTGGGAACATCCTGATTCAGGACTTACTAGTTTGGGTATTTCATCTTTAATAGGATTACCCAATCCGGTTGGCGGTAATTATATTTTTGCCGGGACTTATGGTGACGGGGTATTCCTATCAACAAATAACGGAGCGACATGGGCACAAACATCATTAGATAGTCAATATGTATGGTCATTAGCAAGTAGCGGCTCTAATATTTTTGCAGGAACTGAAAAGGGAATTTTTCTTTCTTCTAATAACGGCTCAAACTGGACGAAAATAAATTCGGGGTTGACAAATTTTATTGTCAACGCCTTAGTTGTAAGCCCTAACGAAACAAATGTTTTTGCCGGCACTGCAAAAGGAATTTTTCTTTCCAAAGATAACGGCACTAATTGGGTCAGTATAGATTCGGGACTAACGAATCAATATGTGTGGTCTTTGTTTATAAGTGATACAAATCTCTTTGCTGGAACTGAAAAAGGAGTTTTTCTTTCCACAAATAATGGTGCTAATTGGAAACAATTAGGTCTTGATACTCAATATATTTGGACTTTTGCAAAGGTTGATTCAATGCTTTTTGTGGGTACAAACGGAGGAGTATTTGCATCAACTAATAACGCTTTTAATTGGATTCCAATAAATTCAGGACTAACAAATTCGGATGTTACTTCTTTGGCTATTAAAGACACAAATATTTTTGCAGGCTCTTTAGGAGTATATGTGCTTTCATTAAATAACATTTTTACACCAACGGTAGTAAAACAGATCAAAAATAGTTATCCCAAAGAATTTTTCTTGGCGCAAAATTATCCTAATCCTTTTAATCCATCTACCACAATAAATTTTGCTGTCCAAAAGGAAAGTTTTGTAAGTATAAAGGTGTATGATGCCCTTGGGAGAGAGATAGCAACTTTAGTAAATGAAGAAAAACCGGTAGGAAATTATAGTGTGCAATTAGTATTGGGAAATAAGCAGTTGGCAAGCGGGGTGTATTTTTACAGAATGCAGGCTGGAAGTTTTGTGGAGATAAAAAAATTAATTTTTATGAAATAGTTCTTGTCTAGCGAAATGATTAGAATTCCCTAGCATAAAATATTTTTTTTGGCTGAAATCGAGGTGGTGGTATAAGCTTTTTAGCCGTTTTAATAATCATCTATTATTTCAAAAAAAACATTTAGCCTTTTTCAAATTTTTCAATTTGTTTCTTTACGATTTCGGGTATTGGGAATGAAGTCAGTTTGGTATAATCATAAGAAACCAGCTTAGTTATGGCAGAAGCTGCAATGATTTTATTTCCTTTGCGATTAACCATAATTAGATGTTCCACATCGGAACTTTTATTCCCCATTTTTGAAACACGACTGAGTATTTCTACTTCATCCCCAAGAATTATCGGCTGCTGATAATCGATTTCAATTCTTGCAACTACTGCATCGAAATCGAGACCCTCCATCGGTTTGTTAAGGACATCTTTGAAATAAGCAATCCTTGCTTCTTCAAGATAAGACAAAAATGTTGCGTTATTTACATGCCTCATTGCATCAAGGTCGGAAAATCTAACCTTAATTTTAATGCTGTGTTTGAAGTTTTTTATATCCATTTTCAATTAAATACCTCTTCAATAATTTTACTGGCAATTTTAATTTCATCAAAACTTACATCAAGATGTGTAATTGCCCTGAGGAAGCCGGGTTTACCCGTTGAAAGAAGCAATCCCTTTTCTTTACACAGGATCAATGCATCATCAATGGAAATATTGACAGATTGAAAGATTAAGATGTTTGTTTGAACCGACTGTAAATTTATTTTCAATTTTTTACAATTATTGATTGTCGCGGCAAGTAACTTTGCTTTTTCATGGTCTTCCGCAAGACGGTTAATATTATTTTTCAAAGCATAGAGACCGGCAGCAGCGAGAATGCCTATCTGACGTGTACCTCCTCCCCAGGCTTTGCGTACCCGAAAAGCTTCTTTAATAAAATCTCTCGATCCGGCAATAATAGAGCCCACCGGTGCGCCAAGTCCTTTTGATAAACAGCATGAGACGGTATCGAAGTATGATGCATATTCTTTAACAGAAATTTTTGAGGCAACCGAAGCATTCCAAATTCGTGCACCGTCAAGGTGATAGAATAAATTATATTTTTTTGCTAGTTCACCCACGTTGATAATATTTTCAATTGGATGAATAGTTCCTCCCGCACGATTATGAGTGTTTTCAATTTCGATTACTTTTGTCCGGGGCATGTAGTAAGCTGAGGTCGGTCGAATGTAGGGCTCAATTTGTATGGGTGTAATAACGCCGGAGTTACCATCGACAGGCATTATCTGGATTCCGCTTAATGCTGCCGGCGAACCTGACTCGTATTGAAAAATGTGGGCGTCTCTTTCGCATATAACTTCATCACCGGGGTTGGTAAGCACGTTCAGACAAATTTGATTTCCCATTACACCGCTTAAGACAAAAAGAGAGTCTTCTTTCCCTAAAAGGTCCGCAGCATATTCTTGCAGTTGATTTACTGTTGGATCTTCTTGAAAAACATCATCCCCGACTTCGGCTTTAAACATCGCTTTACGCATTTCCTCAGAAGGTTTTGTAACTGTATCACTTCGGAGGTCAATAAAATTATTCATAGCTTTAAAATTTTTCCTTTCCAATTTGATTTTACCAATATATTTATAATAAGATAAACAATCTCTTAGGTTTATTTAATCTATAACGTTAACCATTTTTTCTTAATCTTTTTCAGAATAAAAATTCCCAATATCCATAATGAAACCGCAAGAGAAATCTCCGGGACAATTAGTGGAAACTTTGTAAAAAAAGTTTCTTTTGATTCTAACGGTGCATCGCCAACAATAACATCCTTAGTAAAAAGCCTTGATTCTATTTTTGTTTCGCCGAGAGGATTTATAATGCAGCTAATTCCACCATTAGCAGCTCTTACAACGGTACGTCTGTTTTCAACTGCGCGTAATACGGAAATTTCTTTGTGTTGATATGGCCCGCTTGATTTACCATACCAGCTATCATTTGTAACAACAGCAATAAGCCTGGCACCGCGCTGAACAAAATTAGTAACAAAATATGGGAATACAGATTCGTAGCATACAAGTCCGTTTATACTGATTGAATCTTTAGAAGAAATTGTAAATGGAGGTCTGTTACCCTCAATATCAGGGAGTTTGAAATTGACAGTATCTTTACCAACGTTCCAACTTGAAATCCCGACGCTCCATCTAATTAGCTTTCCAAGAAAAGGAAGTTGACTAACAAACGGGACTCTTTCGCCAAAAGGAACGAGCTTCATTTTAGCATATCTCTGAACAATTCTTGTATCGGGGGAAAGCAAGAGTATACCATTATAAGTCGCATAGGAAATATTTTCGCTTGAATTGGTTTTAGCATCATAAGGAACATTTTCCCCGGGATAAAAATACTTTACGTCAGGCATTCCCGTAAGAAGGTAAACGTTATTGCGTCGCAGGAAGCTATAAATTGAATCAAGGGTAATACTATAAGAACCATCCATCAAAAAAACAGGCAAAGCAGTTTCGGGCCAAATAATTAGACGCGCTCCTTTGTTAACGGCTTGCTGCGAAAGATTAAGATATTCGATTGTTAAGTTGTTTAAATTTTTGTCGTTCCATTTATCCCATGGGTTTAAATTTGGCTGAATTAGTCCAACTTTAATTATTTTGCTTGAAACGTGAAAAGTATCTAGTCTAAAAAAACCATACCCAAGTATAAGGATATAAATAATTAGTGCTGTTGATAGATGTAATAGAAATTTTCTTTTCGATAATTTTAGATTGAAAAAGGCTTTATACAAAAAAATATTTATATAGATAACAATAATAGACAAACCAACAGCACCAATTGTATCTGCAATTTGGATGAAGGGAATAAATTCAGCAAGACCGTGTCCCAGCGTTAGCCAGGGAAAGCTTATGTCGGTAAGCATATAGAGATATTCGTAGGCAGCCCAAAACATAGGAAACAAAAAAAGTGCGACAGTTCCGGAAAAAGATTTTTTCGCCAAATAAAAAAGAGTTGAAGGGATCAAGAATAATATCGGTTCAAAAAAAAGTAACGTGCCGCCGGCAATCATTAAAAACGGATCAGATTCCTTTTGCCAACTGCCAACCCAATAAAGGGTGATGACGCTAAAAACAAAAAAAGTAAGATAAGTAGCGCGGTTTATTTCTGCTAAGGTTTTTCTTTTTTCAATTACAATAAAATATGGGATTAATCCTACAAATAGAAAAAGAGTAAACGGAAAAGGAAACGGTGGAAAGCCAACCCCCATGAGTATACCACTAAGAATCAGAAGTAATCTTTCTTTTCGTTTTACCCTTTTTTCTTCAGGCGAAATTCTAATTCTGTTATGCCAAAGGTTAAAACTCAATTTTGTTCTTCTTTCTTTTCTTAAAAAGATATCTCACTACAAAAACTGCCGCAATAAATATTGTAACAACGAGAATGAGTCTACTATAAGTTGAAATATAATTATCAACCTTATGGATATTTCTGCCGAAAATAAAACCCAGGTAAATGACAATAGAATTCCAAAATAGGGCGCTAATTGTAGCCAAAAGAGTTGTTTTCTTAAATTTCAATTCGCTTAAACCTGCAAACAAAGAAATGATTGATCTAGTACCGGGCAAAAACCTGTTTGCTAAAATGATAATGTATCCATACTTCCCAAACCAATTTTCAGCATTTTCCAAGCCTTTAACAGAAATGAATTTAATCTTTCCGGCTCGAACAATTTTTTTATCCAATTGGCTACCGATAAAAAAAAGGGACATGAATCCTAGAACGCTTCCGGCAGTGGTAAATAATAATGTCGGAACAAAATGGAGTGAATCTGTCGCGATTAATGAACCACCGACTATAACAACTAAGTCACTCGGAGAAGGGGGAAAAACATTTTCAATAAATGCAAAAAGAAAGAGTGCAAAATAAATCCAAACAGGATTTAGATTGGAGAATAAGTCAAGAATATTTTCTATCATATCATTTTTTTTTAATAATTAGAACAGTTGCAAATGCCGAAACGCCTTCTTCTCTTCCGATAAATCCAAGGTTTTCGGTAGTAGTTGCCTTAACGGAAATCATATCGATATTTGTTTGGAGAACTTCAGCAATTCGATTTCTCATTTGATAAATAAATGGAGATATTTTTGGTCTTTGCATAACAACAACGGCATCGAGATTTCCGAGTTGGTAGCCTTTCTCTTTTATGAGTTGGTAAACAAGCTCTAGCAAAAGAACGCTATCTGCATTTTTATACTTTGGGTCGCTATCCGGGAAATGTTGACCAATATCGCCTAATGCCAGCGCTCCAAGCAAGGCATCTGAAACGGCATGGAGAAGAACATCGGCATCGGAATGACCGAGCAGACCTTTTTCGTAAGGAATCTCAATTCCGCCCAAAATTAATTTTCTTCCTTCAGCAAATGCGTGAACGTCAAAACCGATTCCTGTTCTAAAATCTTCAATCAAAATCTTACCTCAAAACTATTAAATTCATTTTTCAACTCGTGCCAGATAATTTTACAATTATTAACGGAAGCGTGAGAAGGACCAATTTTAATTTTAAGAAAAAGTTCTTCAATAAGAGCAACCTCACCTTCCACAATAGTTTGAACCTCACCTGTAAAAAGATTTTTTACAAAGCCGGTTAGTCCCAAACTTTGTGCATGGCGTGAAACGTAATATCTAAAACCAACTCCTTGCACTAAACCGGAGGCTATTATTTCAGCTCGCTTTTTCATTTGAAAAAATATTTAGTTTATCAAAAATTTCTGCCACTAAAAGCCCCAAGAAAATAAGTGTACAACCTAATGCAGCAAAGTTAGAAATTTTTTCAGTCAAGATGAAGAAGGCAAAGATGGCAGAAAAAATTGGTTCGAAGGATAAAATAATTCCCGCTTTAGTTGGAGTAACCACCTTTTGAAATTTTGTTTGGATTGTGCTGGCAATAATTGTTGCGAAGACGGAAGTATAGATGATTGCAAAGATAAGAGAAGAGTTTATAATAAGTTTTTCAGTCTGCAATCCAGTGGCAGAAACAAAAAGTGCAGAAATAATACCCAATAAGCCGGTAAGTGAAATTTGGATAAAGACCAGCGGCTTGTAATCGTGTTTTTTACTTGATATATCAAGATAAACAAGATACATTGCAAAAAACACAGCACAGATTAAGGTAAAAAAATCTCCGATATTAAATCCGCTTCCGATTTCAGAAAAAACATCAAGTGCGTTTTCTCCTTTGCTTGAAAGGAAAATTAAACCGAGAATTACAAACAATATTCCAATTAGGTTTCCTTTTCCCGGGATTTTCTTTTCAAAAATTAATTGGAATATTGGCGTAAACAATACAAACGTACCGGTAATAAATGCTGACTTTGTAGCTGTTGTATATTGCAGTCCAATAGTTTGAGTAGCGAACCCAAGGAAATAGATTACACCCAGAATGAGCCCGTCTTTTATAGTTTCCTTTGAAGAATTTAACACGGAGCGAAAGAAAAATGGAAATAGTAAAACTGCGGCTAATGTAAATCTAACAGCGATGAAAAGCATCGGAGTTATTTCACTTAAAGCTCCTTTGATGATTACAAAAGTGGCTCCCCAAATAATTGTGATAAATAATAATGATCCTTCGCTAAGATATTTTTTAACCATTCTTATTAAATTGCCGGTAAGTAGTTTAAAATGAAATTCATTCTTTCCATTTTGTATAACCGAGAGATTTCAAGACATTTTCATCCGAGCGCCATTTTTCTTTCACTTTTACACGAAGCTCCAGGAACACCGGACGTTGAAGAAATTCTTCAATTGACTGACGTGCATCTTCTCCGACTTTCTTTATAGCAGCCCCTTGTTTTCCTATAAGAATACCTTTTTGGCTATCCTTCTCTACAAATATCTCTGCTTGGATTAAATCTTTTCTTCCTTCAACTTCTTTAAATTCTTGGATCACTACTTCGCAGCTATAAGGGATCTCTTCCTGGTATAGCTCGAAGATTTTTTCACGTATAATTTCAGAGACAAAAAATCTTTCATTCTCGTCGGATACAATATCATCAGGATAAAACTTAGGGTTTTGCGGAAGAAGCTCAACTATTGAATCGACTATTTGTTGGATATTAAATTTTTCTAATGCAGAAACCGGGATTATCTTTTCAAATTTTTGTGTTGAGTTAATTTTATTCATTAGTAACTTAACATGTTCTTGCGATGTCAAATCAATTTTATTAAGCAATAGAATTTTAGGCTTTTTAACCCTCATAAAAAGCTTGTACGTAAAATCATTTTGAAGAGTTTTTAATCCATCGGGATCTTCAATCAAATCTAAAATTAGGATAAGGATATCGGCGTCTTGTACAGATTGCTCTACTTCTTCCATCATTTTTTCTTGTAGAAGATAAGCCGGCGCAAGTATACCTGGAGTATCAAGAAATATTATTTGATATTTTTCTGTTGACAGTATACCCAGGATCCTTTTTCTGGTAGTCTGCGGTTTGCTTGTGGTAATGGAAATTTTCTGCCCAAGTAAAACATTAAGAAGAGTTGACTTACCAACATTCGGCTTACCAATAATTGCTACATATCCTGCTTTTGTCATCTTATTATTCTTTGATTGTTATTTTTTCTAATACAAATATACAAACTAATATTAAATGGCGGAGGCAATAATTTACCATAAAATAAAAAAAGGCTGTAATTACAACAGCCTTTTTTAGAATATGTATTGGTTTGCTACTATTGTTCAATTTTTCTTTTAGAAAATTTATGTTCTTCATACATAAAGTAAGCTACAGCAAGGAAACCGAATGAAATAATTGATCCGAATATTGAAATATTTTGAGGTGTAAATATTCCTTTCGCACTTTCGGTAAATTGCATTAAAATCGATATGTATGAATCTGTTTTCTCTACTATTAACCCTGTACTAGAAGGATCGGAAATAATATTGAATAACAGATAACCGGCAATTGCCAGACAAAAAATCATGAAGACTGAAGATATAGATAATATAAAAATTTTGTCCTTTTTACTTGCCTTAAATTTTTTCTCTAACTTTGACATGACAAAGCTGGTAAAATTTGTTGAAGTTTGATATATCTTCAACTGTCCTAGGTCTCCGTGAACTTTTTGTAAATATTCTAATCTTTTTCTATCAATTTCAGAGTTAATTAAATGTTCTTTAATATTTTTAAGTTTTGTTTGGTCTAACTCACCGTCGATATATTGATTTAATGTTTCGTCGTCTATGGGAATCATAATATTTCCTCTGCGTAATTATTTTTTATAAGAATATCACGCAATAAATTTCTAGATCTATGTAGCATAACTTTTACGTTAGAAACCGAAGTCTGCATAATTTCACTAATTTCTTCGCAGCTCATATTATCAAGATAAAACATATTTATGACTGCTGAATAGCTTGGAGGCAGTTTTTCGATCATCGATTGCATAAATTGTGAAGAATCTTTTTGTTCTGTAGTTTCAGGATTATAGTTGCTTTCAAGAAAATATAATTCGTCAATAGAAGACATATCATTCTCAACTTTTCTTTTCTTTGTTGAAAGTCGTGTTAATGCCGTGTTATAAACAATCCGGTAAAACCAAGTTGAGAATTTTGCTTGCTGTTTAAAATTCTCTAATGAATTATAAGCCTTTACGAAGCAATCCTGAAGAACTTCTTCGGCATCCATTTGATTTTTTACCATTCTTACAATCAATGAAAACGCCTTATTTTTATACCTATCTACCAATATTGAGTAATCTGCTCTATTTCCTTTCTTAACAGATTCTATTATTTCTAAGTCGCTTATATTTTTCATCTACTTTTATGACTCACTCACCATTTAAAAGGTTACATATTAGTAAAAAGATAATATGAAAGCATATGTCAGTATAAAAATATTTACAAGTAACATAAGATGCAATAATATTTTTTGTTGTAACCTATTCGCATAAATACAAGTCATAAGCTTTGAGAGAATAAATAAAAGAACTCGAAATTAGATGTTTTGGTTGAATATTTAGAAAAATAAATTAGAAAGGAAACTAAAAATGAATGCAGGAGTTGTTGGAGTTTTTGTACCAATAGTAATGTTTCTTGTAATAGGACTCGTACTTATTGCATATTACTATTTTAGGTTTAGGGAGAGACAAATGCTGATTGAAAAGGGTCTTTCTGCAGATTCAATAAAAGAGTATTTCGAAAGAAAAAGAGATCCAAATAGAATGTTGAAAGTAGGGATCATATGTATTTTTTTCGGAATAGGATTAGGTCTCGGATTAATGTTGGAGGACTTTTTAGGACGTGACTATTATGTACCTTTTTCTTTATTCACAATAACGGGTATCGGTTTTGTAGTTGCTAATCTTCTATCTAAAAAATTTGAATCAAAAGACCTTGCTAAGTAAAAAAAGCCGGCAACAAGCCGGCTTTAATTTTTCGTAATTTTACTCTTGCGATTCTAACCAGCGTTCCGTATCAATTGCAGCCATGCATCCGGTTCCTGCAGCAGAAATAGCTTGACGATAAGTTTTATCGGCAACATCTCCGGCAGCAAAAACACCTTCAACATTTGTGTAAGTTGACCCAGGTTTTACTTTTAAGTAGCCGGTTTCGTCCATATCCAATATATTTTTGAATAATTCTGTGTTTGGTTTATGCCCAATTGCCATGAACAAACCATCTGCGTCGATCAGCGAAGTTGAATTATCTTTTGTGTCACGGAGAATTACTCCGGTCATTGACTTTCTGCCGTTCTCATCTTTTCCAACAACTTCTTTGATTACTTTATTCATTAGAAATTTTATTTTTGGATTTCTTTTAGCTCTATCGAGCATAATTTTTGATGCACGAAATTCGTCACGTCGATGTACAATTGTAACTTCCGAGGCAAATTTTGTTAAATAATTTGCTTCTTCCATTGCTGTGTCTCCTCCGCCGACGACAAGTATCTTTAGACCCTTAAAGAAAAATCCATCACACGTAGCACAAGCGGAAACGCCATAGCCCATAAATTTATTTTCGCTTTCCAAGCCCAGAAGTCTTGCTGAAGCGCCGGTAGAAACAATTACTGAATCAGCGGTATATACTTCCTCATAAGATTTCAGAACAAATGGGCGTTTAGAAAAATCAACTTCAGTGATTTCTTGATAGACAGATTTTGCGCCAAATCTTTGAGCTTGTTTGCGCATAATATCCATAAGTTCCGGTCCTTGAATGCCATGTTCAAAGCCGGGATAATTTTCTACTTCGGTTGTAATCGTAAGCTGTCCGCCCGGTTGCATTCCTTCAAACATTAGAGGACTTAGGTTTGCCCTTGCGGTATATAATGCTGCTGTAAATCCTGCTGGTCCTGAACCGATGATTATAACTTTAAAATGATTATCTGCCATATTTTCTCCGTTTGCTGTTGTTTCAAAAAATCTTGTTTAATAAAATATTGATTTATCTTTATTTACAATTAGATTCACTTCATCGTTGAAGGTTTCAATTTATCCAATAGGAATGACCAAAGCAATAATTATTGCAAAAGAAATTTTGCGTTTCTTTTGAGTCCTAAGAGCTTTGTCCTTTTTACCGGGCTATTAAAAAACTTTGATTTGAATCCTTCCTCGCTCATCTCAAGAACTTCGTTCAAATTGAGTTCCATATTTTCAGGATGATGAAAATCTTCGGATGAGGTTTCTTGTGAAAATTTAATATTCCACGGGCAGACATCCTGGCAAATATCGCAGCCAAAAATCCAGTTATTAAACTTTCCCTTAAACTCATCAGATATTTCATTCTTGTTTTCAATAGTCAAAAAGGAGATACACTTATTAGAATCTACGATATAGGGATTTACGATTGCGTCGGTTGGGCATGCATCTATACAGGAAGTGCAGGTACCGCAAAAATCCGGGATAGGAATTGCGTAGTCAAATTCAAAGTTTGTAATAATTGTTGCGATAAAGAACCAGCTTCCAAATTCCTTGTTGATTAAGTTGGTATGCTTGCCCATCCAACCTAAACCGGATTTTACAGCCCAAACTTTATCCATGACAGGGCCCGTATCGACATAAGATTTTGATTCAAAGTTATTATCTATTTCTTTTAATTCACTTTCTAACCGGGAAAGTTTTTCCCATATAATAAGATGGTAATCTTTTCCCCATGCATATCTTGATACTTTGCCTGTCCCTGGATTGTTGGAAAATTCAATGTCATGGTAATAATTTAATCCGAGTGAAATGACACTCTTAGCATTCTGTAAAATATTAAAGACGTCTTTTCTTTTATCAACATTGTTTTCCATGTAAGACATCTCTGCTTGATAACCTTTAGCAAGCCATTCTTCAAGTCGATTAATTTCTTCCTTCAGTTCATCTGCTTTTGCAAAGCCAACCAAATCAAATCCGATTGATTTTGCTTTCTGAACTATTATTTCATTTGTAATTTTCATTCAGCATAAATAGTTTTTATTACCATTTCAGTTCATTTTTCTCAACCTTCACATAGACATTTTCATTGCAGATTAAAGCAGGATAACTGTCAAGACCATTTCTGTTTGAGGGCATTTTACCCGTTTCAAGATTGAACATCCATCCGTGAGCAGGGCAAATGACATATCCGTCTTCAATAAAACCATCATAAATTAGTGCCGTGTGCTGATGCGGACAAATATTACTAAGTGCATAAACTTTTCCATTAACTAAAAAGACAGCAATTTCGACATCGTTAACTATAAACCTTTTTCCGTTTTGTTCAGACAGATTATTTATGGAGCATACTTTTTCAAAACCTTCCAAATTAACTTGCTCACAATTCTCTGAATTTTTCATCAACTTGAAATCCTTTATCAGTTCTTTTAATTGTGGCTGAAGCAAACTCGGGATCGTGTTCAAAAAACAATTTCCATTGTTCTTCATTGGCTTGAGATAAAATATTTTTCTTTTCCTGTACAGCCATAAGAGGTTGGAGATCGTAGCCCATCACATAAGGAAGCGGAATGTGTGAAGAGGTCGGGATCAAATCACCACAATATAAAATTGTAGAAGAGGAGTCAGATATTTTTACAAGCTGCTGAGAAAAGGTATGACCGTTTACAACTAAAAACTCAATCTCGTCATCAAAATAGATATTATTGTCGATAAGATTTAGCACACCCGCTTCGTATAACGGAATAAAATTTTCTTTTATATAACTTCCCCGGTCTCTTTCTGAGGGATTAACAGCCCACTCAAAGTTTTTTTTCTGCACATAATATTTAGCATTAGGGAAAGCCGGTATTAGTTTTTCATTTTCCAATTTTATAGAGCCACCGGTATGATCAAAATGAAGATGCGTGATTATAACATCCGTTATTTCGCCTGCTGAAATTCCAGCTTTAACTAATTCGTTGTCCAAAGAAAATTCATTTTGATTTATAGAATAAATGCTTTTTGATTTAGCATCCCATTTATTTCCCATTCCCGAATCAATCAAAATTTTCCGGTTGCCATTTAAGAGTAACAAATTTCTTGTGGAAAGTTTAATCCTATTTACGGAATCAGGTGGGTTTGTTTTTTCCCACAGAGGTTTAGGGATAATGCCAAACATGGCTCCGCCGTCGAGCCAAAAGTATCCCGAATTGATTATCTTAAGTTCATACTTTCCGATCTTCATATGTGACCAAAATTTGTTGTCTAAATTCTTTGTTGAGGTGATGAGCAGATTAATTTTGATATATTAGGTTTATTAAGATATATCTGTTCAATATTTTATCTGATGCAAATTAAACAACTTTAATAACGAAATAAAGGATTGAAAAAGTATAAGAGCCACTACTGTCCGGAATAAAATGATTAAACTCTTATGGGAGAATTTCTATAGCTTAATTATGGGAAAAATTGAGGTCAATAGTGAGATTTGCACAAGATAAGACTATTAGAATGCCTATTGAGACGTATTCAGAAGATTTGGAGGGGTTATTCTTACTCCTTTTTTGAATGGTTTTGGAAGAATAAAAAGGAATCAGCTATAAAGTTATAAGATGCAAAGAAAAAGAACTAATGCTTGACTATATTAAGCATATTAATCAGATTTCCTCATTATAGGGCACTTCTAAAAACTTCAATATTCTCTGCGAACGTTGCGTATTCTTTGCGTTCTCTGCGTTAAATTTTTATAAAAGATAGTTTTTAGAAGTGCCCTATAATAATAAAAATAAATAATATGTAACATTTTAAATGTATGTTTCGTCCATATATAAAAGTTTGTTAAAAATATATACCGAGAAAATGAAGTTAATCGGATTACTATTTTTTTTATTGCCTTACATTATGATGGCACAAGGGCAAGGAGTTAGCGGGAAGGTTTTGGATTCTGTGTCCAACAAACCGCTTCCTTATGCATCCATACTATTAGCCGGTACAAATATGGGGACAGTTTCAAATATAGACGGTGAATTCATATTAAAGCTTGAGAATGGTAAGTATTTATTATTTATAAGTTATGTCGGATACAAAACGGATACAATAAGTATATCCGTTCCAACAAAGAAAAATATTTTGATTAGCCTGATTAGACAGCCTATCATTCTACCTGAAGTTATAGTATCAGGTGAAGACCCAGCCTATAGAATTATTAGAGAAGCAATCAAACGGAAACGCATCAATAGGCGGGGTCTGGAGAATTACGAGTATAATGCTTATCGAAAAGGTGTTATGAGATCGGCAGGCAAAATTACTATGGTTCAGGAAATGATTGTTAGAGGATTCAAACTTAAAAATAACATTGAAAAAGAATTTATACTGAAGACTCACAAAACCGAAAACCAAAAGAAATCTTATAATTTAGATCTCACATCAGATCTTACAAACAAGCATTTACCAGATTTTTCGGCGGATACACTCGATTTACTTTTGAATAAGGTCTACCTGCCTATAGCGGATAACGCATTCGATTATTACGATTATAAGCTACTTAATAGCATTGAAACGAAGGGAGCACCTATATATGAGATTAGGGTAACACCACGTTCGAAAATTCAACCACTTGTGGAAGGTTTAATTTATATTGAAGGAGAAACCTATTCGATAGGTAAAGTTGATTTGAAAGCAAGTGAGGGAGTTAGATTTCCTTATGTGCATAATTTGCAGTTGAATTTTAAACAATCACTTGAGAAATATGACGGGTATTGGCTTCCAAATTATTGCGAGATGAATATTTCATTGGGATTTAGTATGGGAGGTCTGATCGGTGTCGAACCGGTGTCATTTCAGGAAGTTAATATTGTTACCGAATATAAAATAAATCAACCTGTTCCCGATTCCGTAAAAGCTGCGGTTATGTCCAATTATGGTGGTTTCGTGTCGGATACATCCCAAATGAAAATACCCCCTAAAGAAATTTCATCCGGGAAAATGAAAACTCTTCGTCCGGTACCGCTTACAAAGTCTGAGGTAAATGCATTTGCAACAATCGACACGACGATGACGATAGAGAAGAGCATAAAAGTTACTGGTGCTCTAGCAGCTTTTGTTCCTAAGAATCCGGGTTCAAACAGAAATTCAGATGGAAATGCCTTAGGTAAATTATCGAAACTGATATTTAACTATGTTTATTTAAATAACAATAGGGTAGAGTATCTTACCTTAGGTGCAAAATATAATTCGAATATTTTCGGTGAGACATTCTATACGAATAGTTTTGCAGCTTATTCTACCGGCATGAAAAAAGCCATTGGCTCGTTGGGTTTCGGATATAGTCTTTCCAATTCTTTCTTAAGCGGGGTTGAGCTTGAAGTATATAAGAAAGTGCAAGAATGGCAGCCGTTGAACCCGTATTCATCAATAATGAATGCAACTTCGGTGTTACTTGGCTTTGATGATCAGTATAATTATTATTTATCTTCCGGCTATAGGATAGGGGTCACTAAAAACACGAGATATCTTTCAGCAAGTATCAATTTTATATCGGATAAAGAATCGTCCTTAAAAGAAGATAGATATCTCAGTATTATAAATCCCAAAAGATTTGTAATACCCAATCCTAAAATAAATGAAGGAACTGACAGGAAAATCCGACTTTCATTGCAGCTTGGAAAATCTCCATTTGAATTACAGTTAATGCCGGTAAACGGATTATTAACTGAGATAGAACTGTCCCGTCGATTCCTAAGCAGTGATTTCGATTATTATAAAATAATTCTTGCCGGTCAATTAAGAATGAAAACCTTTTATGACGAACTTTTTCTTTCACCTTATATTCAAATTAATCTTGAAGCCGATTATTTAAGCGGCAGATATGGAATACAACAGATTCTTTCCCCTATTTCTGCAATGGGCTTTTATTCTCCGGTAACTTCTTTCAAAGGATTAAAGCCTTATCAATTCGCCGGAGATAAAATGATTGCCATCCATATTGAACACAATTGGAGAACAATAATATTTCAGGCTTTGGGTCTAAATTTTCTAACAAATTTAGATCTTGATATCATTACCGGTGCAGCTGCTTTAAGGATTTTTAACGATTCAAATTATTTACCACAGTTGACTCAAAAGGAAGCTTATTGGGAAATTTATTCAGGCATCTCCAGAATATTGGGGGTAATTAACATGGAAATAAGTTATAATTCCTTCAATAAATATACTGTAACTCTTTCGGCTGCTCCAATATTTTAACATTAAGAAGAAGAAACAGAAAGTATCTAATTCGCAACTTTATTTTAAATTATTAATCTTGATTATCATTACTTCTTTGAACTGTACTCATCTAATTTTGCCCGGATAAACTTATCAACGTTAGGCTTATCAATATTAAAAACATCTTTTATTGCTTTATATAAATTATTTTCTCCTTTTCCATAACTCATTAGCTTTTTTAACAGTTTTAACCCACCCTTATCTAATGCCATTTTACATAATAGCGCACCTATCGTATATTCTGGTCCGGTGAAATAATCTATTCCGGTATAATTCAACGCACTCATCTCAGGATGTTTTTTGAGATAAATATTAACATTATTAATATTCCACTCGAAAGATTTTCCTCCTGTGCCTCCCATAAGTGTTGCATAGCCTTCAAGGAAATAAGAATTTGCATCAGGGAATAATGGGTTTATATAAATATGTACAAATTCATGAGGAAACCATTCGTCGCTTCCCCCGGCATATACAAGACCATTGATTATATCAGTAAATCCGCGTGGTTTTATTTTATTTCCTTCTCCCATTCTATAATCCATGCCTAGTGCTTTTGCAACAACATCAAAGTCATCGGCAAAATAATATTCC
Source organism: Bacteroidota bacterium (assembly GCA_021831685.1). Lineage (GTDB taxonomy): Bacteria > Bacteroidota > Ignavibacteria > Ignavibacteriales > Ignavibacteriaceae > FEN-1297. The sequence goes on along the minus strand of JAKBMG010000104.1, from coordinate 6,995 downwards.
GTAGATTTTGTTTTAAGGTTCCATAAAACAGCAAGTGAATCAACGAAATTGCTTAATCGTTCAGCTAATAAGCGATTGAATCTGTGACTTTTAGGGAAAATAAATGTTATGCTGCCTATTTCCTCTCTCTCCCAACTCGCAGTATTAAATTGTAAGATATTGCACAGCTTAATTTTCCCGCTTTGCTTTACCGCCGCAACTTCAGTTATAGCTAATGTATTTATTGAACCTGAATCGGACTTTGGTGCGTTAGCAAATAATGTGCGTATAGTATAATGATCTTTATTTTCAGAAACGCTCAATACACTTGGTCTGAAATAGCGCATTAGATAATATAAACTTGGATAAAACCATGAATGATTTAATAAATCAAATGATTTGTATTTTGTGATTTCCGATTTAAGCCAATATGGATTATCATAGCTGCTATCAGGGTTTGATTTAAGGTACGCATCCCAGGTTTTTACTACTGACAAAATGTTTGGATCTAAAGTGTCAACACCATTATTAATAAATAAATGAACCTTTTTTGTCTGTCCTATCGTTAATGAAATAGTAGAAATTAAAAAAAATAATACCAATATTTTTCTCATATTAAATTGCCTTATTGTATTTAATTTATTAACAACTCAATTGAATTTATATATTAAAAGCGCTCACTGCTTCAAGAATTAATTCTTTGCTAATTTATCAATCATTTGCAAAATTTTATTTCCATATTGTAATGTATCTGTATTTAAATATTCCTTTATATAATTTTCTAATTGCCTGATTTTGTCCAATTGATTCTTACTTTTATAATAATCTGCAAGGTTATAGAGAACCCAATAATAATTTCCAAGCATATTTGATGCCCTTGGCATATTATGTTTATTCACCTCTTTGAAATCTTTGATATTATTTTTATTTAATAGCACTTCTTCAATTTTAGAAACATTTATATTATAATTTGTTTTCTCTGTTTTAAATGGAAGCAGCCTAAAAGCCATGCCGTATAATTGGAAATTCTTTTCTAAACCGGAAAAAGTTGACGGCATAAATCCTAGAGAAAAAAAGATTGGTCTTTCCCATTTATTTGATTCAATAATATTTAACAGAATGGTTAAATTAGTACTCAACAGTGATCTGTTGTTAGAATCCATATCGGGTTCAAGACTCCATTTCATTATTGCATCAATAGGTAAGTTAAATTCATTTTTTAGTTTTTCCGAAATAGGAATATTAACTTCCAAAGTGTCCCATTTATACGGATGAATATCCATTATTTGTTTTGAGGATATCCTAATCGGGATTTTCGTTATTACATCATTAAAACCGTTTTTCAGAATATTTACATACCATGGCCTATTTAAGAAAGGGAAAGCAATAACCGTGACATCTTTTCTGTAATTTTCTATTTCTTGCAAATATTGGATAGGATCAAATACAGCATCTCCTGTTACAAACAGTATTGCATTCTCAGGACAAGATTTTAATATATTTCTGTCATATTCAATTAACCAAACCGGGAACGCTCCTGCATCATAAGCTTTTTTGAATGCTATTTTATATTCTTCCTCATTTCCGTCTAGCAAGGCATCAATTGCATTAGCGCCATACTGCGCTCCGATAAAATAATAAGCATTGCCATAATCCGGTTTCAGCTTAATTGTTTTTTCCAGGTTTACTAAAACTTTATCAGGGTAGCTGCTGTTATATCCAACCAATGGTACTGAATCGTAAGAAAGATAATGCATGAAAACACCGAGGTAATAATAAATCTCAGGATCATTCGGACTTTCTGTTTTTGCCTTTTCCAACAACTCAATTGCTTTTGTATAGTTCCCTTTTTCAGCTACTTTTATTGCATCTTCTTTAAGGTTTGTAGTTTGACCATAAAGCGGAAGCAATATAGTTGACAATATAAAAAAGATAAATAATTTATTTTTCATCTTCATTATCCTCTGATTTTGTAATTAGTTAAACCTAATTTATTCTTTAATTAGTCCGGTAGTCGTAAACATTTCATTTGCTGCCTTACCAGCTTTATTATTTATTTTAGATAAATATTTTATGAAATCACTATAGGTTAAAAACCTCCCTTGAAAATGGTCAAATAATTTTTCGAGGAATTCTTGCCATTTTTCTTGCCCGCACATCTCCGCGATTTTATTCATTACATAAGTGCCCTTTATGTATGTTACCCGTGATCCTCCTGTTTCTATCAATGGCTTATCGTACTTTGTGCTTTCATAATCGGATTTATATTCATCAATCATCCCTTTGATTTCCTTTTCCATGTATACTTTGCCTGAATCGCTTGCAGTGAATGTTAGACGGGAATATTCTGCTAGTGGTTCAAACATACACCATGACCTTAGATCACCCTGTTTAGCAAATATTCCGGAACCGAACCATTGATGAGCAATTTCATGCGGCGGCCAATCATATAGATTTTTCTTATAATAATCCAGAAATATAGATCCCATCATAATAAATGACGGTTGAGAATTAACATATTTCATATCCGGAACTTCAATAAATGTTAGACTTTTATATCTGTATTGCCCTATATAATCGCTGAAGAATTTAAATGCCTTCTCCGATTCACTCTTAAATCTATGCATTAGGCCCCTATCTTTGGCCAGCAAATAAATATCCAACATTTTCCCTCTTATCACCGATTTACTTTCGGTGTAAGCATCTGATTTTGCAATGACCCCAAATAATCTAGGTAAGGGTTTATCAGTTTCCCAAATATATTTGATGCTTTTTGAGTTAATATACTTTTTTAAAAGGATACCAGGGAAAAACATTGAATAGCTATACGGCATTTTAGCAATAATCATAAATTTAGAAATATTGTTAAAAAGATAAGGGTACCAGTATCCCATTTCAGTTGCCCCGCCGGATAAAGAGTCAATCGGCATAGTGTATTCAAACAATACATGGAATTCTTTTTCATTACTCTTCGAGGAAGGAATATACAGCAAAAGTGTATCTTCATTCTTTACAAATTGTAAAATTGAGGATTTTCTATTTTCGGCTAAATGAATATTCGTAAACGTCATACTAGTGTCGATTAGAAATAATATTTTTCCTCCGGATTGTTTTTTGTAAAATTCTACATCTGCCTTAACTTGAAGCTGATTATTTTCCGCAAACTCTACATTGATTTTATAAGAGTTAATTTTGATTGTGTTGCCTTCTCCGGCTGCTTTAGATATAAATAAGAAAATTAGTAAAGTAGAAACCTTTAGAAATGACTTAATATTTGTTTTAAAGAATAACATCCTTTTTGCTTTGACTTCACTTTCCACTTTCATAAATAACTCTCCTTTGGTTTAAACTAATTTAAAGTCAGAATATTTCCCAACTTAAGCATTATAAAATTTCATTCAGACCGTAACGATTCTGTTGGATTTTTTATCGATATCCTAAATGCCATCATACTAACCAATGTGCAGGCAGCAGTGAGCACAATTATCGATGGATCAACAAACATCCAAATATTAAAATCTATCTTATATGCAAATCTTTCAAGCCATTGCCTCAATAAAATATAAGCAATCGGCCAGGCAATTATGTTTGCTATTATTTCCCACTTGATATAATCACCGACAAGCAATCTATTGATCTCAAAGACTGAAGCTCCAAGTACTTTGCGTATCCCTATTTCTTTTGTACGAAGAGAAATTGAATATGAAACAAGTCCAAGTAAACCAAGCATTGCAACGATCATTGCTAAGGCACTAAATGCTGCAAACATTTCATGAAAGATTATATCTGCCCTATAATTATTATCAAATTCCTCATCCAGAAAATGATAATCAAACGGAATTCCCGGAGCAAATTCATTCCACGCATTTTTTATCAAAACCAAAGTTTGCTTCATATTGCTTGATAACAGCTTTACCAAAATATAATTGATATGAGTGGCTTCCCGTTTATCAGTAATAATTAGCGGTTGAATTGGATGATATAATGATGAATAATTGAAATCTTTCACAACTCCGATAATTGTGTTAGTCCCGTTTCTTGATATTATTTTCCCAACCGGATTAGACCAGGGAAGTAACTTGGCCATTGATTCATTTATCAAAAATCCTTTTTGATCCGAAGCAATCCTGTTATTGAAATTCCTTCCCGCTAATAGCTTGATACCATATGTGTTTAGAAAATGTTCATCGCAATCTAATGCATGAATCATTAACGGAGAATTATATCCTTCTGGTAAGTAACCATTGCTTGTAAATCCACCCGGAGCAAGTGGATAATTTGAAGAAGCCGTGATATTTACAACACTCCGAATTTGTTTAAGCTTGGTTTTGAAAACTTCATATTCTTCTTTTAGCTTATTATCTGTTAGTGGTATAACTAATATGTTATTTTTGATAAACCCGGGATCCTTGTCCCTTATATATCGAAGCTGGTCATTTATTACAAAGGTTGAAACTATCAAAAATATTGAAACTACAAATTGAAAAATGACTAAAGATTTCCTTAGAACTAATTTCTGTTTTCCTTGAAGTAAATTTCCTTTAAGAACATTGATTGCTTTATAGTTGGAAAGAAATAAGGCAGGGTATAAACCAGAGGCAATGCTAGTAAAGATAAGGAGGATAAGAAGAAAGGAAATGAATTCCCAGCTCATTAATTTTGCAAGCACTAAATGTTTGTTAATTAAATTGTCATACAACGGTAAGAGTAATTCTACAAGCATTATTGCAAGCAAAAATGCAATCGAACACACAGCTATAGACTCAGCGAGGAATTGAATTACTAGTGAATTCTTTTTTGCACCAAGAACCTTTCTTACGCCCACCTCTTTCGCTCTTTGAATGCCGCGTGCGGTTGATAGATTCACAAAGTTTAAAGAAGCGATAATCAAAATGAAAATCGCTATGATTGAAAACGTATCAACGTTGCTCCTTATAGTAATAGAATCATCATTAAGATGAAGATGAATATCCTTAAGAGGTTCCAACCGAAGTATTTCTTGGCAACTAATATTTAATAGTTCGTTATTCAGATGAAGCCATAGGAAATCCGGGAATTTTCTGCTTAACTCATTTGGAGATGAATTCTTTTTTAATTGTACATATGTTATGAACTGATTTCCACCCTTCCAACCAAGGAAGTGCTGACTATTCGGAAGACTACTTAGTGTCGAGAAAGATATTACCGAATTAAATTGTATATCCGAGTTTTCTGGAGGATCAGCTGCTATTCCGGTTATATTATACGGTGTCTTCTCATATATGATTACTTTCCCAAGAGGATCGCTCTTACCAAAAATTAGAGCCGCAGTACTTTTAGTCAGAACTATTGAATAAGGATCTGACAATGCTAGCTTTTTATTTCCTTCAAGGAGTTTAAATGAAAACACATCAAAAAAACTGGAATCTGCATATACATTTTTATCAACAGAATAGGAATTATTTATATAAGTTAACTCTATAGGATCAGGGGATGAAATTCGGACGAAATTTTTAATCTCTGGAAAATACCCCATCATTGCAGGCCCTAATGCAGCGACAAATTCTGGTGTACTTGAAATGGTTTTTCCTTGTCTCTCAAAGGTTGTTCCTATCCGGTAGATGTGACTCTCATTGGAGTGAAAACTATTGAAGCTATATTCAAATATAATGTTAAGAGTAATTAGTATGACCGCCGCTAAACCAATAGCTAAACCTGCAACATTTATTATTGTATATATCTTGAATCTTGCAAGATTCCTAGTAGTTTCTTTTAAATAATTAGTTAACATCTCCTCGCCCAAAAGAAATTAAGCAATCAGCTAATGATGATTCCCATTCATATAAACGCTACTGAACTATTTTTTCAATAAGTTCTGTTATTACCGCGTCATTTTAAGCAATAAAAATGCCATCTCTTCAATTAAGAATTCTTGAAAATAAAAACCTTTTCAATTTTTAGTAAACATATGAATGTTCGATATCGTACAACACCGTTCGTTTTTGGACATTAAAATATAAATATAAAGTAAATTATTTTTACTGCTCTAACTTGAAGTGTAAAATAAAGGGGAACTTTATTGATATAAAATTGTTTTCCATTTTATATGATTTCAGCAACTAATTATCATTCTTTTTCCCGGCGTCCTTGCCGCGGCAGATTGGGATCGAAATAGTAATAATTCCTAATTGATAATATAATTCAGTCTAAATTAATTTGTTTTAGTGAACTTATAATTGAGTCAATGGGCACAAATTGTGAGAATTTTATTTTATAAATTTGAGACAAATCAGGCAGCTTTATACTTACATGCCGTGAAGGATCATAATAAGTAGTATCTCCCCATACTGCTTCCGGAATTACTTTTCGGAAGGTTAATTTACCGTATTTATTTTGTAGTGATTGGAGAAATTTACTTAAATTATTATATCCTGGAAGCATTAAATCCAAATCACCCTCAGGTTTTGCCTGATTAAGCTCGAATGTTTTGTTCCTAAATTTAACGGTTATTTGAGTAGATTCTTTAATTCCGTTATTTATAACAATAGGTGCTTCGGAATAAACTTTATGAACTTGGGCTGAAATAATTGTTAAGGGAATGCTTAACAAAATCACTAAAACTATTTTCATAATTACCTCGTGTGTAATTTTATTTTAAGTAAATCATTTTTTTAGTTATAGAATAAACAGAATATTTTTTGTTTGTTGAATTTGCAATTAGTCTATAAAAATATATTCCGCTTGAGACATTTTGTCCTGATTCATTTGTGGCGTTCCAGGCAACCGAATGTAAACCGGATGATTGTACTCCGCTAATCAATGTCTTAACTGCTTGACCAAGTGAATTGTAGACAATTAATTTCACTTCAGCTTGTCGGGGAATTGAATATTCAATTATAGTCTCCGGATTAAATGGATTAGGATAATTCTGAAGTAGAGAATAATTCTTTAATGGATTCACATTCGGTTTATCAATTACATCTACTAAAGAAGGAAACCATGTTAACGCACCAACCGGCTTTCCATCTAAACCTCCG